>NZ_CP121668.1:7858937-8179177 GCF_029714425.1 Bradyrhizobium sp. CB2312 | reverse complement strand
GAGGATCTCAGAGCAGCCGCCGTACGGCAGCCACAATGCGCTCCGTCGTCGGGTAGAAGTCGTTCTCAAGGGACGGACTGAAGGGCACGTGAATGTCCGGAGCGCTCAGGCGCAGGATGGGTCGCTTCAATAAATCGAAAGCCTCTTCCACCATCACAGCTGCGATTTCACTTCCGACGTTGCAGACAGGGTGCGCGTCCTCAACGATTACAAGCCTTCCGGTCTTCGCGACCGATTTCTTGAACGCCTCATGGTCGAGCGGCTTCAACGTACGTGGGTCAATGACTTCGACCGAAATGCCTTGCTTGGCGAGCGCGTCGACAGCTTGCATCGTCGGCCGAATGGCGCCGGCAACGGCGATGAGCGTTACGTCTGTTCCCTCGCGTTTCATATCCGCCTTGCCAATCGGGATTATGTGTTTCGGATCTGTGGGCACATTTCCCTTGAGCGGCCATAGGCGGGCGTCTTCGAAGACGAGTACAGGATCGCCGTCGCGAATGGCCGATTTCAAAAGCCCCTTGATATCTGCGGGGCTGGTCGGGCTGATGATCTTAAGGCCCGGCACGTTCATGAAGAACGTATAAGGTCGGTCAGCATGCTGGGCTGCCAGCGACTTCATCGAGTACATACAGGCGCGAACCACGATTGGAACGTCGATCTGACCTCCTGTCATGTATCGTAACTTTGAGGCCTGATTGATGATCTGGTCCGAGGCCAGATAAACGAAACTCGCAATTGTTAGGTCTACGATCGGACGCAACCCGTTGATGGCGGCGCCGACCGCGACGCCGGTAAAACTGCCTTCTGAGATCGGTGTGTTCCAAATTCGATTTGTCCCGAATAGTTCGACGAGTTTGCCGCCGCCATACACCGAAATGTCCTCTCCCATGAGGATGACGCGCTCATCGAGCTCCATTTCCTCTATCTGCGCCTGTAGGATGGCTTCAAGATAGCTCATCAGAACATAGGTGCTGGGCGCCACGGCAAGTTTCTGGGCGTCGGTTTGCATGTCGACTAATTCCTCTCCAGCCCATTGACGGAGCTGTAATGGTCCGGAAGCGGCGAACTAAACATGTAGTCGGCCAAAGTGTCCGGACAAGGCGTTGGACTGGACAAGGCAAATTCTACAGCCTGCTTTACGGCGTCGATGACATCTTCTTCGATCGCTGTTAAGATATTGTCGTCGACACCCTGTTTCAGCAACTCGCTGCGATAGAGTACAATCGGATCTCGCTCGCGCTTGTATCGCTCGACTTCTTCGGTCGGCCGGTACGGCGGCCCCGAAATCACCATGCCGAAGCTGTGCTCATCGAACCGATAGGTCTCAGCCACTATGAGAGTTGGCCCATCGCCCACGCGTGCTCGCGTGACGGCCTGCGCTGCGGCTTCGTAGACGGCGCTCACGTCCTGCCCGTCAACCTTAACGCCTGGCATGCCGTAGCCCGCCGCCCGCAGCGCGATGTCCGGCTGCCCGTGGCTTTGCGCTACCGAGGTAGAAACTGCATAGCCGTTGTTCTCGCAAAGATAGATGACCGGTAGCTTCCAGAGCGATGCCATGTTGAGACTCTCATGGAAGGTGCCCTCGTTAACCGCTCCATCGCCGAAAAAGCAAAGAGTAACCTGATCGACGCCTCGCACCTTGGCGCTGAACGCGCAGCCTGTGGCGAGAGGAATGCCCCCTCCCACGATGGCCGATTCGCTGATGATCCCGACCGATCTGTCTGCAAGGTGCATCGAACCTCCGCGCCCCTTGCAAATGCCGCCCTCCTTTCCCATCAATTCAGCCATGAGCGCGTCCAGATGGGCGCCCTTCCCGATCGGATGACCGTGCGAACGATGAGTTCCAGTCACGGCGTCATCGTCCCGAAGCGGGAGACATGCCCCGACGATAGCGGCCTCCTGACCCACGCTCGCGTGGAAGGAACCTGGGATCTTCCCAGCTTTGAACTGGCGCATACCCTCTTCTTCAAATCGACGGATGCGCAGCATCAGCCGATAGGCCTCTAGTTTCTGATCACCGTTCAACTGCATGATCCAAAGTTGCTCCAATATCGAAGTAAAAGATGCCGCCCGGGACGGCATACCGCAGGTCCTCTTGATTCAATTCGGTCTTCGCCCCCAGCCTCATGCGCCTTCAATACCGCGATAATCTGCTCTTTCGTGAACCTTGCTCATTCATTCGTCCGTCCTTCTTCGGGCCCGACTCTAACTCCTTCTGGAGGAAATACGCAGTGGCAGGTCACTAGCAAGCCGCGGCTTGCGCTCGCACCACACCGCCGGCGTTGATGCCGCCGTCGATGACGAGTTCGGTGCCGGTCGTATACCGTGACGCATCCGAGGCTAGATACAGCACGCCTTGCGCGATATCGATTGCCTGCCCGGCACGACCAAGCGGCGCCACGACTCTTGCACGCTCCTCCGGACCGATCGGCGCGTTCTGGCCGGTGCCAGGAGCGCCGGTCGGGATCTTGCCCCAGATAGGCGTATCGATGATACCGGGGTGCACAGAATTGACGCGGATGCCATCGCCAACTTGCGCGCACTCCATTGCGATCGACTTGGCGAACAGCCGCACACCGCCTTTCGTCGCGGAGTAGCCGGCGAGATTTGCCGAACCACGCAGGCCAGCGATCGACGACATCATGATGATCGAGCCGCCGCCATGCTTGCGCATCAGCGGCAAAGAATGCTTCACCGACAGGAAGACGCCGTCCATATTAATCGCGGTCTGCCGGCGCCAATCCTGCAGCGACATGTGGACAATCGAGGGCACGCCGATGCCGATCCCCGCATTGGACACCATCACGTCGAGCCGACCATGGCGCTTGCCGATCTCGGCTACGACTTCGATCCAGCGCTCCTCACTTGTGACGTCCTGCACGAGAAAGCTCACTTCGCGACCGGCCTTCTTCAGGCGCGTGACGATTTCAGGTCCGTTCATCTCGTTGATGTCGGTCGCGACGACCGTCGCGCCCTCCTGCGACAGCAGTTCCACGATCGCAGCCCCAATGCCCGACGCGCCGCCCGTCACCAGCGCGACCTTTCCTTGGACCCGTCCTAACATGTGCACTCCCAACGTTTGAGATTCTTTGCCACGCCGTCGACGAGCCGACGCCGATATCTCGGCTGGTGCGAGATCGCGCCGACTTCAGCGACGCCGTCGACATCACTCGAGGCGGTGTCCGCTCGCAGGATCACGATCTGCCGTGGCGATGCCGCCCCGCCTCTATCGCGGCGGCGCCGTCGCGCGCCACTGATCGCGCGTCGGGCGACGTGTGCACCTAACCCGATACCGGACTTGCCCTTCCTGGTGGTATGAAGATTGGCAATCCCATTGTCGCATCGACGCAGGCGCTCCCTTTATGCGGTGGTCGCCGTCGGCGGCACCGGTCACGAGGCCGTCGAACAGACCGGTCACGCTCTCGAAGCGATCGAGCGCGGATACGGAGTGCATATCCGAAGTACCGGGATTGGTGAAAAACACGTCCACCTTGCCCGCAACCAGCATTCTCGCCAGACTTTCCGAACCGTTCATGATCCCTCCATGTGGTCGATTGCCCCAACGGCTACCTGCATACAGCCCACTATCGGATTACGCTAACTTGCATTGCCCCTAAGCCACATTTCTCCAATGCTTCGCCGCAATTCTGATTTCGATTCGGCCGCGCGCCCGCTTTCTTTGTCACGAGCACGACATTAACTCCGGGCTTGATCGACCGATATGATACGCTCGTGCGAATTGAAGTTCGGCGTCTTCTAGCGAGTACCCGATACGGGTTATAACTCCTCGAAGAACAGCTCAAGCTACCCAAACTTGCAGGCGGAGCTGACAATCGCAAGCACCGGCTTTGAAACCGATCTCCCCTAGTCTAGCGCCGTGGAATTCATGACCGCGCGGCAAGAGCTTCTCGCGAGATTGAGCGATCGGCCTTTCGCCCTTAAGCTCGAAACTGCTGACAGTTCTGCGTGCAGCCTATATTTTTTTGCTCACGCAGAGCGAACGCCATTCGAGCCGTATAGTCCTGCAGTCGTACGCTCCCTCGCCATATTCGAAGGCGCGCATGGCTCTTCCGTTGCAAGGTCTAGCCCAGTGCGTCCAAACGTCGCGAACCCGTTCTGGATCACACCAAGGTCGTAATGGCGGCAGCGCCCGAACGTCGAACGGGTCAAACAGGAATGCGAACTAAGATAGTTCGCGGCCGAAGCAAGACTGACGGCCGCGTCAGTCGATCTTTGTCATGTATTGATCACGGCACGTGTATCGGTCGCGACGACGCGCTGAGCACGACAGGTCGGCGAGTACGGGATTCATTGTCACTCGGCCGCGGAAACCAGATCAGTACCGGGTCGCATCCGCCAGACTAATATTGCAGCACGACTCTATGAATACGTCGCATGTGGATTTGGTGAGGGTGGGATCTGGTCTTCGCTAGCTGCGCCGAGGACCGACACGTCGAGCGCCGCGAGCGGTCCATCGTGAAGATGATGAGCGGATTGAGAGCACGCGCAATGACGTTACGCTGCCGCTGTCCGCCGGAGAATTCGTGCAGGCAGAGGTCAGCGGCGGATGGCGACAGCTCGACGGCCTCCAGAAGCTCGGTCAATCGTGCGTTCAACCTCGCGTGGTCGCGCTCGTAGTCGGCTCCGTATGATCTGCGCACCGTTAAGCACGGCTTAAGGGAGGCGTACGGATCCCGAAGGAGCGCCTTAGTCTCGTGCCTTGACATCCTGCCGAGGCTCTTGCCGCCGAAGTTCACCGCCCGGCCGATCGGCCGCCTCGTCAGAACCCGAAGTGAGTTGAAGCTGTTTGGCAGGAGGTGCCGGAAGACGATCGTGAGCGGGCGACTTTGGCGAATGCCACGTAATCCCGCTCGCGCAACGACAGGATCTCGCTGCAGATGATGCGGCGCTGCCAGGTTTAATAGGTGAGCATGATAACGATGACGACCGCGGAAAGACCGGGATCCATTGCTGCGGAAAAGGTCAGCGCTATTAGCGCGGGACCGGGGGATCGCCATCATGATTTCGGCAATGCGGATGATCACTGCATCAAATGATGCTGCCGAAGTATCCGAAGTATCCCGCGATGATACGATCGCTAGAGGGCGACGATAGCGGATACCCGCGAGCCGGCGATGATGTACGAGAAGACGTCTCGACCGAGATTGTCGGTGAGAGCAAATATCCGTAGCTGCCGCGAGCTTGTCAGCACGGCGGCCGAAACGCCAGGTTCAGGGCGTTGGGTGTTGTCTCCGCCCCGATAGCTGCGGCAATGATCAGCAACAGGATCAGAATCGGAATCCACGACCTGCCCTTCAGCCGGAAACGGATCAGAAACGTCCGCGGGTCGTGTCCCCCACGGCAGTAACAAGAGTTGGTGCCGAGATTGCACTCACGGGCGGGATCCTTAGATCGATGATGCTGTAGGACAGGTCGACGAGGAAGTTTGGATAGCGCGAACAGGATCGAGTGATGGGAACGCCCGCCTGCACCATCCGTAAAGGGGGCAAGTTCCGCAACGGCAATCATTGACCTCGGGTGAGTTCGAATTCCCCTACGAGCGGCTCAGGGATCCAAAGATCTCGCGCCAAGGCGCCTGTCGGAAATGCCCGCCGATGATCGGGTTGTCCGACATTCCCTCGATCGCTCAGGATTCGGCCAGCCAGTTGACCATCTTCAGGTCCGGATCGAAGCGGATCAGCTGCTCAAACATTTGCCCGATGAAGTAGTGATCGACGCCGGCGGAGTACCTTTTTGGATCAAGCATTGTGGCTTCCGCCCCAAGCGCAGCGACAAGCGTATCCTTGGTTTCTGCAGAGACCATTGCATTGAGCGCGAGCAGACCACACGCGGCCGCAAGAACACGCACGACAATCATGCCTTTTCCTCTCCCCAATTGGTCGTAATTTGTAAAGAGCACCCAATTAACGCGTTGAAAATTCGCTGAGCTTAAGGAATTTCTGTAAGAACGAGGAGCTACTGCGGCTTAATCGCCGAACCCGGTCGCTAATCCGCCGGCGGGTACCATGCGCAGTCGAGACGGCGTATCGGCGCTGCGACATCCACGCGCTCTGGAAGGAGATCGCAACCACCTCGACCGGCGACGGCCAGATGAGGTGATCGCATCATGGCGAGGGTCCGCGGCGGAAAGGCCTCGAACGCCTCGTTGCGGACGCCAGGGTTGCTCCAAGCGTCTGATGTGGAGAAAGTCGCGGCTTAGTTGCATCGCGGCCGTAGGTCGTTGCGCTCACGCGAATCCAGGGGAGAAAGGGCGGCCCATTTGATGCGGGCCTCCACCCCAGCCAGCATCTTGGATCACAAACCGGCCCGTCCCGGAATCCCCCCTTCGGTTCAACCAAACGCGCAATTGCTCCATCGGACCCTCCTTGACCGACTCGGCCAGCGCTCATTTTTTCCTACCCCGAGGCCTTCGATGGGATCCGCTTCATATCTGCCGGAAAGAATACCGAAGACGCACGAGCCGCCACGTCCTGCGCTGTGTACGGTCCTTTAGGATGGAAGCCCTCAGGCATCAGCATCTTAATTTCAGCGATCTCTTCTCCCGATACGGCGAGGACCTTGCCCGAATGGTTCGCCGCCAAGTCGGACGCCATGAAGAGCACGCCAGGAGCGACATTCTCGGGACGCAAGATGGGATCGGGTTCGCCCTCTCGGATGCCTGGAACGTCCGCCCACATGCGAGTGACCGCGTTCGGCGCCACGCCCATAACGCGGATGCCATATTTGCGACCCTCGATGGAGAGAACTCTTATCAGGCCATAGATACCCGCCTTGGCCGCTCCGTAGTTTGCTTGGCCGAAATTCCCGAAAAGCCCTGACGTTGAGGACGTCATAATGATCACGCCTGGTCGACGGTTATCTTTGAGCCAGTTCCAAACGGGTAGCGAGCAACAGTAGGCCCCCTTCAGATGAACCTTGACGACGAGATCCCAATCCTCCTCCGAGGTCTTGGCAAATGTCCGGTCCCGCAGGATTCCTGCATTGCAGATCAGGATGTCAACTTGGCCGAATGCCTCGATCGTGGTTCTGAGGATATTCTCACCTCCGGCCACTGTGGATACGTCATCGCTATTGGCCACGGCCCGTCCGCCGGCCGCTATGATCTTAGCCGCTACCTTTTCAGCCGCGCCGCTAGCGCCCGAACCGTCGACCGAGCTGCCGAGGTCATTGACGACGACGGCCGCGCCCTCTTTGGCGAACAGCGTCGCATAAGCCTCGCCCAGACCGCCGCCTGCCCCGGTGATGATCGCTACCTTGCCGTCCAACAATCCCATCCTGTGCTCTCCAAATGCCTGCATCATGAACGCGCGCGGCGCTACCGATGCATCCTAAGTCATTCCTTGCTCACCTGCTCTCGCCTTCCAGATAATAGAAGACAGGAGTTCGCGTGTTGCTCCCATGAGAAGGCCTTGCCGCGTCTAAGGCCGAAGCTGTGGCGTTGCATTTTCATGGGACACATTCGTGATGCTGAGACTCGCTTAGTCAACCATCGCGTCGCAATTTGTCATCCGGCCACGTTTGTTGCCGCGTCTGCTCACTTCGGCTGACCCGTTGCGCCCTCCTAGCACTCGCCAGCAACGGAAGGTACCTCTATCCAAGGGAGGAAAATCGGCCCGCTTTTGTCGAGATTTGCGCATTTCGGACTAATTTCACGTTTTAGCGCAGGAGTTCATCCGGCAAGTCGATTCTGAAACCTCAGACAGCTAGCCGATACAAGATCGGCTACACAGTGTCGGCAGCGTCATTAATCGCGGCGTAGATTCCAGCCAGGTCTGCCGCCGTGACACAATACGGCGGCATCACGTAAATCGTATTGCCAAGCGGCCGCAGCAGCAGAGTTCGGTCCTTGAAGACGGCTCCAAGCTTCGGGGCCGATGCCCGCTAGATGACCCGGATCGGCCGTTTTCGGATCGAGCGCTGTGATGGTCTCGGTCCGACGAACATTTCAAAGCGCGAGTCGGTGCGGAATGGCTCCAGTGCCTGTTCTTGCATTGCGGCGACCAACCCTACACGCTCACGAGTGTCTTGGTCCCGCCAGAGATCCAGGTTCGCCGTTGCGGCGGCGCAGGCTACTGGATTGGCGATATATGAACTCGAATGAAAGAACGTACGCGTACGATCTTTCCAGTAATGCGCGCCGAAAATATCCGCACGGCAGAGTGTCACCGCACGAGGGAGCGCCCCACCCGTGAGACCTTTGGAATAGCAGGCGGTATCGGGCGTGACATTGGCTTGCTCGCGGGCGAACGGTGTAACGGTGCGCCCCATCCCGTCATGACCTCGTCGGCAATCAACAGAACGTCCGAGGCCTCGCAGATCTGCTTCATTTGTCTTAGCACCCAGGCTGGGTACATCAGCATTCCGCCCGCCCCCAATATCAGCGGCTCAACTATAAAGGCGGCTGGCCTTTCTTTTCAGCAAATGGAGTCGAGCGCATCGACTTGCCTGCTCTTGACCCTTCGTCGGGAACGGAATTGTGCCAACGTCGAAGAGCAGGGGCCCGCACGCCACGTTGAACACGCCGCGGGAACGGACCGACATCGCCCCAATCGTGTCGCCGGGATAGGAATGTTCCATTACGACAATGCGCGTTCGACGCTTGCCGACATTATGCCACTAGCCGAGCGCCATTTTTAGAGCAACTTCCACGGACGTGGAACCACTTTCGGAGAAAAAGACATGCTCAAGCCCATCGGGCGTAAGTTTCAGAAGTTGCGTCGCGACTTCGTCGACCGGATCATGAGTGTACCCGGCAAAGATGATCTGGTTGGGTCTGCTTGGCTGATCTTGAATTGCGTTCAAAATTCGTGGGTGGCAATGACCATTCGTCACGACCCACCACGATGAGATCGCATCAATGATACTAGCTCCATCCGCAGTGTACAGGTAAGCACCATCGCCACGCACAATCTTCGTCATATCGTCCTGAAGCGCGTGCTGCGTAAACGGATGCCAGATCGGCGACTTCGTCGATTCGCTGAAAGCGCCTGCAGCGCGTCTGCGGTGCGAGGAGAAAGCCAAGGCGAACGTCCCAACCGACGTACGGCTCCAATCTCGCAAATGGCCCTCTCAATGTCGACATTTCGTTCGCCAATGAATGCCATTCCACGATTTCTGAACTGGCGCCTTCGCAGAGCTTCCATCGAAAGTCGAGAGTAAATCACTGCGCCGAGTCGTGCTCGCACAAGGCACAATCGGAAGCCGCCATCCCTCGAATAGCGTCAATGTAAAGAATACTTTGCGTCCGCGGCACCATTAGCTCCCTGCGCCTTCGATCACGAGCGGCCGTTTCCGAGTATTCGGGAGCTGGAGCGAATCTGCGTCGATCCGAACTCCGTTAGGTGAAAGATGGGAGACGTCCCAACCGTGCGACGAGCTGGATATCTGTCTCTCGGTCGGAGCCAGCCTGAACCGGTTCCAATAGTTCGCGCCGAGGAGCTTGGCGAAACCGGCAGAAAAGACCGTTCTTCCAACTGCGGTATTTGTGCCGGTCACCACGATGCACCGGCTGACTGAGACCAGTTCGTCGTCTCCTTTTTCAGAGCATCTAGCATTGAACGGACCTCGTCCTCCCCGACATTGAGCGTGACTGAAATCCGGAGGCGGGACGTGCCCGCTGGCACCGTTGGCGGCCGGATCCCGCGGATATCGAAGCCGCGAGCCTGCAACGCGGATGCCAGGCCCATTGCACGGGCATTCTCTCCAACGACGTAGGGGATGATCTGCGAGCCCGAAGGAGTCCGCAGACCGCGTACGCGGATCTCCCGATGCGCAAACGCGACAAGGCTGGCCAGTTGCTGTTGCCGCTCAGGTTCCTCTCGTAGAATCAAGAGTGCCTCTCGCACGGCGACAGCCAGTGGCGAAGATGAATGGACGGCAGCGATTTACCAAGAAGTCGCGTAGCACTCGTGTGGTCGTAACGAGTGCGCCAGCAGCGCCCAGCGCCTTGCCGCAGGTGTGAACCACTAGGACATTCGCGCTTCTCGTAGGGCGCCGTGAGTCCTCGTCCGTACTCGCCGTAAACGCCTGTGGCATGAGCCTCGTCAATCATCAGGAACAACGCGTCGTAACGGTCAGCCGATAGCCACCAGATCCTTGAGTGGCGCGAAATCGCCATCCATGCTGTACAGGCTTTCGACCACGATCCAAACGCGCCCAATGCCGCCGTTCGCGCGCCATTCGCAAATCGTGCTCTCGACCGACTGACGATCATTATGTTCGCTGATCCGAAACTCGGCCCGACCGGCTCGCGCACCTTCATGTACACTTGCGTGCACGAGGGCATCGAGGACGAGCAAGTCATCCCGCTGTGGCAGCGGTTGTTAAGACGGCGAAATTTGCAACATAACCGCCGCCAAAGAAGAGGGCCGTCTCCGCTCCGAAGAACCGAGCCGCTTGAGCTTCGAGCTTTTCGTGCTCCTCACAATTGCCGCGCAAAAGCCGCGACCCGCCGGCTCCGATGGGGGTGCCTGCCTCAAGCGCGGCTGAGATAGCGTTCTTGATACGCGGCGCAGTCGCGAGCGCCAGATAATCGTTCGAGACAAAATCAATCCCCGCGCGCGGCTTGAGGCCGCGCAGCCGGTCAGCTTCTTTCAGAGCACGCAAAGCCGCGACATAGTCGCCGCCTTTGGCCGCATGACTTGTCTTCATTATTTCTCCCGGAACGGACCCCAATCACGCAAAGCTTCATTAATTGCGAAGCGTCAGCTTCGGTCCTCAGAATTTCACGCCCGCGATATTTGAGTCTCCCAGTCGACAAGTACGACGCGCGGAATGAACGGCTTGGCATATTCCTCTTCGAATAAGGCATATCCCACGATGATGATTTTGCCGCCAAACATGGAGATCTCACAGTTCAGATTGGGGTCGGTTATGGAAGTGCGATGGACATTGCCGTTCATGAGCGCGATTTGCGTCCGAGCCAAGCTGTGGGTCCGCAGGATCCTAGGCGCTTCATCACCCAAGCCCTGAGGTAATGCCTAGCCGGTGCAGCAAGTGCGCGTCGCGATCACGCTCCGGATTGTTGGTCGTCAATAGCACATCGCCAATGAAGAGCGAATTCGCGCCGGCCAGGAAGCACAGCGCTTGGAGTTCATCGGTCATATACTGCCGTCCGGCAGACAAGCGCACTACGGTCTTCGGCATCATGATCCGTGCGGTAGCAACTAACCGCACCAGAGCGATCGGATCGGGACGTTCCGCAGTGTCATTGACCGGCACGCCGTTAACTTTGTTCCACAGGTTGATCGGCACGCTTTCCGGATGGTTGGGAAGATTGGCAAGAAGCACCAGCATGCCCAGGCGGTCCTCGGCACGCTCTCCCATACCGATAATGCCGCCACAGCAGACCTTGATGCCCGCCTCGCGGACATGCGCAAGCGTGTCGATGCGATCCTGCAGGGTGCGGGTGGTGATGATCCTGCCGTAGAACTCTGGAGAGGTGTCGATGTTGTGATTATAGAAGTCGAGCCCAGCCTTGGAGAGCCGCGCGGCCTGTTTAGGCGTCAACATACCGAGCGTGACACAGGTTTCCATGCCGAGCCGCTTGACTGCGGCAATCATGTCGCAAACCTGATCAAGATCGCGGTCCTTTGGACTCCGCCAAGCCGCGGCCATGCAAAAGCGACTCGCGCCAGCATCTTTGGCGCTTTGCGCAGTGGCTATCACATCGTCGCGATCCATCAGGCGGGTTGCTTTCAAGCCGGTGTCGTAATGCGCGCTCTGCGAGCAGTAGCCGCAGTCTTCTGGACAGCCGCCCGTCTTGATGCTGAGCAGGCTTGCAGTCTCGATGTAGTTTGGATCGAAGTTCGCGCGATGAATGCTCTGCGCCTGAAACATCAGGTCGGCAAATGGCAGGCCATAGAGCGCTTTGGCCTCGGAGCGCTCCCAGTCGCTACGGACCGGCGCCCTGCTGCCGCTCCCGTTCCCTTCAGTCTTCACAGCAGGCATCATTCGACTTATTCGTGTTACGACAGATTGATCAGATCGCAGGAGCTAGCTGAGCATAAGAGCGCATCGACATCTAAAGACAGCGGAAATCCTCCGCAATTGCAGAAAATATGCAAATGGAGGGGCGCCGCGGCAGATTTCGACGCTGCGTCATAAGCGATATGTATGGAACAGCTCGCTTCCTTTTACGTCAAGTGCGCCGGACTATAAGGAGAGAACCGAGACAATCTCGCGATTCCAGTGCTCGGGCGAGAATAGCCGCAGCTTGGCCGGTTAGTGTGAAAGCGCCGTCCTCCTGCGAAGATTACCCGAGAGGGCATGATGGAGCCCACCATGGAGTGCACTGTTCTAGGCCACACCTCAAAGCACTGGCCCAAGAGGTGAGCCTGAACCGCCGAAGTACGCGCGGATCTCTCTGAACACAAAAGAGATCGATGAGATGCAGAGGCGATCAAGCGGGCAAAGGATCCAGCTGATGTTGCTGAAGCACGAGACGCAGCTCGACCTCCAGGATGCCGCGGGTGTTGTGAGCAACAGGTGCCGACGCGCACTGCACTTATCAAATCAGTTGCGTTCCGTCGAGCTCAAACGAGGACTCCGCTCTTCGCGAACTTAGGTGAACGTTTATCGTCTGGTTGCTGCAGCATGCTTCGAAGGGACGTTGGAGCGAACGTGATAACGCCGTCATTCACCAACGTTTCATAGGCCGCGCGCTCGATCCCGAGATACCGCTCAAGAACCAGCCAGCTGTGCTCACCGAGTAGTGGCGCCGGGGTGTGAGCCTCGGGACGATTGCCTTCTTGCGTGATAGCAACACCTGCTTGGCGCTGCGGTCCTGAAATACCGCGGATCGATGAAGAAGCCCGGCTGCGATGAGGTGTGGACTTTGAACGATGTCCTCGGTGTGCAAGGCGGGCGCCGCCGCAACATCAACCCTTTGGAGTCTCGCATCCGCTTCATGCGGCTCCTGCATTTTCGTCGAGGCTGAGATAGCAGCATCGATATCATCATGATGGTGCTTTCGCGATGCAGCCGAGTCGAATGCGGCATCGCCGATCGATTCGCTGCGCCCGATCACGCGCGCTAGGCTAGCGAACGCCTCCGTGCTGTCAACAGAGATGGCAAGCCAACGGTCCTCCCCCGCGCACAGGTAGATGCCGTGCGGCGCAAAGTGCGGATGCCTGTTCCCCCGCCCGCAGCGGAGCGTTGGGAGCGGCTTGATATCGCAGTAAGGCCGGCGTGGTGAACTGCAGCATGAAATCGACCAAGCCGAGATTGACGTATTATCCCTCGCCGGCATGGCGTTTGTGGACAAGCGCCGTAAGGAGCGCCCCACAGCCGTAGAGCCCGCCGACCGGATCGCCGCAGGCTAGGTGCGCCATCGACGGCGGTGTACCGGAATTGCCTATGCAATGGGGCAGTCCGGATCCTTGTTCCAATGTTGAACCGTATGCACGCGTGTCTGACCAGGCTTTGCCGATTCCGAACGCCGACATCTGAAGTCATGACGACGTTGGGATTTACCGTGACGAGATCGCCGTACCGAGGCCTAACTTGTCCATCACGCCGGCAGCCTGCTTCTCGATGACAGCATCGCCCCTGACGACAAGCGCGAGCGCTAGCTTCTTACCTGCAGCGTTCTTGAGATCGAGGCTGATGCGACGCTTGCCGCGATTGAGCGCGCAGTAGTGCTTGGAGTCTTCATATTGCTTCGCGATATATTCCGGCGTCCAATTCATCTCTCGCCACCAATCGCGATAGCGGCCGGCCTCAACTTTCAGAACCTCCGCGCCAAGGTCAGCGAGCAACCGGCTCGCCAGCGGTCCGGCCCACTTCATGGTGAAATCAACAACAGTGAGGCCGGATAATGACAAGTCATTCTGAGCGGCTCGGCCTTCTGGTGAAGGAGCGGACGACGGCGGTAGAGCGATTTCCTCGCCGTCCACTGCGTTGAGTGTTCTGCTCGTCGGCGTTTTGCTGAGACCGGAGGGCGTGCGAGGCACCCTTAACTGGCCGCCGCGCGTGGAAAGGGTTGCGACTCTCGCGCCGCAAGGATCGGATGGCTCAGAATTCCGGCGGCGTCCGACAGGACGACGATCCGCACCCGGCGGCCAAGTTCGGCCCACAGCAGAGCTGTTCCCGCGCTCAGAGCACGAATCATTGCCTGCTCGACTTCATCGAGCCGTTTAAACCGCAGCTCTCTCGTCGCGAGCTTTTCCTCGGCCCTTTCTCTCTCCATCTTTAGGCGACGCACAGCAATTTCCAATGATCCGGCGTTGTCGCAGTAATGCCAACCGATGCCAACCGAGCCTTCCTTGCAAGGGTAGATGCCAACTGGACCATTCGACGAGAAGCGGTTGATGCCGTACCGCTCTAGCGGCGCGTCTCGCTCAACAAGGTGAATATCAGCCATCGTAGTTGCACATCGAACAGCGGGATCGTGATAATTCCGAGCCAGAAGCCTGGGATGGCAAGGGCGCCGACGGAGAGTACTGTGGCAACATGATCAGCAAATCGTCCGCGACAAATCGCGGACGCGATGCCCACTGGCAGCGAGAGCACAAGCGCGAGCAGCGCACCCATCATTCCAAAGCCGAGAGTGACCTGGGCCGCTCCGCCAGATCGCCGGCCACTCGACGATTGGTCTGTATCGAGCGGCCGATGTCACCTTGCACGATCTTGCCGAGCCTGAGCGCCTGTTGAAGAACGACCGGCGATGGAAACTATGTTCCTTGCGAATGACATTGAGCTGCTGCTCGTCCAACAACTCGCCGGGGCCAACGAAAGCGCGCGCCGAATGGCCGGGAATCGTCTGCAGCATGCCGAAGATCACCGGTAACGATGAACAGCACCGGAATTGTTTGGAACAGCCGCCGGAGCAGTAAGCCAAAGCATTAGCTCCGTCGCCGCATGTGCGCCCACGACATTCTTTCACGCTCCAGCTGCTCGGAGCTTGGGAGCAACCTACGGTGATTATCGCCGTCCAACAGCGCTCAAAGCAAATCTAAGGCGAGCTTATGCCTAAAGAGCACGAAGATCGACCCAACACTGCAGAAAATCCTGCAATATAACGATCCTGTTTCCGACGTCGACGCCGGGCCATATGGGCCGTCGAAGCGGATCAGCAGCCCCCAAACGGCTTCTGTCGCGTCCACAGCCGACGCCATCGCCCGCACTACTGCGGCCCGGGATAGCTTGTATACGCCTACTGCACGTTCTCGACCGTCACCGTTGTGGCCCAGTTTTGGTTACTTACTGCCAATGCATCATCGTCTCATTATACCATTTTTTTGGGTAAGCCTCGGATGAAAAGATTGGCCAGATGCCAAACCTTGTCGTTCGATCTTCCGGGGGCTGCCGATCAACACCAGACAATAACGCTTCAATCGTCTTCTCTTGTGCGCCGTGGACGCCGGTACGATCGCCATGGGCAGCTCGGCGATGCCAATTTGAAGACTAGCGATGCGCACGATCACGGCCCTTTAGGGGAGCCCACTTCAAGAGGAGGCAATTGAGGTATCATGGCTTCGCCGCCCGGCGGCCGCCACTTCTCCCATCGGATTTCCCCACGGCCGCGTTTCGATGAATTGGAGGACCGCTCGTCCCTTCTCGGGATACGCCAGCCACTGTTTCTTCGCTCAACGAACGGTTGAGAAAAGGTCGAGATTCGGTGCACGCGGCCAATCTCCTGGTGCGCCCATCAACTCGCGTGCTCGTTGCGAATATGGCCATGTCGCGCTTAAGCTCCGCCATCGAGCCGAACCCATCCGCGCATAGCTTACCAAAATCAGGACTGCGACCTGGAAGTTCATCTGAACATCAATTCCTTCGGGCCTACCGCCATATCGTCGGCGTTTCGGAAAGGGCTGCAACCGATTTGCTTGAGGCCCTTGGGCGTAATCTCACCTCTGCTGGCGGCTTCCAAAATCCTCGAGGCGACGCGCGGTGGCCTCCCGCGATAGATTCTGGTAAACCTCATCGAGGACGGCGCGAGGAGCGCGGTGGTAGCGGCATCGGGCACCAAGGCGATCTCCCATTTGCAAGCAATGGAGATATTGTGGATTTCGCTTCAAGGGGATTCAAATGTATTATCCGCTACTCCGGTCCCGCAGAGGGTAGACAATCCAGTCGTCCGTTAAGCACTCGATTTCAGCGGTGAGCGGTCGCGGGTGGCTGCGATGAGGGTGGTCAGGATCAGGCGCCAAAAAGCTCTCAGCCAGGCGGGGATGCGGCGGAAGTTGTGGCCGACGGCCGAGAGGATGACGTTGGCCGCATCGCCGGCGCGGCCTTTGAGGTAGCAGCGGCCGAGGTGACCATCGGTCTTCAGGTGTCCGATGATGGGTTCGATGGCGGAGCGGCGGCGCAGCTCGCGCTTGATGACCCCAAAGACGCCGCGCTTCTGGCCGGAGATGAAGATGCGGCGGGGATTTTGTGCGTCGTGGCCGCGGTATCCGTTGTCGACGTCGGCCCGCTCGATCGCGCAGCCGGTGAGTGTCTCGGTGCGGTCGATGACGTCCCGCAAGGTGTGACCATCATATGGGTTATCGGGTAGCGCCCTGGCGTGCAGCACGAACAGGCCGCCGGGAGCACGGCGGTTGTTGGTGACGATGGAGGCTTTGGACCACGCCCGCGTTGCAAGAGGAATCGACAAAGGGATGAAGCGGTTTGCGCCAATCTATCCGGTTTCAATTTGGGGCTGTTGCCCCGAGCCATCATGGATATCCGCTCACTTCTGTCCTCAATAACTCGCCGGCCTCAAGAAGGGCCATGGAGTCGAACCAGGCTTCAGGAGTGTCGGTGGAACCGTTTCTCCATTCGTCCTTTCCGTCTCGCAAACCTCGGCGGGTTATTGTGCCTTCTGATCCCGACCTTGGATTTTCCTTTCCGGCCCTGTTTCTTATGCGGTGCGGCCCAGGAGGTTGGCGTCTTAGTCACGGCCCTTTGCGAGCATGCTCCAGGCCATGCGCGCAAGTTTTGCGGCCAGGGCAACAACCAAGACATTGGAGTGGAGCCGCTTCGACGCTGCCTCTAACCAGGCTGCGAAGCCATGCCGAGGCCAACTCTGACGCTGCAGAAGTACGGCTCTGGCACCTTGAATAAACAGCGTTCGCAGGTACCGATTACCGCGCCTCGATATGCGCCCGAGAATGGTTCGATCGCCGGTCGAGATTTGCTTTGGTACCAGACCAAGCCATGCTGCAAAGTCTCGGCCTTTATGGAAGGCATCACCGGTTCCGATGGCGGCGACCATCGCGCTTGAGATGATCGGCCCGACGCCGGGCGCACTCATTAGGCGGCGACAGTGTGGATCTTGATCAGCGAGTTCGTCGATTTCTTTCGTCATTGACGCGACCCGTCGGTCGAGATAGCGCCAGTCCTCGGCCAAGTCCTGAATGAGCTGGATCACGCGAGGCGATAAGTTGTCGTTTGGCGCTGAGAGAATCTGAGGAAGTGCCAGTCGGAGTGCTGCCGCTCCCTGCCGCACTGGTAGCCCTCGCTCAAGCAAAAAGCCCCGGATTTGATTGATGACCGCCGTTCTCTGCGTCACCAATCGACTGCGAACTCTGTGTAGTGCCTGTAAATCAAGTTGTTCGGCTGACTTCACTGGAACGAACCGCATTGTCGGCCGCTGAGCGGCCTCGGCGATCGCTTCAGCATCCCGAAAGTCATTTTTGTGACCCTTGAGGTATGGTTTGACGTACTGCGCCGGCAAGAGCCGTACTTAATGGCCTAATTTCTCGAGCCTGCGCCCCAGAGGATGTGCGCCTGCACACGCCTCCATTCCGATCAGACAACGCGGAATATTGCCCAGCGACTGGTCAAGCTGATTTCTCGACCGCTTCTTGCGTAGCGTAATTGCGCCTGTGGCATCGAGACCGACGACGTGGAATGTGTTCTTCCCGAGATTGATGCCGATTGTGACAAGGTTCGTATTCGACATGGCTTGCGCTCCTGCTGCTGCCCCCCGCCGGGCTGCACGTTGCCGCTGAGAGCGGGCGTGGTCCATGCCATTAACTCGTAAGGCGCGGCAGCCTTGCCCTTGCCGATGCACTCCACCTCCCGGGCGTGGAAGGAATAAAGCTTCCAGCCCCGCTGACGCTGCTGTTGCGAGCGGATCTGCGAAGTCCCGGCTGAGCGGGAGGACGAAGGCGTTCTCGAGCACAGCTCGACCTTCGATCTTGCGGCCGATATCGCGGATGATCCGGCCCAGCCGGCTGCGCAGGATGCGCAACTCCCGCTGATGCCGCCTGAATTGCTTGGCATGGGCGTAGCGTCCCGCCATCATTGCCGCGGTCTTGGCGACGCGCAGATAGGACTGACGCAGCTTGACCCCGTGCTTTCTCGCCATGTGGTTGAGCCCCTTGATCGCTGCGTGCAGCAGCTTGGCATCGGTCGGGAAGGTGATCGCCTTCAGCTGCACGGTGGTATCGACCGTGACACGCTTGAGGTCCTGGCTGCGTAACGCACCGGCTTCGTGCGCCACCCGCAGGCTCTCGGCCAGCAGCAGCTCCAGCTTGTCGCCGAGCCGCTTGCGCCAGTGGCTCAAATCCGAGCGCTCGTGCGGCAATGAATGCTGGAAGAACTCTTCGCCGGTGAAGTACTGGAAATACGGGTCGTGGACCCAGCGCTCGCACACCCCCTCGTCGGACAGGCCGTAAATCTGCTTGAGCAGCAGCAGCCCAATCACGAAGCGGGTCGCGATGCCCGGCCGGCCGTTCTCGCTGTAGAGCGGCGCGATCTCCCCGTCGATCCAGTCCCAGTCGACCCTGCCGGCGAGCTGAACCAGCTCGTGCTTCATATTGATGATCTGGTCCAGTCTGGCCCGGAACAGATCGCCCGATCCCATCGCCTTCTGCTTCTTCGGCCGCATCGCCCCCTCCGATGCGAGGAGGGAATCATGACTGGCGATTCGACGGAATCCTGAAAATGAAATTGCAAGGTTCCGATCCCCGAAGCATCAACACCCTGCAATCGCAAAAAAGCCGGTCTGCCAGATTACGATTCCACACGGACGACAATCCAACCACGACGCGTTCGCGCCAAGACAAACGTCTTGGCGATGAACTCCTCATACACGCCGGCACGCGCCCTCAAGAATAGGGTGCTCTTTGCAAATTTCTGCAGCAGTAGCGACGAGTATATAGCTTTGCGCAAAGGAGGAGAACTTGCGCAACAGATTGCCGCCAAGCGCGTCCGGGCCGCGTCGCGCGTAGCGCAATGGGTCTATTCGGCGGCGGCGAACATATGGAAAGCTAGCTATTCGGCTCCCGCAGGTAGAGCGAAGTGATAGAGTGTGGCCGGCGATGTTTCGAGAATTTTACGTCTGAGATCAGCCTCGGGAACACAGCGATGAAGCCAATGCATGGTTTCGGCATAGGCGGCGCGGCGGTCGAGAGGGGCACCAATATGCGGCCAGTCGGATCCCCAGACCAGACGTTCCGGGCCGAGAGTTGAGATGAGGCATTCACATGCGCGGGCCGCGTGTAAGGCGGTCGTGCGATAGGGCGCCGAGAGTTTGACCCAGACTTGACGGGTTGCGGCGGCATCCAGCAACGCTCCGAAGCTGGGATCACTCTCTGGTCCAGCCTCGGAATCGAACATGCCGAGATGAGCGAGAACAACTTTCGCACTTCGCTTAAGTACAAAATGTAGAGCTTTGATGAGCTCGCTCCCGTGCAGACCGAGTTCAACATGAATGCCGCAGGAGGCGGCGGCGGACACCAGATCGGCGTAGGCATCCCAGTCAGGCATCTCACGAGAATAAAACATCGGGAAGCGCAGACCGGCCACTCCGGAAGCAGCCAGCCCCGGAAGCGCTGCAGGATCTGTATCGGCGTCGAGCCAAACAACGCCGCGCAAGTTCTGCGGCCGAAGTGCCAGCTCTTTCAACAGATGGCTATTGTCGAACCCGAGAAAGCTCGGCTGGGTCAGCACGTAGCGTTGAATGTTGCAAGACGTACCGACAAGCTCGAGTTGAGCAACCGAGGCCGGCTCTTCGGGGTGAGGAAAGCGCGGCGATGCGACGTCTCGACTTGAGTCGAATACGTGGACATGGCAATCGACAGCGGCCCCGGCTTGCTGGAGGATTGACCCATTGCAATTGGTTGATGAGTTGTTCATTCATTATTCCGTCGTTATGGAAGGACGACCACCATCTCCACTTGAGCCGGCTGGATCGGGTACATGCGTGCCGCAGGATCAGCGCGATCGCGCAATGTCAGCGTCCGCTACTGTCTCGCAGCGAAGTGGCCCGGCTCAAACGCAAATGCGCGCCCCGCATGCAACCCGCCTTGGTATCAGGCTGCGGATCCTCTGTTTGGGTCTGTAGTGCGCTAACCTGGCCATGTTTCGACACACCTCATACATGGACCTTTGCGGTTTCGACTTCCTGGCCGCGAATGATTTGCGATAGCCCGTCGGTGATGCCAAGTTGGTCAGCAACTGCCGATCGGCTTCGCTGCGGTATTGTGCAGCTTCAGGTTTTCGTTCTCCGAGTAGGTAAGCCTAAAAGTCGCCACGAGTGATGTCAGCTCTTACGTTCGAATGAGTCTTGGTTCTTCTTCGACTACATTCTTTTTATGCCCGGAGGCGCGCGAGGAGCGCGGACTTTCTAGTCTTCGTCGCCCGCTGGCACCAAGATTCGGTTAGTTCAAGGTTCGCAGCTGCTCGGTGCGTTTGCGCAGAATATGCGCAGTGGCGAGGAGCACAGCTGCTAGAAAGATTGTGAGCGTCGATACCGCCGCAATCGTTGGATTAATCTCCAAGCGCACATCGTCCCACATGCGCCGTGGCAACGTGACCGCGCCCGATCCTGACAGAAACAGTGCAACGACCACCTCGTCGAAGGAGGTGATAAACGCGAACAACGCGCCGACGAGAACGCCCGGCCGGATTAGCGGCAAAGTCACCTGCCAGAACGTGCCGGCGGGCGTGGCGCCCAGACTAAGTGCCGCTTGTTCAAGTCTGCGGTCGATGCCGGCTAGGCTGGCGCCGACGCTGGTCACCACGAACGGTACGGCGAGGCAGGTGTGCGCCAGCACGATCGCAATCGGCGTGCCAACGAGGCCATAGCGAGAGAATGTGTAATAGATCCCGATCGCCACTACGATCACTGGCACGATCAACGGAGATAGGATGAGACTGGTCGCGACAACCTGTAGAGCGCGCGGCAGGCGTGTGATACCTATCGCAGACAGTGTCCCGAGCGTTGTCGACAACAGCACAACGCAAGCGGCGATCCAGATGCTGAGCCAGGTTGAGTCCAGCCAGTCGGTGTTGCCGAAGTAGGCTCGGTACCATTTAAAGCTGAAGGCTGGCGGTGGGAAGGTGAGGTAGTTCGCCGATGAGAATGACAATACGAACACCACGAGGATCGGGAAGGCGAGGAATAGCAGGATTAGCCCTACGATCGTCGTCGGCAGCAGGCGGGTCGCCAAGTTCAGCGCGGCGCTCATCGCAGATTCATCCGAAAGGCGTTGCCGACGCCCGGCAGGCGCTGTGCAACAGCAAGGAGGCCGAGCGCGGTCGCGAGTAGGACAACGGACAGCGCCGCCGAATAGCCCCAATTGAACTGTTCGACCTGCTGAGCGATCAACATCGAGAGCGTGACGTCGCGCGAGTCGCCCAACATAGCGGGCGTGATATAGAACCCAAGCGCCAGTACAAACACCAGCACCACGCCAGCGGCCGCGCCGGGCATTGATAAGGGCAGGATGACCTGCCGGAATGTGCCCCATGGCGTGGCGCCGAGTCCCGCGGCTGCGCGCGCCAGCGACGGGTCGATCTGCCGGAGCGCATTGGCGATCGGCAGAATCATGTAGGGCAACAGGATGTGCGTCATAGCGATCTCAGTTGCAAGCGTCGTGTTAAGTAGCCGGATCGGTTGCGCGATTAGCTCGAGTGCCAGCAGAGCCTCGTTGATCAGGCCGTGACGGCCCAGCAGCACCATCCAGGCATAACTGCGCACGAGGACGGAGGTCCAGAAAGGCAAGACGATGACGACCAGGATAAGGGGTGCGCTCGAGCGAGCGCGAGACAGCGCCAGGGCCACTGGATAGCCGAGCGCCAGCGTGGCGAACGTTACTACAAGAGAGGTTTTGAGCGTAACCCAGAAAACCTTGAGGAAGACCACATCCCTTGGCAGGGCCGTGTAGTGATCAAACGACCAGGTAGGATCGTTGAGACTGCGCAGCAGCATCGATACGACCGGCACAGCGTAGAACGCCAGCATGTACAGCAGCAGTGGGGTCGCGAGCAGCAACGGAATGCGCCACTCGAGTGCGCGATGCCGCCGGTGCGGTTGCCTGCGTCCGAGCAGGACAGGCGGGGGTGGAACCGTGATCACCTCAGCCATTGCTCGCCTTACACAAGAACCGTGTCCGCGACCGACCACGCGATCTCTGTACGCTCACCAACCGCTCGGCGCCGGATCGCTGCACTTGAGGGCTCCTTGAGCACCATTGTGGTCCCATCATTGGTCTTCAGCACAAAGCGGCAACGCTCGCCGGCGAAAACGGCCTCGCCCACGGTAACGCTCATCCGGTTAACGCCGGACTCCGACTCGTCAGGCGTGTCCGCGAAGCGCAGGCGTTCGGGCCTGGTCGTCAATGTAACCTTGCTGCCGGTGGCCGGCCGTACGGAGGAGACAGCCCGCACTAGGACGCCGTTGCATTCTGCGACAACGACGCCGTCTTCGAGGCCGCACACGACAGCTGGCAGAAAGTTGGACTCTCCGATGAAACCTGCGACGAAGCGATCGCAGGGACGGTCGTACAGATCCTCCGGCCGGCCGACCTGCGCTATCTTGCCCTCGTTCATGACCGCGACGCGATCCGACATGGTCAGCGCTTCTTCCTGGTCGTGCGTGACGTAGATAAATGTGATGCCGAGATCGGCATGCAGCCGGCGCATCTCGAACTGGAGGGTCTCGCGCAGCTGCTTGTCGAGCGCGCCCAGTGGCTCGTCCATCAAGAGCAGGCGCGGCTTGAAGACGATAGCGCGCGCAACTGCCACGCGCTGCTGTTGACCGCCGGACAGCTGGCGCGGATAGCGCGCGCCATAGCCCGGCAGGCGCACCATCTCAAGCGCCTCGCCGACCAGTCTCGCCCGCTCCGCCTTTGGTACGCCGCGCTGCTTCAGGGGAAAGCCGATGTTCTGGGCCACGGTCATGTGCGGAAAGAGCGCATAGTTTTGGAATACCATGCCGATATTGCGATGGTAGGGTGCCTTTTCGACCACCGACACCCCGTCAATGGCGATGTCCCCAGTGCTGGGAACCTCAAAGCCAGCGATCATCATGAGCGTGGTCGTTTTGCCAGAACCGCTGGGGCCCAATAGCGTAAGAAACTCGCCCGAGCAGATGTCAAGCGACACCCCGGCCACAGCCGTGGAGCGGGCGTAAGTCTTCGTCAAGTCGGTCAAAGATACCGAAGCGCCGCGCATAGGATCATCGTCTTGAGCGAAGACGCGGGAACTTAATGTTTGCTCCATAGAATCCTGCTTAAGGCGCCGTTACGTTGCGGATGACAAAGAGCGCACTAGCCCAGCAGCCACTTGTTGAATTTGGCCTGAGCCATGTCGCCGTTGTCGATCCACCAGTCCATATTGTGGACGAGCATCTGCTTCTTGTTTTCAGGTGCGCTCGGCAGCATCGCTAACCGCAGTGGAGGAATGTAGTTATTAGCGCCGACATTGGTAACGCCATAGGGAGTGGAGAGCGCGAAGCGCGCCTGCGGAATTGGCATGGTCGCATAGGCCACGAACTTCATGGCGTTTGCCTTGTTCTTGGCGCCCTTGAGGATGCCCCAAGCATCGGAATTCAACATTCCCTGGTTCCAGCAGATCGCCGCTGGTACGCCTTGCTCCTGCAGAGCCATCATGCGAGCGTTCCAGACGGTAGTCATGACGACCTCGCGATCAGTTAGCATCTGCGTCGGCTGGGCGCCGGTCTGCCACCATTTAACGACGCTCTTCTTTATCTTGTCATAGCTTGCCAGGGCCTTATCGACATCGATTGGATAGATCTTGTCGGCGGGCACTCCGGCAGCCATCAGAGCGAATTCCATCTCCGGGGGAACGTCCCCGATGCCGAACATCGCACGATCGCCGGGGAACTTCTCGGTGTCCCAGAAATCGGCCCAGCTCACAGGTGCGGCGCCTTTGAAAGCGTCGGTGCTGTAGGCCATCACTTGGGCCCATATCTGCATCTCCACACCATATTCGAGGCGATGTTCCTTGGGCACGCCGTCGTCGATCAATGAGTAGTCGATCCTCTCGAAATAATCGCCCGCCTTCATCAGCTTCGCGATCGTGGTGCGGCCGGTGTGGATCACGTCCCATTCGACATTGCCGGTTTCGACCATCGGCTTGATTTTTGCCGTGCTTGCAGGGAAGACCCGAACCTTGATGCCTGTCGCTTTCTCGAAAGGCTCAAAATATGCCTTCTGCTCTGCCTCCTGCGTCGTGCCCCCCCATTCAGCGACGCGAACCTCTCCCGAGCCTTTCAGAATGTCCGGTACGGTCGTCTGCTCGGGCAATACCAATTGGGCGCTCGCCGGGCGAATTACAAAGGGCGCTGCGGCTCCGGCAACGATCAGGCCGGCAGCGCGGCGGCGACTGATAGCCCGTATTGGGTGTTTGTCCATGAAACCCTCCTGCCACTCGTCATTGCAACTTCCGTGGATCGGCCTGGGACATTGGGGCTCTCCTAGCCATGACAGCAAGATGAGTTCAAGGATACGTCGCGATCACCCTCGATCGTCGAGGCCCGCTTGTCATCCGGTTCGTCACGACAGTACATTCTCTCCTGCGGGAGTAGATCGCCTTTCGCGTCCTTATCGTATGATCGTAAGGGCCTCCTCACGTATAAAAGCGCTGAAAACTTGTCGAGGATCAAGGAAATTCTGCGAAAGAAGGACGCCTCCTGCTTTTTAGATGCAGATCCATTCGCGACGAAGGCCGAGGCCGCCGGCGGAGATATCATCCGAAGTTGCGACGGCGTCTGGGCGCTCCGAAAACGTCTCGAACGGAAAGCCCGGCAACTCCGATTGGACGGCGACGCTCAGATTAGACGATCGCATGGCCGGCAGATCATCCATTACTCAATCGAATCGTGCCAGTCGGCATCTGGTGTTGCCGCTGCGCGGGGATGGCGGTCGTTTTTGACCTTCGCCAAGTTGCGATCGTACTTAAAACACGGTGGTCTAGTCCTTGGTTGTACCGGTCGCACCGCCAACACCGAGTTTAAACTCCTACTTCTGGCATGCTCGAAACAAGCTCCGCGCCTTCGGTCTAAGCCGCTAGGGCGATCGTCGCCACCCGCGAGTTAAATCCAGATGCACCGACAGGGCGTGGTGGTTTTCTTGAACCGGAGAAGCCGGAAAACCTACGCACGCCATACCCTTGCGGATCATGCGCGATAAAGTGTGCGGGGCGTACGGCTGAGTATCTCCGCCCCGTTCTCCGTCACTACGACGTGCTCGCTACACCCGAATATGTAGCCGCTGTCTCCGAAAAGATGGATTGGCATGTGGAAGGTCATCCCGGCCTCGAGGAGGTGCGTCGCCCCCGGCTCCAAGCTCACGTTACCGCGGTGACCTGACCAATGGGGGCAGGTTGAGTATCCGGTCCGATGGCGCAGAGCCTGCGGACTTCCGGCTCGCTCGACAACCGTTCGGGCAGCGGCGTCCACCGAACCTGCAGTGACACCCGGTCTGATAGCGGCGATTGCAGCCTCGAGGGCCTCTTCCGCCAGGGCATGCAGAGCTTCGGTCTCGGGATGCCGACCAAGTACGGCGCCTCGGCACACGCCGACGGAATAGCCGCTCTTTGCGCCGCCACATTCGATCAGTGCGGGTTGATTGTTTCTGATTGGATGCTGCGCCGGGGATGGGTGTGGTAGCTTGGCCCGTTCGCCGAAAGCGAGAACCGGCATCACGAGTCTGCCGCCAGCCTTGTTGAGAGTCTCACTGAGCGTGTCAGCCATTTCCGTTTCAGTGATGCCTTCCCGAAGAGACCCCTGAAATGTCTTTATGGCCAGATCAGTCAGAGTCATGGCGCTGCGCATGACCTCAAGTTCCAACTGGCCTTTTACGGCCTTAGCCAAACGGACCACATCGGTCGCGTCTGTGACCTTCATCTCTGGGAGTTGTGCTTGAAGGGCGCTCACGTCTGCTGGCGCGAGCCCCCAGGCGTCAAGCTCAAGGCCTATCTTCTTTGCCTGTAGTCCATACTGTCGTAGAACGTTGGCAGTTTGTTTGGCAAAGTCCGGCCGATGAATATAGGTAACGATCTCGTCGATGCAGCTGTTTGCACGCACCGCAGCCTCATCATAGGCCCGAACAACAAAGATTGGCGCTCGTCCAGGCACAAGAATTAGGGGAAACGGCGCGAAGTAGGCGCCAGTAGAGGGGTCGTATCCGGTCAAATATTGCAGGTGAGAATGGCCGGTGACCAATAGCGCGTCAAGTTTAGTGCGCGCCACGTTCTCGAGCACTTTCTTTTGGCGGCGCTCATACTCTGATCTTGGGAATGGGATACCGGTTAGAGGAATCGCTGAGAATGTCATGACTGGAAATTACCTCTACCTGTCCCAATTGTTTACTCTACCCAGACCCCCCGCGACGAGTTCTGAGAGATCGGTAGGCATCAAGGACCTAAGCAAAGCATAGCGCGGCCGAAAGCCGACTTTCTCCAAAAGCTGCGCCAGCACGGACGAAATTCTGCACTGGGACGCGACATTCGAAAACGCCCCTAACGCGCTTTGAACGACTCGTCGCCTCACCGCGGGTGGAGGTGAGCGAGCGACGCGTAGTATCCAGGCGATCGTAATGCCGGCATGATAGAAAGCTATTGCACGAGTTCGTTTTGACGGGGGCCTCGAGGCTTCCTGTATCGAATAGCTACGCGCAGGCCATACGAACCTTCATGGGATCGTACAGCGGTTGTCGGTCGGGGCAACCTACCGCCCCGCGAGCTGACGGAAATTCGATCAGTTCAGGCCGCCTACTATAAGTCACCTGGTGTGTTGCTTCGGCCCTAACAAAACAGCGCGAGGCCCGGACGTTTCGGAAGAAGAACGCATCGGCCTTGTACATCTCTACGAGCATTCGTCCTCACTCCGCAGGGCATGCTAGCCTCGGAAGAAGAAGCAATATTGGCGTCGAGCTCGAGCCGCTTGGACCCCGGCCAGGAAGCCATGTAGTTCGTGCTGCAGCCGAGAGCTTTCCTGAGACAGGAGCTCGGCAGCTAGCGTCCAACGCAAAGCGGTGACGGAAGTCCCTTGTTTCTGGCGCAGGCGTGCTCGAATGCGTGGGCCCAGAAGAATTCGCCGTTTGCGATGGCCTCTTTGATCAACGGCACGGCCGAGCCGCCGGCGCTCGGGGGTCGTAAACTGAATGTCGTCTTCAGTGAACACCGTATGGATCTGATAGGGAGCGGCTGCGATCAGGCGCGGCAGGAAGTCCCTCGATACAGCCGTGGTAGCCCTTTCGTGTAGTTCGACATAGGCGAATGCGGTCGATCGCCACAAACATGTGGAGCTTGCCCTGTTCGGTTCGCACCTCGGCAATGTCGATGTGGAAGAAGCCGATCGGATAGCTCTTGCTTCTTCTTTGCTGGTCGGTCGCCTTCAACGTCCGGCAGTCGGCCGATCCCATGGCGCTGCAGGCAGCGATGCAATGATGAGCGTGTCAGATGCGGGATCGTTGGCTGCAGCGCATAGAGGCAATCATCGAGCGGCAATAGCATGTAGCGCCGGAAGGCTACGATAACCGCCTCTTCTTCCACGGACAGCACCGTCGATTTGCCTGCCTGGGGCCGGTTGGGAGGTCGGCAAGCGAAGTCCGCTTCTTCCATTTGGCGACGGTGTTCTAGTTGATCCCATAGCGTTTAGCCAGGGTCCTCAGACTCACTCGACTATACTGTATCGCTGGACGGATCGCCTCTGTCGTCGTGGCGCTCCCATGAAGAACCTGGCCCATAGCGCATCCTTTGATTCGGTAGACAAGGATGCCTCCATCAAAATCTGGGATCAAACATCTAGCGACGTGTTGGACAAAGCTTGAAATTTTGCCAGAAGCCGGGAGAGTGTTCTCAACACGCGGCATGAGTCGTCAGGTGTTACGGATGCCGCGCAGGCGCTCCGATCGCCTGCGGAGTAGCTCGACAGCGGTCAACATGCCGATGGAGAACAGGATCAACACAGTGGCGGCGGCGATGATGGTTGGACTGATTTCCTCTCGCATGCCGGAGAACATGACCCTCGGCAGCGTACGCTGCTCGGGGCCTGCGATGAAAAGCGCGACTACTACCTCGTCGAACGAGGTGAGGAAGGCGAAGAGCGCGCCAGAAATGAATCCAGGCATGATCAGCGGTAGAGTGATTTTGAAAAATGCTGTGATCGGCGGCGCGCCCAAGCTCGATGCAGCCCGAACGATCGAATGGTCGAAACCCTTCATGGTTGCGGTCACGGTAATGACGACGAAGGGAGTAGCCAACGTTGTATGAGCGAGAACCAGGCCGATATACGTGTTCAGCAGCCCCACATTGGCGAAGAAGAAGTACACTCCGACTGCCGTGATGACGACCGGCACGACCATGGGGGCGATCAAGAGGCCCGTGATCGCTGTGCGCCAAGGAAAGTTGTTTCGGCTGAGGCCCAGCGCAGCCAGTGTGCCAAGCACGGAAGATAGCAGCGTCACGGATATCGCAATGAAAATCGAGTTGAGTAGCGCGCCCTGCCATCGATTCGTGAAAAAGAACTCCTGATACCAACGCAGTGACAGCGACGGCATCGGATAGGTGAAGAAGGGCACGGAGTTGAAGGAGAGCGGCACAATGGCAAGGATCGGTGCGATCAGAAATAGAAGCACTGCTCCACAGATCAGCCGGTGCAGGTAGCACCAGCCCTTTTCGATCGGAGAGACATAGGCGGAAGCACGCATGTTCTACCCCATCTTGATCCGGTCGATGCCGATTAACTTATTGAAGACATAGTAGAGCAGCAGTGTCGCTGTTAGCAGAATAGCACCCAAGGCCGAGGCCATTCCCCAGTTTAGCTCTTCGTTGGTGTACAGCGCGACGAAATAGCTGATCATCTGGTCGGACGCTCCCCCGACGAGTGCCGGCGTGATGTAATAGCCTAAACACATGATGAAGCTCAGGAGGCAGCCTGCGGCGATGCCCGGCAGTGTTTGCGGGAAATAAATTTTCCAAAACGCATAGAACGGGCCGGCGCCAAGCGAGCGCGCGGCGCGGACGTGGCTAGGCGGAATGGTCCTCATCACGCTATAGATCGGCAGGAGTGTGAAGGGGAGCTGAATGTGGGTCATGGCGATGACAGTGCCAACTCGATTGAAAATAAGCTCGGCAGGCTTCGATATGAAATGAAGCGCCATGAGCACTTCATTGACCACGCCGTGCTGTTGCAAGAGAATGACCCACGCGGTTGTACGCACGAGCACCGAGGTCCAAAGCGGCAGGAGGACCATGATCATCAGCAGATTGCTAGTCCTGAGCGGCAATGTTGCGAGGAGATAAGCTACTGGAAAGCCGAGAAGGAGAGCCGCCGCCGTGACGCTGATACTGATGCCGATTGTGCGCACGAACACATCCCGGAAGACTGCGGTATCAGGAGGTGAGGCAACGATGTGGCCGTCGGGGCCGTACTGGTAATCGATCGAACGAAGCAGGTAATAGGCAGTGTAGCCGGAGATTTCGCGTTTCAGCAGAGTCCAGACCTCGTGCCGTTCCCACAGCGGACTAATCTCGATCAGCGCTGCCTTGTAGGGACCGGATGTGAGAGTGCTCGCCTTTGCGGCGCTCAAGGTTAGCTGACTGATTGCGCCAGGCAATTCGTAGTTGATTCGCGTACCGATCTCGGAAGCGGTCATCCGTTCCCGGGACCTTTTGAGATCTTCGGCAAGCGCCGCATAGACGGCTTCGTCTGGCAGGTCTTTGCCGTCCCATTCTCTGAGCGCTGCCACAGTTCTTGGCATTCGAATCAGCAACGTGTCGTCATGAACGGCGTTGAAAATCATCCGGCCGATTGGCAGGACGAAAGTGATTGCCATGAAGAGCAGCAGCGGTAGGACAAGCAAGAAGGCCTGCAGCTTGCGCCGACGTTCGAGGCGCTTCAGCGTGATCCGCAGCGGAATTTCGTACGGGCCATTGATTGGGGCCGCGATCATTGCCATCGAACTCATCCATAAGGCCGCGGGACGCGTTGAGCTCCACGCGTCCTCGTTCTTTGTGGTCGTGTTACTTCGCGAGCCAGTTGTTGAAGCGCTGGCGCAGTTCGGCGCCTTTTTCAGCCCGAAAGGCCGGATCGACCATGACCAAATTGGGTAGATGATCAGGCGCAGTCGCAAGGTGGGGCATGATTGCTGGATCGACCAGAGCCATCGCGTCTTGGTTGAGGGACGAGTAGGTGATATAGCGGGTAAGGTCAGCCTGAGCACGGGGCGCCGCTGCGAAGGCGATGAACTTGTATGCCTCCTCTCTCCGCGGCGTTCCCTTTGGAATGGCCCAGACGTTCACAGTTAAGCCGGCGCCATCCCACATCATCTCAAAGTGTTTGCCGGAATTCTTGTTGGCATCGTCTATGCGGCCGTTGTAAGCCGTTGTCATAACGACCTGACCATCGGCTAGAAGCTGCGGCGGCTGGGCACCAGACGTCCACCAGATGGTGTCTTTCTTGATCGTGTCAAGCTTCTTGATGGCGCGGTCGACGCCTTCGGGCGTACGGAGAACCTTGTAGAGATCCTTGATGGCTACCCCCTCGGCCATAAGGGCCAATTCGAGATTGCCCTCGAAACCCTTGTAGAGTCCGCGCTTGCCTGGAAATTTCTGCAAGTCAAACAGGTCAGCGACGGTCGTTGGGCCATCCGGCAGCTTATCCTTGTCATAAGCGATACCGGTCGCAAGGACTTCAGCTGGCACCCCGCACTCATACATGTCGGCTCCGAGGAATTTCGACCGGTCGAGGCCCAATTTGTTCCAGTCGATCTTTTCGACAAGGCCTTGGTTGCACAATTCAATCGTCCACAGGGAGTATTCGTTGATCACATCCCAGCTGACGCTCTTGGACTCGACCATAGCGCGGACCTTTGCGATCTCGCCGTTGTACTCGTCTTCGGTAATCTTGATCCCGGTCTCCTTCGTGAAAGGCTCGAAGAACGCTTTGCGTTGTGCCACCTGAAAGGCTCCCCCCCACGAGACGACCGTGAACTGATCGGCCGCTAAAGCAGGTTCTAGCGCCAGCAAAGCCATTGTCCCCAGGCTGGCGACTTTCACGAGTTTGTTCATCATCCAATGTCTCCTCTATGGCTCAAAAACGTGATACGGCATCAAAGAAACATCCGGCCAGCGTTACCGCACAGCAGCTGTCGTGCCCTTCAATAACTCGAGCGCACGGCAATCCTCGGTTTTCCAGCCTACGGTAATCGCCGCTCCGGCATCGAGCTGTGCAATACCTTCGGAATTCGGCAGCTTGACCACGAAATCATCGTGCCCGCAGACCGAGAGGCGAGTGCGCACATGGTCCCCGAGGTAAATCAGCTCCTTCACCCGGGCATCGAAGATGTTCGGCAGCGATCCTGGCGTAGGATTAAGCCTCACGCGCTCGGGCCGCAGCGATAGCACGGTCGGTCGGCCGACGGCCTCAACATTGATCGCCAGCGCCTTCACAGTGCCGGCACCGGAAATCTCCACGTTGCATGTCGTGCCGTTGATTCCCAGAACGTTCCCGTAGAGGCGGTTGTTCTCACCGATGAATTGCGCCACGAAAGCGTTCGTCGGCCGCTCATATAGCTCGTCGGGCGCAGCAAGCTGCTGGACGACCCCATCGTTGAATACCGCTATTCGGTCCGACATGGTCAACGCTTCGCCTTGGTCGTGCGTCACATAAACTATCGTGACGCCGAGATCCTCGTGAATGTGCTTGATCTCGAGCTGCATCTGCTCACGCAGCTGCTTGTCCAGCGCTCCGAGCGGCTCGTCCATCAGAACGAGCTTGGGCTCGAAGACGAGCGCGCGGGCGAGCGCGACGCGCTGCTGCTGGCCACCCGAAAGCTGGCCGGGTCGGCGCGCGCTGTAGGCGCCGAGCTGAACCATGTCGAGCGCTCGCTTGATCCTAGCCTCGATCTCAGCTCTACCCAGCTTGCGGACCTTAAGCGGGAAGGCAAGGTTGTCCTTTACGGTCAAGTGCGGAAACAACGCGTAATTCTGAAACACCATGCCGATATCGCGCTTGTGAGGCGGCATTTTATCGATTGGCCGACCCGCCAAGTGAATCGAGCCGTGGGTGGGAGCTTCAAAGCCGGCGAGCATCGTAAGCGTCGTGGTCTTGCCGGAGCCGGAGGGCCCCAGCATCGTCAGAAATTCACCCCGGGCGATTTCCAAGTTGAGATTCTTAACGACCAGCGTTTCGCCGTCATAAGTCTTCTGGACCCCGGAAAACTTCACAAACGCATTGTTCGTGCATGGCATTGGCCTTCCCTTCCGGTGCCTTCTGGCGTTCCCCCTACTCTCCCGTCGAGGACCAGCCATGATGTTCGTCCTGACGGATGCAGGTTCCTGCGCCGATGCCTTTGCTTTTCACAAAGCATTCTGCCGAGCCCATAGCGCTGATTTCCGTTAATATGCCCCCTCCGACGTCTGAAATTCTGCACGGCATCCCCCAAGTGCGAACACCTTATGTCACCGTGATCACGGACTTGGATTGATTAACCCGGAGAGTAAAGCGCTCGGACCGCGGCTGAACGAGGGCACTTCCTGATCAAGTGCTGTAATCCTTGCGGCAAGCCGCACCGGCATCCGCGCTCTGTATGTGCCCTTTTTCTCCCTCCGCCAACATCAATGAGACGAGAGCGAGGGAGTGATCTGTACCTTCGGTGTCATGCGGCCGAGGCGCGCTGCTCACTATGCCAGAGCCATGTTACGCGGACGAGGGCATCTCTTCTGACGAACCGCATCGATTTATGCTTTCGAGGAGATCTTAAAAAAGGCGAGCTGAGGCGACCGTCGAGATGCGAGGTATGATGCGGGAAGTCCATCTCGCTGGAGCGATCCGACATGCGCTGCGGGCTCATCCGTAGCGCCTATGAGGGCTGGATTAACGTCGGACGTGGTGCCCCATCCCATCGCCCTGAACCGCACGAGGCATTCACATATGGGCCAGAATGATGTGAGCGCGAACTCTTGGTCGGATTAGCCGAACCGCATTGGCGGTCGCTGACCTGCTCACATGCAACATTCAAAAAATGATTGAGCGCCTTGCCCTCTGGGGTCCTGACCAGAACGAGATCTAGCGTACATCCCACTCGCGCTAATCAGACCAAGCTTTGAGACTCGGTGGCCGAGGGCGGTTTTCAAATCAGTCGGGCCCAATCGCTAAGCAGGTGCGCAGGTTTCACGCGACGTTGAGATTTTCTCCCCACCAGAGGCCCCCGGCGGGCATGCCGGAGGCCTCCTTGGAGGTCAAACTTCACTGAATAGAGCCGCTTCGTGTTCTCCCTTTTGCTGGTTGGACAGAAAACTCACCAGTTGCGCTGAGCACGGAGAAGCAGCGTGAGGCTGTTCTGGTCCTTCAGCTCGTAGACAGCTGCCGGCTTGGCAGTGGCAGCGCTGCCCGCGTAAACGACCGCACCAAAGTATTTCTGGTCCAGGCGGCTCCAGTTGAGATCCGCCGAGAAGGTTAGGTTTTTGACGGGGGTCCAGCGCGTGATGACACCGGCCGACATGACGTTGAAGTCCGGGTTACACGTCGAACCGGTTACGAGAAGAGCACCCATGGCGGTGCTACCGCAAATGAAGCCCTTCGCCGCATCGGTGTAGCGGACCGCAGCCCACATGCCATAGATGCCCGTATTCCAGTTCGGATCCCAGTTGTGGGTGTAACCACCGTTGAAGCCGTATGTCTTGATTGTCTGCAGTCCAGAGCCAGCGACAAAGACGGCATCAGGTGCACTGGCAAAGCCGACGCTTTGATATGCGCCAGCCAAACCGGTGCCGCCAAACATCGAGAACGCGATGGGAGCCAAGTCCTGAGCATTGTAGCGGGTCGCGCCATCCGTATAGACACCTTGGATGTTGATGGTGTCACCCGCACCAGTCGGGATGTTCTTGATGGACAAGGCCAATTGAAGCGCCCAACCCCATTTGTCGCCGGGATGACCAGTGGTCTCGTCCGCTCCGTAATAACCAGCATGATTGTCGTGCGCCGCTACCGATGCCTGGAAGAGACCCCAAGCCTGGTCGACGCGAACCATACCTACGAGGTCAGGAGACCGTGAACCACCGATGTCGTTCAAGCCATAGGCGCCACCGACGATGCCCGACGATGTAATGCCCGACACGTTGACAAGGCCGGCTTGATAGTACTGGACCTGATCCTGGGCCGAAATCGCGGCTGTTACGCCCTGACCAAAATCGGCGGTGTAGGTGAACTGGTTCACGCCAGTGACCGTGCCCCCGCCGCCCCAGAGACCATCGAAGTTGTTGGCCGGATAGTTGGTCCAAGGAGCGCTGAACTGTGAAACGGCCTTACCCAGTGTGAAGCCAGCGAACTGGATAAAGGCGTAGTAGACGCCCAGCGAACCGCCGGCGATCGAACCGCTGCCGTTCGTGCCAGACGGAGCCGCGTCGTAAGCCGTCGCACCGCCAGTGAGGCCAGTACCGCTCCCAGCATAACCACCCGTCGTCCACGAGAACACGCCATCGAAGAAAGTACGAACCACGCCGTACTCGGTCGCGGTACGCGTATCGATGTTGAAATCTTCCCGCGAGCGCGCGGTGTAATAGTTGCTCAGGCGGTTATGCGCGGCACCGACGCCGCTGCTGGTCCAATTATAATGACTATTGGTGCCCAGCGCGACTTCAGCGCGCAAGTAACCACCGAGCTTGATACAGGTGTCGGTGCCTGGAATGTAGTAGAAACCGGCACCATAGAGCGAGCAGATCTTCACGTACTCGACCGCTTTGGCCTTCACCGGAAGATCGGCTGCCTGCGCCCCGGTACCCGCCAACATTGCCGCGGAGCCGAGGATAAGACTTTTCATCGTTCGTTTCATAAATGAATCTCCAAGCTGGAAAACTCGCCGTTCAGAGATCCGCCGCGGCCAACTCTCCTCGGTGGGCAGGTGCTCGACGGAACGACTTCGAGGCGCCCCTCGCCGTCGAGCGACACTTATTTAGCGCCATTGATTTATGCAATTAATTAATTTGTTACATCGTCATTACGATGTTCGGTGTCACCCTTGAGCAACATACCCTTGGGGTTAAAGCCGTCGCCATCGTCTTGTTTTCGAGTTTCCCTACAAAAAAGAGCCCCCGGGGGGCATCCCGGCGGCTCTCCTTGGAGATTTAACTATGATCGTCAGAAGAACCTGAGCGATCTGAGGTGGCTACTAGCATAATATAATTGTATATGTCAATTTATTTTAGAAGCCGCCTCTGGTCGTTGCTCGTTGGGAAAAGCGTAGATAGGCCTACGATGCACCGCACTGTCAGGGGTCTCCGCACATCGCCGCCCGATTTGCCAAGAACGTCGGCTGCGTCTTTGAGTTCGGCATTGATCGAAACTGATTCTATTGTCTGAATTGATGCGACTCGCTTTCATCATGTTCGTTCCGCACTAGGAATACGATCTGAGGCGCTTCAATTGTTAGCGCAGCGGCAAGGCTCAGGCTCGCATCTCCCCTTAATTCAACCGGCATTTCCGCGGGGAGCAACGGGGTTGATTAGGTTGTCGGCGTTCGTGAATTTTCCAAAAGGTGTTCACTTTCATAAGCCGTGCGTTCATACGATGGAGGTGCAGTGACTAAAGCGTCATGGGGTTAGGTTGAATCGATTTGGGATTCCCGAATCAGCTTGTTTCTGATTCACCATGCTGGCTGGATTGGAGGCCAGCATGGATGGGCAAGCCTTATTCTCTGAATCTCCTTCTCTGGATCTCCGCAAGCGTGTCGTGGCCGCGATTGAGGACGGGATGTCCCGCAATCAGGCAGCCAAGCAGTTTGGGGTGACGATCAGCACAGCCATTGGATGGATGCAGCGGGTCGAGGAGACCGGCAGCGTTGAGCCAGGTCAGATGGGCGGTCATAAACCGAAGGCGGTGTCGGGGACCACGCGGCTCGGCTGTCGCGACGGATCAAGGACGGCGATTTCACCATACGGGGGCTCGTTGCCGAGCTTGCCGGTCGCCTGAAGGTCCACTACCACTCGCTGTGGGACTTCGTTCATGCCGAGAAGCTCAGCTTCAAAAAGCGTGGCGGCTGGCGAACGTGAACGACCCGAGGTCGCGCGACGAGCCCAGTAGATAAATTATCAAGGTCGCGTCGAAGCTGAGCGACTGGTCTTCATCGACGAGACCTGGACCAGAACCGATATGTCGTCCTTGCGGGGATGGGCGCCGCGCGGACGCAGGCTTCACCCCAAGGTTCCCCACGGCCGCTGGAAGACCATGACCTTCGTGGCGGCCCTACGCCATAATCGGATCGATGCTCCATGATCATCGAGGGGCCGATCGATGGCGTAAGCTTTCGTACCTAATCGAGAAGGTCCTCCCTGCCCGTCCTGCGACCCGGAGATATCGTCATTTTGGATAACCTCGGCAGCCACAGAGGCAAAGCGCTTCGCCAACTCATCCCTGCGGTCGGCGCCAAACTATTCTTCCTGCCCAAATACTCGCCTGACCTGAACCCGATCGAACACGTCTTTGCCAAGCTCAAGCACCTGCTCCGCAAAGCTGCCGCGCGGACCGTCGACGCGGTCGTCCACGCACTCGACGCCTTCACGTCCGAGTAATGTGCCAACTACCTCAAAAATTCAGGCTATCGGACCTAACTAATGCCATCACGCTTTAGCAGCTCGCACAGCCGACGGCGCGCGGAAGTTTCCTGCCCCACTCTGGAAGCTCGCGGCGATCGCCGCGTGCCATTGGTCAGGTTGCGGCTCAGCGCAGCCGGATGCTCGCACCGGCGCGTTCCGGGCGCGGCAGCTCCGCGTGCCTATGCGCAAGCTCAAGTATGCGCTCACTGACACTTCCCTGCGCAGGTCCACTGCGTCCGCTGCCAGTCTTGACATGAATGAGCATCTGCTCGCCTGTTGCCGCCGGCTTCTCGTCGCACTCACGCCTAAGCACGTGGAAGACATGGAGGCGCTTATCGTCAGCTCCCAGGACATGCGTGAGTACCTCAACGTGGTCGCCGGCGTGCAACTCCCCAAGATGCGACAAGTGCGTCTCGAGCGTGAAGTAACTGCCGAACTTTGAGCGGTATTCGCTGTCAATACCGACGCAACTGAGCAGGTTGTCAGTAGCGATGCCGCAGAGCTGGAGGTAGCGGCTCTCAGTGAGGTGGCCGTTGTAATCGATCCAGTCAGACGGAATCTGGCGCGTCATCAGCAACGGGCGGCAGCCGTCAACGAGCTTGGGAGCGCGATCACGCAGCCCCTTTTCCCAGCGCGCGACTGTCTCGCCCGCGCCATAACCCTGAGCGCGCAGACCCTGCAGCACAGCCACGAGGCAGTCGTCGCGCTTCCGTTCGAGCTCGGAGCTGCTCAAGTTCTCGGCCCGCGCGTCTCCGCGCTCATCGGTCTGCTCGGCGAGTTTGTCGAGGAAAGCCTCGGTGAGTTCGGGGACTTCAGTGAGCTTCGTCCACGGCTGTTTCAGCGTCACAGGCCCCCATTTCGCCATGAACTGGCGCATGCCGGCCCCGTCCCCGCCGACTCGGAAGGGCCCGATGATCGCCCTGCGCACCCCGAAGGAGTAGCGGATCGCGTCATCGACATCCTGCACGGTGGCGAGATTGTCGTGCACCAGCCATAGCGCTTCTCGCCACATGGCCTCCTGCAACCGGTTCCCAATGAACCCGTCTATCTCTTTGCGCACCACAAGCGGGTGCATCCCGACCGCCCGGTAGATCTCCGCCGCTCGCCCGAGCGCCTCAGGCTTTGTGCTCTGTGCAGCGCACAGCTCAACGAGCGGCAGCAGGTATACCGGGGTGAATGGGTGCGCGACGAGCAGGCGCTCGGGGTGCTTCACCGCGACCGCCAGCAAGGACGGCCGCAAGCCCGAAGTTGAGGAGCAGATCAGCGTCTCGGGAGCCGCCGCCCGGCTGGCATCCGCAAGCAGTTGCTGCTTGAGTTCGAGGCGCTCCGGCGCGGACTCCTGCACGAGCTCCACACCGCGCACCGCGCCTGCGACGGACTCCACCACCGTCAGCGAGCCCTCGCGCGGCAGCGGAAATTGTGTCAGCCGCCGGTATGCGCGGCGCGCGCTAGCCAGCATTTCCTGAACACGCTCGATCGCCCCAGGCGCCGGGTCATACAGCTGTACGTCCACTCCGTTGAGGACAAACCGCGCCGCCCAGCCGCCGCCAATTACCCCGCCCCCCAGCAGCCCTACCGTGCGCACCGGCTGTTCAGACATGAACTTTTGACCTCTCAGCCCTGAATCTTCAATGCAAGCTTCTGGCGCACATCATCGGGGGACATCACCCGCACGCCCATCCTCTCGACGATCTCTACCGCCCGCTGCACGAGCTCGGCGTTGGTCGCTAGCCGCCCGCGGGAGAGATACAAATTGTCCTCCAACCCCACGCGCACGTTCGCGCCGACCAACGGGGCCAATGCCGCATACGGAAGCTGCATCGGTCCGATCGAGAAGGCCGAGTAGACGGCCCGCGGCGGAAGCTTGTGCACCAGCGCCATCAGCGTGGTCGGATCGTCCGGCGCACCGTAGCGAATTCCCATGCATAGCTGAATCAACGCCTGCTCGTCGATCAGCCCCTCCTCGATGAGGTCGTGTACCAGCACCAACTGACCGGTATCGAACACCTCGAGCTCTGGACGCACACCGATCTCCTTTAGACGCGCGGCCATCGCGCGCAGAGTCCCGGCGGTGTTCACCATAATGTATTGGCTGCGGGCACCCCAGTTCATCGTGCCGCAATCCAGTGTGCAAATCTCAGGGCGCAGCTCTTCCACATGCACCATCCGCTCAATCGCGCCCGCCATGTCCGTCCCCGCCGGGTTCGGCGGCAAAGGAGAGTCCGGCTCACCCAGCGTCAGGTCGCCGCCCACCCCTGTGGTCAGGTTAATCACAGGATGCACATCGGACTTCCGAATGCGTTGCACCACCGCCCGATAGAGCGCCGGATCACGCGAGCCGCGCCCGGTTTCGGGATTACGCACATGAATGTGCACCACTGCAGCTCCCGCTCGCGCGGCCTCAATAGCCGAGTCTGCTATCTGCTCCGGGGTCACCGGCACATGCGGACTACTCGGCGCCTTGCCCCCCCCCGTGACCGCACAGGTGATGAACACCTCGGAGATCATCTTGACCTTCTCCTTCTGAAAAGATTGGCCTGTCCTAAGCGGGACAACTGGCGATAATTAATACTGGGCTACGGGATGCGCTTTTAGTTGTTATAGACAGCACGCGAGCAGAAATGCTGCGCCTAATCGTCGAATAGGAAGTTTATGTCCCCAGCCTTGGGCGCCGAAGGTCATCTGATGTTCGGAAGAGATTGGTCTCGACATCTGCGCTCACAGGCCCGCAGCAGCCATTATGGATTGACTCACCGATGCAATAGCGGAAACCGCATCCGGCAGTATCTCGATCGACTGCTTTGAAATGCCGCGCTCCACGCGCGGGTTAAGCATCACCCCATTGCGGAAGCCAATATGCGGCTGGTTTGTTCCCGGATCAGCGAATCATCCCGTCCGCCCCTTCGGGCTGACGTGGCCATCAAAGAGCAGGGCCGCACAGCGCGAGCGATACGGGCGATTGCGGCGCCAGCGCGGACGACACCTTGTACTTCGCAGAATTTCCTCAATCACCCGCACCTTTTGTAATTTTTGGACTTCAACCGGCTCGCGCCATCGAGACACTAAGCGAAGGCGAAGAGCCACCACCGAGACCATCAAGCCTCAGGGTGTCCCTGGCTGCCATGCCGAGAGTGTCGCATAGTCGATCTCCAGCAACGAGGCCAAACCGTGATCCACCAACTGCAGGTGCTCGCGGCGCCGTATCACCTCGTACTTTCGATTCTTATGAAATGGCCCATTTTTCTTTGCGCCCCAGAAGCGGGTATCTTCCGCTTCGTACCAACGCCAGGTCACCTCTAGCTTAAGGCACGGCGGCAGATGTTCCACGCAATATCTCGCACCCATCGCCGGCTTGGGTTCAAGGAACTTGTCGTTGACGGTGGCAGCGCGCCGCTCCGCGCGGAATGTGCTCAGCCGCCGCTCAGGGAACTCGGCCCAGCCGACAACGACGATGGCCCGAGACCCGAGATCACGCACAAATCAACTTTCCCGTGCTGCAGACTCGCCGGCTGAAACAAGCGAACGAGCTGTTGAGCTCCAGGCCGTTCAGGCGCGGGCGCCCACATCGGAGCAGTGTCCGCAACCGATTTGGCCGCGCGCGATCCTCCCGTAGCTCGGCGCGTTGGCAATCACATTTTGCAGGTAGACGAGCTGCACCAGGAGCCCGCCAAACCACCCGTCCCGGACAATGCGGGCAGCCTCGGCTTGTAATCTGTCCAGGGATCTGCCCGCGGCCACCTCCCTACCGCGAAGTTGAACGCTCGGATGTGCACTTCGAGATTCAGACCTGAACTTTGAGCGTCATTGGCGCCTGGCGACGGCGCTCGGTTCAACAGTTGGATCGGTCCGCCACTTGCATCGTCGCAATTCGCCATGATCGCTGAACCACCTTCGTTCCCAGGTGACAGGCGCCCATTGGCAGAGCGCAGGGCAATCATGTGGCCTTGCCTTGGTGTGGGCCGCAGTGATCGCTTGCTGAGCTATAAGGTGCAGCCAGTATCGATTGATGCAGCTACCGATGTGCCCGCGCCTAAATTCGGCGTTTGGGCACCCTCTTTCGAAGCGTTTCATTCCGAAGCTGAACATATAATCCTGCACGCTCTCTCTAAGCGCGTGTTGCACAAAACGCGGTCAGCCGTACTTGTGAGAACATCGCATGGAGGCTTTTTTTTCCGCACGACCGAATTTTTTCGCGGCCATTGACCCTGATGCGCTCGCGAACGCCTTCCGCTAAGGCTGATGCGTCTATTCGGATAGTCTGGTCGACAGAAAGTGGTTTCCGGCCGATCGTGGAAAATGAAGATGGCAGGCAAGAACAGAAGATGACAAAAGATACTACCAACGACAGCACCGCGGTCACCCCAGGGCCGTTTCGCTCGTCGATCATGCAGATTGAGCCACAATGGATCGATCTTAATGGCCATCTCAACATGGCCTATTACAATGTGATGTTCGATAGCGCCGCCGGCCAATTATGGACAATGCTTGGGATCGGATGGTCCTATATCGAGGAGCGCAACTGCTCGACCTTCACGGCCGAATGCCACGTGCGCTACTTGCGCGAGATCCATCTCGGTGATCCCGTGCAGATTTCGGTCTGGCTGCTTGAGGCCGATGACAAGCGGCTGCACACCTTCAAGGAATTGCGTCACGCAGCTGAAGGGTGGATCTCCGCCACCTCGGAAAACTTGTCGCTTAATATCGACATGACATCACGCAAGGTTGCACCCTTTCCACTGGACATTCGAGAGCGCCTGGCAGCGCTTGCGTCGACTCACAGGGCCGTGCCACGGCCGGAGGGTATTGGCCGAGCTGTCGCGATGCAAAGGAAAAGGTGAGCCGCCGGTGGCGCTGCACTAAGACTGTGCGTACTTCCTAGGATGTAACATCAGATGAAACGTGATCAGAAGGCTATCTTTTAGGAGAAAGCCTTGAGCGTCAGAGATCGTCTCGCCCTGAGCGAGACGTAGTGGACCGTGTCTCCGGTCCACTCATCTTCAGCCGGACCAGGGCGGTTCGACAGGACATGACAATCTTCGTCGAGCGCGTTATGTGCATCGTGCGGCCCGCTTCGCCATGGCTTGATTTCCCCGCGTTCAAAACGTTTTTGGTCGTTCTGACGGGCCGGGAGTCGTATCAGCGAAGTCTGATCGTCGGCACAATTGCTAACTCGTATATGGCACGGCTGTAGATACTGCCGAGATTTATCCGGCAGGAAAGCCCTTGGATGTGCACATGACGGTGGCCGGGATCAGCAGAGCCGCCCGATCCCCTAAAGGCAAAAAATCCAGCTGGCGGACTAGCGAACGAATGTCCTCTTGAATGCCATGGCGCCGGCTCCTACGCGCCTAAGTTCGTTGTTGGCGCCCGTTCGCGACGGGCCGCCGCACTTCGTGTTAGGGGGCTTGATTGCTGCACCTTTAGAAGGAAAGTGCAGCAATTGCGACCGAAAACCCTTTTTTTCAACCGCAAAAGATGGGGCGGCGTGTCACCATGCGGCAATTGCGAGCGCCACCTTCGTGGACGGATTTGTTGAAGCGAGCCTTAAGGACTCAAAGTTCATGTCCAATATATCAAAGTCCCCGTCTGGCAAACTTCCACGAGCGGTTGGCTTGCTGGGCGGCGGAATCATCGGCGGTGGTTGGGCCGGACGGTTTGTTCTGAGCGGCGTGAACGTTCTGCTGTACGACCCAGCTCGCGGTGCGGCCGAGGCTGTACGGAAGGTCATTGACGACGCGCGGCGGGCATATTGGCGCCTGGGAATCCCACTGCCGGCCGAGGGAACGCTGAAGGTTGTGGATACGATCGCAGAGGCGGTTTGCGATGTAGAGTTCGTGCAGGAGTCCGCCCCAGAACGGCTGGAGCTCAAGCAGCAATTGCTCGCCGCAGCCAGCCGAGTTGCGGCACCCGAGATCTTAATCTGCTCGTCGACGTCGGGGTTCATGCCGTCGTCACTGCAAGAAGGTGTCGATCACTCGGAGCGTGTGCTCGTCGGACATCCGTTCAACCCTGTGTACCTGTTGCCGCTGGTTGAACTGTGCGGCGGGCGCAGCACGGATCCTAACGCGTTGGACCGTGCGGCGGAAATCTATCGGTCCGTGGGCATGCGCCCGCTCGTGGTGCGCAAGGAAGTCGACGGCTTCATTGCGAACCGGCTACAGGAGGCGATCTGGCGCGAGGGCTTGTGGCTGGCGCATGACGATGTAGCCACTCTGGAAGAGATCGACGACGCGATCCGTTACTCGTTCGGACTGCGGCTGGCGGTGAAGGGCCCCTTCAATATCGGCGGGAGTGGGGCGGCGATGCGGCAGATGTTGGAGAAATGGGGACCCGATCTCACGTCGAAATGGACGAACTACTCTAACGTGCCTGAGCACAACGATGCATTCATTGACAAGCTCGCCGAGCAGTCGGACGCTCGCAGCGAGAAGCTTACCAGCGCCCAGCTCCAGCAGAAGCGTGACGAGTGTCTCGTGGCCGTGCTGCAGGGACTTCGCGCCGAAGGTTACGGCGCCGGCGAGACGTTCCTTCGCTGGGAGCAGGCCCTGCGCTTGCAACCTGACAAATAGCCGTATGCGAGTTGACCGCGCTGTAGTTCGTACAATGGAAACAGACTACACGTGCGCGGTTCAAAGGCTAGGTCGCAAGGCTGCGACAGCTGGGTGACGGCACCGTTGGGTGGCGAACGGGATTTTCTCAATGGGCGTAGTTTGGCTGCGCCGCTGGCGGATTTTGCCCTGATCGTCTGTCGTGGGTTCGGCTCCAGTCTAGTGGCGGGGACAGCCTGCTAATGGATCCCGACCTGCCTCTCGCGTGATAGCAACTTGCTGACGCGCGAGTGGGCAGCTCTGGAGGCAGATCGACCGGCTCGAGCTCCGAGGCGGCCATTTCACAACACCGTTAGAATTTGCGTCGACCAGCATGGGGACGCTCGCGTCTATTCCCTGATGATCCCAACCGCATTCTTCCGCGAGGTCCATTTCCATGCCGGCCCGCTTTGTGGGAGCTAGATGCTAAATTCGAGTAGGCGGAGAAGCCGGTCAGTTTTTGCGATTGGACGGGCCTTGGTCGACGCTTGCTCCGAGTTCACCAGATTGTGCCGTGTCACACTCCAGTTTGTCTTCACCAACCCGCTCTCTTGATCAGGACCGTAGGCACCTCTGACCGGCTATCGCAAGCGCCCACCTGACGTAGTGCCTCGTGCACAGCGCCATCGCTCTTGCGACCGCCGATTGACGATGTTGCTGTATACCGTCACAGTATTCTCAATGAACTTGATCGCCAGCAAGAGCACGACCTTTGTCCTGACGTAATCGAAACTCGTTCTGGTCTATATGAATATCAGAGAAGCGGCCAAGCGGTGAATCGGATCTGAATCTAAAAGGCCTCCAGCGAGCGTGTCGGAAGCCTTTTTTGGAGGTCAAAGTTGGATAAAGATATCCGCTTCTTTTCTGATTCCGGCGGTTGCCGTAAACTCACCAATTGCGTTGAGCGTGGAGCAGCATTGTGAGGCTGTTTTGGTTCTTCAACTCATACGCGGCGCCCGGCTTGGCGATATTAGCCTGCAGAGGTAGCGCGACGGTGCTTCCGCTCGCGTACTTCTGGTCCAGCATTGTGTAATTGATCTCGGCCAGGAAGGTTAGGCCTTTGACCGGAGTCCAGGAGGTGTATGTACCGATAGCCCCATAGTTGAAGTTGGGGTTACAGCCAGCGAGCCCGCTCGACAGCGCAAGGTTCGTCACGACCGCACCGCAGATGTAGCCCTTCGCCGTGCTATTATAGCGAACGGCGGCCCACGAACCGTAGAGGGTACTAGCCCAGTGCGGGTCCCAGTTGTGGGTGTAGCCGCCGTTGAAGCCGTAGGTCGTGGTCAACTCCTGGCCGGAGCCAGCCACGAACACGGAGTCGGAAACACCGGCGAGTCCGACACTCTGGTAAGCACCGGGCAAGTTCGTGCCGCCGTACATCGCGAAGACGTTGGAGTAATAGCTTCCGAAGTTGTAGCGGCTTGCACCGTTCGTATACACTCCTGACATGTTGATCGTGTCACCCGGGCCAGTCGGGATATTCTTAATCGATAACGCCAACTGACCAGCCCAGCCCCACTTGTCGCTCGGATAGCCAGTGACCTCTGATGCCCCATAGTAGCCAGCATGGTTGTCGTGAGCAGCGACCGATGCCTGGAAAAGGCCCCAGGCCTGATCAACGCGTAGCATGGCGACAAGATCAGGAGCGCGTGAACCGCCGGTGTTGTTGGCGCCGTACTGACCAAAGGCGATACCTGCGGGCGAGGCAGCGCTCACGTTCCAGATGCCCCCCTGATAATTGTTCACTTGATCCTGAGCCGAGAAGGAGGCCGTGATGCCTTGGCCGAAATCGGCTGTATAGGTGAGCTGGTTCACGCGCTCCCAGCCGGCCGCGCCCACCGCTTCGTACCAGTTCGCCGGATACTCGGACCAGGGCGCATTGAACTGCGACTGTGCCCTACCAATAGTGAAACCAGCGAATTGGATGAAGGCGTCATAGACGCCAAGCTTACCACCGGCTATCGAGCCGCTACCGTTCGTTCCGGACGGGGCTCCATTATACGCTGTTGCCCCACCCGTGAGGCCCGTCCCCGCTCCGTTGTATCCGCCCGAATACCAACTGAATACTCCTTGGAAGTAGGTACGGAGCACACCATATTCCGTTGCGGTCCGGGTATCGATATTCAGGGCTTCACGAGAAAAGGCCGTGTAGTAGTTGCTAAGACGATTTTGCGCGCCCCCCAAACCACTGTCGGCAGGGTAGGCGTAGGAATTTGTCCGCACGCCCAGCTCGACTCGCACATAACCACCAAGTTTGACGCAAGTTTCGGTACCCGGGACGAAGTAGAAGCCGGCGCCATACAACGAGCAGATCTTCACGTACTCCACGGCCTTGGCCTTCACGGGCAGATCGGCCGCCTGCGCCCCGGCGCCGACGAACATCGCCGCCGAAGTGAGGACAAGACTCTTCGTCAATTTCATCGATGAACCTCCAAGTTGGAAAAACGTCATTCCTTCCAGATCCGCCGCTGCAGCCGCACTCCATTGGGTGCGTCTCGACCGATCGACCTCGAGGCCCCCCTCGCTGTCCACACCACAGTAATTTTAGATATCAATTACTGCAATTAATTAATTTTCTATATCAATATTTGCTGGGAAGGTGTGCTGATTCGGCAACGAGCGCACCGTCGTAAGCCAAACTTTATGAGTTCGACCTCAACTGGTGAAACAAGGGGCAATTTGCCAGCAAATCGTCGATTTCCAGCCAATACTAATTATTCCAATAAATTGAATACATTAATTAATATATTGATTGCAAAATTACCCCTAGGCTCTATGTCGAACGGGGATACCTGACTACCCGCCTCTATCGCCAGCGAAACGAAAGACCAAACATGGCAGTGAATGAATATCCTGAGAGAGCGGTGCGGGATTTCATCTGGAACATTGTCGAGATCAACGCCCATCTCGCAGAAATACATAAGGGTTGGGCGCAGATACTCGGGATCTCCGAATCGCAGTGGTTGATCCTAATGGCGATCGATGAGCTCGATAAAGGTCGCGGCGTTTCGGGAACAGCGGTTGCGAATAAGCTGCGCATCCATACTGCCTTCGTTACCACCCAAACGAAGAAGCTCGAAAAAATGGAATTCCTCGTCCGTGTGACATCGCCGGATGACGCCCGATTTCTGGAGATATCGCTGACCCAAAAGGCGCGGTCTGAAATCGCCAATCTGTCAATCAAGAGGCAGGTGCTCAACTCGACCATGTTTGCCGAGCTTGATGAGGAGTCACTGCGGTACCTGAACAAACGGCTCACCTCGATTGCCAAGAATAGCCGATTGGCATCGCAAAAACTGACCATAGGCATATTGTAGCTGCCGCATCCACAACGACTGCCCGAACTTGCCTTTCATGGCCCCCTCGAGAAGGAGCACCACTAAGGCGACCTAATTATGGGACACCCCGAATATCGACAGCGTTGGCGAGGTCTTCACCTTTATACCGGCCGCCATGCCTGCGAATCTGAACCGCCGCGAGCTTGTTTTCGAGCCATCCAAATATACAATCGTCCGAGGTGACGAAGTTTTCGATCTCCCCCCTGGGGGTCTGCGCCGCCGGTGATACGGCCACCTCCAGGTCGACGCGCGCAGCGGTGCAGTCGGATTGCAGGTTCATCGCCTCCGAGGCGCTGACCATGCCGCGCCCCCCAGCAACCACCAGGACCGGACATTTCAAATGTCGCGCGAACCGCAAACGACGGATCGACTGGACGTCCTCGTCTACGATATCGGCTGTCCCCGCCATCCAGCTGACAGATGCCACAGTTGAAGTCCAATTCCAAAGGCCACCGTCGCAGACCGCCGCAGCGATCCGGTGATCAAACACAGCGAAATCGGTGGCTAGAGCAGCCGATAATCCTTCTCCATACACGCCGATCCGAGCGGCATCCACGTCAGACCTCGCTGACAGGTAATCCACACAATAAGAAAAGAAGTTTTCCGGTTGGCCGGGCGAGTGATTTGAGAAGTCGTCGTGACAGACAACGAGGAGTGAAATGTCGCGGCCAACTGCCACGGGCAAGAGCCTTCCGAGCAATCTCGCCCGTGTCTCTTCTTCCCTGCTGATGCAAATGACCGCCGGGCTACGTTCATCGGATTTGGCGCCGGGCAAGAAGTAGGCTTCGAATTCGCCTTGATCAACACAGGCGAATTTTACCCGCTCCACCTTCTTCAGGCAGGATCCGAATCTCTGAATGCCAAATTCGACCTTCGCCGAAATTTCTTCGCTTAGTTCATCATCTTCATCGATTAGCCGCCTGGCGACCTCGAAGGCGGTCAGCGCGCTAAGCCAAGCCTCGGTTGCCTCAGTGAATGCTCCCTTTTTGAAATTCAGATCACAAAGCAAGCACTGAGCATCGCCGATCTTGATCCACTTTGCGGCCCAGTTTTGTCGACTGCTTGCTGCCCAGATGCTCTCAAGCTTGTCCAGGAACACCGCGGCACCTCGCCGTGTGGACGCAAGATCCCCCCATATTTGGGGCCAAGCAGCGCAGAACATCCGGTTCGCCTCTTGATACCGAATCCACTATCAGATCACACGAATATTACTTTGCCTTCCCAGCCGAATTTCCTCAATGTCAGGCCTAGCGTTGCCGAAATTCTGCTTCCTATCTCGCAAGGCGCACGCTTTCCGTCTCGTGAGCACGACACGACGTAATCCTCGTTGAGCCCATACGATAAGCTGATGCGGAGACCGGAACGTTCTTGAAGTTCAGCGTCTTCAGGCCAGCGCCCCAGTGCGGGTTACGGCACGTCGCAGGCCAGATCAAGCCGGCGGGCATCCTAGGCGGAGTAGAACCCATCTTGAAAATGATCGCAAGGCGTTCCGCCAGCAGCTTGGAATTGAAGACTGCGCCGGGACAGCCATTCTCTCGAACCATTGCTGCTCGGGCTGGGAGCCCGAAACTGCTAACAGTTGGTGAGCCGACCTCTTTTCCTGTGCTCACGGTGAGGTGAGCCGTTTCGATTCCTGGATTTGCCTTGACGTTTTCAATTCACTCGCAGTCAGACACTTGATCCGTGTGGCCCTTCTCCAAATGGCAGCCCATTCAAGCCGATAGGCGTGCCAGCTCCCTACGGACAGTCGAGTAGCCCCGTGGAGAGCGCAAAGTCCTCTCCGATTTGAAAATTACCTTCGAAGCGGTTGATCTAGGGCCAAGTCCCTGCTGCAGCGGCACCAGCGTGGAATGCTCGCAATTGGCTATTTGACAATCAGGCTGCGGGGCGTCGAGGTCAAGGGCTCAAAACCGTTCTCAGTGACGGCGAAGGGTTGCGTGATGCAGACGCTCTTGTCCTCCAGCCAGAGGGCAGCCATCATGTGGAAGCACATACCCGGCTTAAGCACAGTATTGTCTCCCTTCCGCAAACTGGCCGTACGCTCAGCTGATGCGGGTGGATAGCCTATTCCTTGAGGATAGCCGAGCCTCGCCTCTTTTTCATATCCATGACGCGCGAGCGATTGGGCGTACGCTGCATGGACTTCCGAGCATGTACGACCGGGACGGACGCTTTCGAGGCCCGCATTTAGAGCTTCGACCGCAATCTCCGTGAATTTCTGGTAAGCGGGACTAGGCTTTCCGACGACAATTGTGCGAGCGAGATTGACTTGATAACGAAGACGAACTCCGTGAACTTCCATATAGACGGTTGTTGACGCCGGCAACGGATCGTCGGTCCATGTCGGATGTGGCGCAAGGGCGCGTTCGCCCGCACCAAAGAACAGACAGGAGCTGTCATAGCCTCCTCCGAATTCTGGGGTACCCGCTATCTGCTGGTGATAAACGCCGCAATGTCGCATTCACGTACACCGGGCTCGATTGTATCGACGCCGCGTTTTATCATCGCATCGGCGATGCGGCCGGCTTGACGCATGCAAACAAGTTCGGCCGGACTCTTCACGATCCGGATCCAATTGACGAGCAGGTCGGCGTCTACGAACGTTGCAAGGGGCAGAGCCCGCACAAGATCTGCGTGTGCGCGCGCGGAATAATAATAGCCTCCCATCTCCACGCCAATTCGCGCCGTTTCACCGTCGAGTTCTTTTACGATATCGGCCACAACGTCATATGCCGACAAACCAGCGTGCGAGTTTACATACTCGTCCGGATAGGTCCGGATATTCTCGGCTGCAAGATAAGTTCCCATCATTGCCTGCGGCCGTTCCATGAATCGCGCGATCCACACGGGTTCTTCGTGAGAGAGCGCTACGACCACCATTTGAGGCGTGTAGAACGAGAGGCTATCATAGCCAGTTAGGTAATTTTGGTTGGGGGGCTCAGACAGAAGAAGAATGTCAATCCCCCTCTTGGCCATTTCTTTTTTTACCGCCGTCAAGCGTGCTGCGAATTCGGCTTGTTCAAATGGAAGTGGCTTTTGCATTCTGCTGTAGCTCCAGATGTTGATTGACTAGGTACGTGGTCGCATGCTCGCATGAGATCAGACCTAGCCATTAGGACAGAGTGTCGTTGTGAGGGGTTGCCGTCCAAGAGCTGTCCGCGGTAGTTGAGGCGACCACCTCGGCTATTTCCCGGCTGAGCCGCGCGCGAATTCATTCATCGCTTCTCTGTGGTCGAGCTTAGTGCATCGCCCCGCCGTTTTCCTGCTTGGAATAGCTGCCAGGCATACAATTCCTGCGCGGCAAATAGCTGTCTAATTAGTTGGCTGGTCAGTGGGCATCGTGACTATCGAGTTGTCGCCATCAAGGCAATGTTAAGAGGCAGTTCACGTCGAACTAGATCTCTTGGTTTGTGATGGAAGGGACCTGCCTCGCATCTTGCAAACGATAGCGAGTAACTGCAGCTCTTTGAAGGGGTTACGACCCGGCCCGGCGGTTAGGAGTTCGGAGTCAGCCAAAAGCGTATCAAGGCCACAGAGTGTCAAAGCTCGCCGATGGAACTGGTGCGACAAGCGGAGACTCACGTAAAGTTGGCCGCCGACTCTTTCGGCCAGTCTCAAAATTGCAGGCGATCATGGGTGATGTAGATCTATCAAGCCATGCGTATGCCTGAAGACCGAGGCGAGAAGGTGAGCCTAGTGTGAAAAGCTCCGCGCCTTTGCTCCCGGATGGATCCGTAGGAAGCGCAACCGCGACTAGATGATTCCACGGAGTCTCAGTGTCTCGATGTCATCTTTCGGCACTCCCAACAGCTCGGAAAGAAGCTCCTCGGTATGTTGTCCAAGCACCGGGGGCGCCTGAGCCTCGGAAACTGGCGTAGCCGAAAACTTCATTGGAGAGCCTACGAGGCGAAGGCGCCTCCGAAAGGATGAGCCACATTCACGCACATCTGACGGCGTCTGACCTGGGGATCGTCGAAGACCCGGTCCAATGTGTTGATCGGTCCGCAAGGGACGCGAGCGGCCTGCAGAACCGTTAGCCAGTGATCGGTCGAGTGTCTTGACGTCAGTGATCCGAGCTGTGGGATGAGGATGCCGCGGTTCTGCACGCGGGCCGCATTGGTCGCAAATCTTGGGTCCGCACACAGATCGGGTCGGCCGGCCACAGCGCAGAACCTGGCGAATTGCCCATCGTTGCCGACCGTAAGGACCATCTGACCATCGGACGTCGGGAATGTCTCATATGGCGTGATGTTTGGATGGGCATTGCCGAGCCGGGTTGGTATTCTCCCAGACGTCAGATAGTTCTGAGCCTGGTTGGCCAAAGTTGCGACTTGAACGTCCATGAGCGATAGGTCGACATGCTGTCCATCACCGGTGCGTCGCCGATGTCCGAGCGCAGCAAGCATCGCGACAGTCGCGTACATTCCTGTGAACAAGTCAGTCACGGCGACTCCCGCCTTCACGGGACCACTTCCAGGCACTCCATCCGGAAGCCCCGTAACGCTCATGAGACCGCCCATAGCCTGAATCATGAAGTCGTAGCCGGCGTGATCCTTGTACGGGCCAGTCTGACCGAAACCGGTGATTGAGCAGTAGATCAAGCCGGGGTTCAGCTTGCGTAAATCTTCGTAGGCGAGTCCGTAGTTGGCCAGTCCCCCAGCCTTGTAGTTCTCGATCAGGAAGTCGGATTTCGTCGCCAACTTCTTCGCCAGCTCTTGCCCCGCCGGATCTTTCAGGTCGATGGTGACCGACTTTTTCCCGCGATTGCATGAAAGGAAGTACGCAGCTTCCGATGTTGGGCGGCCCGCGCCGTCTGTGAGGAAGGCTGGCCCCCAACCCCTGGTGTCATCTCCTACTGACGCTCAATCTTAATACCTTCGGCACCGAGATCGGCAAGTATCTGTCCGGCCCACGGCCCCGCAAGAACACGGCTCAGGTCCAGGACGCGAAGCCCGCTCAGGCACCCGCTCATTTGGGACTCCTAGTTGAAGGCCTGGATGCCAGTCTGCGCCCGCCCGAGGATGAGGGCATGGATGTCGTGCGTACCCTCGTAGGTGTTCACCGCTTCGAGGTTCATCACGTGTCTGATGACGTGGAATTCGTCGGAGATCCCGTTGCCGCCGGGGTGAAACCAATATTGTGGGTGCACTTAATGATTGCTCCGATCGCTCCCGGTAAGAAGTCCTTGCCGGAGTTTTAGCTGGATTGTTACCCGCTCTTGCGCGATCGGTACGTTTTGCAAACGGCGCAAATGTGCGTGTCACCCACCCTGAGAGTTCGTCCATGGACCTTCGTCAGCTCCGATATTTCGTTGGTATCGTGGAACACGGGTCTATTGCTAGGGCGGCTGATGATTGCATGTTGCCCAATCGGCCATCAGTCTTCATCTGAACCGGCTTGAGAAGGAACTGGGCTGCAGTCTGGTTCACCGCACCCCCAGGGGCATCGTGCCGACAGAGAGCGGGGTTAGGCTTGCCAGCCGCGCCCGGTCGGTTCTGACCGATATAGGGACAATCGCAGAAGAGGTGCGAGGTATAGAAGCGGAACCGTCGGGCAGTGTGATCGTCGGAATGCCCACTTCGCTCGGCATCGCGTTGACGGTACCGCTTGCAATAACGATCCGCCGCCAGTACCCGCTCATCCGACTTCGTATCGCAGAAGGCTTGTCGGGTCATATGTCTCAATGGCTGCTGGCAGGCCAGCTCGATTTGGCGCTCGTGTTCGGCAGCAACATCATCTCGGGAATTTCGAAGGAGCTGCTCGCCAGAGAGCACTTGAACCTGGTGGGAGCTGAAGGCGCTGAGGCGGTGTCCTCGTGCAGCGAGATGCCTGTATCGGCACTGTTCGATTTACCCCTGATCCTCCCAGGCCGTCCGCACGGGCTGAGAGAGGAGGTTGAGCGGGCAGCATCCCGGCACGGCCACAGGCCCAATGTAGTCATGGAAATCGATTCTTTGGAGAACATAAAATCGTTGGTCGCTGAACGCATCGGATATACCGTGCTCTCTGCGCGAGTGGCCGAACACGGATCGATTTCCGCGCGCCTGAAGTGTCGTCCGATAGCGGAGCCACGCATCGAAAGGTCGATCTACCTGGCGCGCTCGTCCAAGACGCCCCCTTCCATGGCTGCGAGCAGCGTCACGATGGTGCTTTCGAGCCTGTTTGCCCAGTCGAACCGTTCACTGACGGACGACATCGGCGCGTGATCGTGTCGGCCACTTAATCACAGGGGAGATCGCGAGCCCGCTCGAGGCGGGAAGACATTGTGCCCGAGCCAGGCGAGCCTAGAGCGATGGACTGGCAACGATCGAGGTTCCACGGGCCTTGGATCCAGCTTCAGCGTGCTTTCGCCTGCGGCACGAAATCCTTGCCGACCGAGATCGCGCGTGGATCGATGATGCAGTGGAGGATCGCCGGCTTGCCCGAGGCCAGCGCCCGCTCGAACGCCGGCGCGAATTCTTCGGTGCGCTCGACCCGCTCGCCATGGCCGCCGAACGCCTTCGCATACATCGCGAAGTCGGGGTTCTTCAGCTGGGTGCCGACGACGCGCCCGGGATAGTCGCGCTCCTGGTGCATGCGGATGGTGCCGTATTGCGAATTGTCGACGACGATCACGATCAGCGGCGCGTCGTACTGCACGGCGGTCGCGAATTCCTGCCCGTTCATCAGGAAGCAGCCGTCGCCGGCAAAGGCGACGACGACGCGATCCGGATATTGACGCTTGGCCAGCACGCCGGCCGGCACGCCGTAGCCCATCGAGCCCGAGGTCGGCGCGAGCTGGGCGGCGAAGCTGTGGAAGCGGTGATGGCGATGGATCCAGCCGGCATAGTTGCCGGCGCCGTTGCAGACGATCGCGTCCTTCGGCAGGCGGTCGCGCAGCCAGGTCATGACCTGGCCGTACTGGAACGTGCCCGGCAGCTCGCGCGCCTTGTCGGTCCAGGCGAGGTAATCGGCGTGCGCCTTCGCCGCCTCGCCCTTCCAGGCAACCGCGCCTGACGGCTTCAGCGTCTCGACCGCGGCGGCGAACGCGGCCGGCGTCGCCTGGATCGCCAGCGCCGGCTGATAGACGCGGCCGAGCTCTTCCGAGCCCGGATGCACATGGATCAGCTTCTGCTGCGGGGTCGGAATCTCGAGCAGCGTGTAGGACGAGGACGGCATCTCCGACATGCGGCCACCGATCAGCAGAACGACGTCGGCATTGTCGATGCGTGCTTTCAGGCCCGGGCTCGGCCCGATGCCGAGATCGCCGGCGTAGTGCGAATGATCGGCATCGATCAGCGAGGCCCGGCGGAACGAGGTCGCGACCGGCAGGCCGAACCGCTCGGCAAAGCGCGCGATGCTCTTGGTCGCTTCATCAGTCCAGCGCGAGCCGCCGAGGATGACGAGCGGCGCCTTGGCGCTCGCGAGCATCGCGCCGACGCGCTCGAGATCTGATGGCGCCGGCCAGCTCACGGCCGGCTCGATGCGCATGGCATCGGCAACGGCGGCGGTTTCGGTCAGCATGTTCTCCGGCAGCGCGATCACGACGGGACCGGGGCGGCCCTGCATCGCGACACGGAAGGCGCGCGCGACCAGCTCGGGGATACGATCGGGCCGATCGATCTCGACCGCCCATTTCGCCATGGAGCCGAACACCGCCTTGTAGTCGAGCTCCTGGAACGCCTCACGCTCGCGCATGCCGGTATCGACCTGGCCGACGAACAGGATCATCGGCGTCGAATCCTGCATCGCGATGTGGACGCCGTGGCTGGCATTGGTCGCGCCGGGACCGCGGGTGACGAAGCAGATTCCGGGGCGTCCGGTGAGCTTGCCATAGGCTTCCGCCATCATCGCAGCGCCGCCTTCGGCGCGGCAGATCACGACATCGATCGGGCTGTCATGCAGCGCATCGAGCGCCGCCAGATAGCTCTCGCCCGGCACGCAGGTGACGCGCTCGACGCCTTGGGCGACGAGCTGATCGATCAGGATCTGGCCCCCGGTGCGGGTGTTGCGGATGGTCATGACGGCTCTCTCCATGGAAATATGTTCGAGCGCTTCGCGCAATTGTTGTCTGACGGAAGTAGCATGGAGAAGATGGACAAAATCGCACCCCCCTCGGCACAATGGAAGGCGACCTGTTGTTGGACGACAAGAAGATTGTATCGGCGTCGATCATCCAACTATGGTGCGCGCTCCGGCAAGTACCTTCATAAAGGTGAGAAGCGCGAATATGTGACAATCAGTATGAGACTAGGACAACTGACTTGTCGCAAGGGTGATTCGCTGGCATGCGTCCTCGAGCTGGCTCGCGGATGTGGCGTACGAGATCCGGAAATACGGCGCGAGCCCGAAAGCCGAACCCGGAACGACGGCAACACCAACGCTGCGCAGAAGATATTCCGCAAAATCGATATCGCTGTTGATGCATTCTCCATCCGGCGTCGTCGTTCCGATCAGTGCCGCACAGCCGGCAAAGGTATAGAACGCGCCCTCGGGCACCCGGCAGGTGATACCTTCGATCTTGTTTAAGGATCTAACGACCAAGTCGCGCCGCGCCTGGAAGGATCGGCACCGCTCCGTGACGATGTCCGCGGAACCATTAAGCGCCGCAATGGCGGCAGCTTGGCTGATTGACGAAGGACAGGAAGTTGATTGACTCTGAACAACGGCCATTGCCTGGATGAGGGCGCGTGGGCCGCCGGCGTAACCAATTCGCCAGCCTGTCATGGCATAGGCTTTGGAAACCCCGTTGATCGTGAGAGTCCGATTGCGTAGCGAAGGCTCGAGCGCGACGGGTGTGACGAAACGAAAATCGTCGTATACGATGTGCTCGTAAATATCGTCCACCATCAGCCATACATGCGGGTGCGCCAGCAACACGTCGAGGATGGGCCGGTAATCTGCCTCCGAATAGGCCGCGCCGGACGGATTGGACGGTGAATTGAAGATCACCCAGCGCGTACGCGGCGTGATCGCCCGCACGAGATCGTCCGCGGTCAGGCGGAAGCCATTCGCTTCTTGACATGGCACGAACACCGGCTTTCCGCCCATGATTAGCACGATGTCAGCATAACTCACCCAGTACGGGGTGGGGAGAATTACCTCGTCGCCAGGTTCGAGTGTAGCCATCATGGCGTTGAACAGGACCTGCTTAGCGCCGGCCGATACTGTGATCTCGTTCTGCGCGAACTCAAGGCCATTGTCCCGCTTGAACTTGGCACAGATCGCGGCCTTCAGCTCGGGCGTGCCGTCCAGCGCGGTATATTTTGTTGCGCCGTTATCCATCGCGCACTTCGCTGCGTCTTTGATATATTCCGGCGTGTCGAAATCAGGCTCTCCCGTGCCGAGAACGATAACATCTTTGCCGTTTCGCTTAAGATCGCTCGCAAGGGCTGTGATCCTCAGGATCTGCGACACTCCGATTGATGCAAGACGGCTCGCCAAGCGAAATTGGGGGTTTTGAACTAAAGCCTTCACGTTGTAATCCTTGATCAGAGAACATCAAAGTTGGCGTTCTGAGCGAGCGGCCAACTACGAGCGAAATGGCCGCGCTCGCGGGCTGGCGCATATCCCCATTCCTTGCGCTGGATCGGGTCTTGTGTCTTTCAAGACTCTTGCTCAGGCAAAGGCGATTTGGGTCGCTCCGATTTGATTCAACGCTTGCTGCCGAAGCCCTCTCTGCCTGCGCATAGAACTCGACTTCGTCGTGGACACCGCACCAAGTACGGTTTCGAACTGCGCCCGGTTGGATTGCGCGGCGTAGTTCTTCTCGTTGTTGCCGAGATTGGACTGGAAGATGCCGGCTGCGCTGACGGGTAGGAAGTCCTCGTACACGATGAGCTGAAATTGCAGAAAAACTCCCTGACCAGTTCATAGACGGTTGCCGCCGCGCCCGGGCGGGTCGATGCCCGCCCGGCCGGAGTTGCCGAATAGCAAGAAGCCAAGCCCCTTGGAATGCAGTCCACCACCCCAATCGTGCGGCAATGAACGAAAGCGCACCGAGAGCTCGACTCGTAGTTCGACGCGTTCAGACCCGCAGGGTCGTTTTGAACATTTCGGCGTACCGACGCGAGCAACTCATCATAGAACTTGCGTCCCTTTGCCGCCATCGCGCCGCCACGTTGCTTAATCTCGCCAAAAAGCGCAGTGCCTGCCGTAACCTTCTGAGTGCTTTGTCTGAAGACGATGCGCTCCTCGCGCGCCTTGAAGCTGTTCTTGCGCAACAGAACCGGACAGTTCCGACGCGGCGGTCCTTCAATGATTGCCTTGGGAGCGGTGCCGCGTCCTGGCATGCCGGCTTGGAGGGCATCGATATCCAAAGTGCGCGGCGTCAGTGATTGATGTGCGGGCCCTCGAAGCTGACAATGTCCGCGATCAGGCGAAGCGCGCTATGGAGCTTCCTATAAGTGGCAAAATAGACGGTTGGGTCACTGTGCCTACGAAAGGTCTCCAATGCCTCGCGCGCGAACTCTTGCGCTTCCGACAGCGTCAGCGCCCTTTCTGCCTCGAACACTCCAACTAGCTCGAGGACACGCCGCGTGAAGACCCGCCGAGCGGCAAGGATCGCCGCGGCCTCGGCGCGAAGGGCGAGGTCTTCGATCAAGTCGACCCGAAGCAGGGGCGTGAAGACCCAGAAGGGATTTCGGCGGAGAGCATCTTCCGTGATCGGGCGAAAGGCGGTTGAGTGAACGGGGGCGCCGGCCACCGAAAGATCGTGATAGCCCACGGGGTCCATGCCCAGAACCGCGAAGAGACGACGAATGTCGTACAACTCTTGCGCAGTGCCGAGCCGGATGACGCCGTGACGCTCGACGCCAAGGACGTCAGCGACAAGCGCCAGGAGGGTCCCATATTGCGGAATCTCGGCGCGATACATGTCGGACATTGCGCGTGAGAACAGGTCGCGAATGTCATCAGGATGAGCTTGCCGCTCAGTCATCAAATCGCTCCGTGTTGGACTCTTCGGCATCCAACGACTTCCGCCAGGACCCATGCCGCTCTGGTATGTCCGACCAGAGATTATTGTTGTGTTTTCACTGCAATCAAACGATCTTTTGTCCTGAGATCATTCTCATGCGGAATGAACATGCATATGCCCCGCCGATTTCTGCCTTCGACCGCTCTGCTGGCCGCTTTTGAGGCCACCGCCAGAATGAGCAGTATCACCTTGGCGGCCCGGGAGCTCAGCCTCACCCAGAGCGCGGTCAGCCGGCAGATCAAGCTCCTGGAGGGATTGCTCGAGGTCGAGCTCTTTGCACGCGAACGCCAGAGCATCCGATTGACCGCGGCCGGCGAAGCCTACGCTCGCGAAATCCGCGAAGCGCTACGGAAGATCAGCACAGCCTCCTTCAACGTTCGCGCCAATCCCAAGGGAGGGACCCTCAATCTTGCGATCCTGCCGACCTTTGGCACGCGTTGGCTGGCGCCGCGACTTCCCCTCTTCTTCGCGCAGCATCCGGGCATCACCATCAACCTTGCAACGCGCCTGACCTATTTTGATTTCAGGACGGACGCACTGGATGCGGCCATTCATTTTGGCCCGCGGGACTGGCCCGGCGCTGAGATGGCCTTGCTGCGCTCTGAAGAGGTCGTCCCCACCTGCAGCTCCAAGCTGAAGAACCAGTATGATTTTTGTGCAGCGGGCGACCTCAAGAAAGCCCCCCTGCTCGGCATCTCGACGCGGCCGGGCGCCTGGGACCAGTGGTTCTCGGCCCAGAACATCGTGGGCGGATCCGGACAGATGATGTATTTCGACCAGTTCGCGACCGCCGCCCAGGCCGCGATGGCCGGCGTCGGTGTTGCTCTGCTACCGACCTTCCTCATTCAGGATGAGCTAGCGAATGGCAAGCTTGTTCGCGCTCTCGACCTGCCAATTGAAAGTGCTGAGCGCTATTACCTTGTATGGCCAACTGAGCGATCGAGCCATCCCCCCCTTATCGCATTCCGGGATTGGGTGCTCGCGGAAAGCGCTGCAGACCGATGAACAGCTTTGCGTTCAATGGCTACGATGTGAGCCAAGAGATGCAGAAGCTGAAAGTGAAACTCGCACGCTTCCCATACTTCGATCCTGAGCCGACTATGGCCTGCTAAAGGATCGGGTGCGTAAGTGCGCGAAACTTCGATGATGGCGGAGCACTCATGCGCGATTCCGGCCACCTCGCATCTGGCTGCTCATCCTGAGGATGCCTGGAAAGAACCTGGAAGGATAACCGACCATATCGCCGCGTCATGATGACGCTCCTGTCCATTTCCGGAATTCGCAGGTGATCCACGACCCGCTCGAATTGCTGCCTTGCCATTTTCGAATACAGGACCGCTATAGATTGCCGTGTTCACAGTTCACCAAGCCCATCATGTTGCGATTAGTAAGAAGCCACTGGAGCGCTCAGATCGGCATCGAAAAATAGCCCAGCGAGCGTTCGTCGCGGGGGAGACATTATGGCGAACGAACTCGGAGGATTGTGGGAGATGAGCTCCTCTCACACAGGATGGCGACAGGTTGATCAAGTTGAGCGGCTCGATGGCGGGCATTGCTCAGAATCGGCCTACGGCTGCGATCGACCTACGAGTTCAGGAAATCGAGGAGGTAGCGGACCGTGAGCTCAGTCGTTGGTATGATGAGGTCGTCCGACGCTCCAAATGTCGGCGTGTGGACATGCGACTCGTTGCCGGGCGCGCGACTGCCAAACCAGAAATAGATCGACGGCACGCATGCCGAGTAGAAGCCGAAATCGTCACTGCCCGCGATCTCTTTCCTATCATTGAAGGCGTCGCGACCAACACTCTCATGAACGATTTGCCGGAAGCGCTTGACCATGTCGGAATCATTGATCACGGGAGGCTCGCCGGTGCGGATGACGCAGTCGGCCTGGCCGCGGTGCATGGCGGCGACCCCGTCGGCTACTTCGCGCACACGTTGCGACAGCAACGCACGGCGGTCCGGGCTGCGGGTCCTAATAGTGCCCTTCATGACAACGGAGGGGCAGATGATGTTGGCGGCGGTCCCACCATGAATAGTGCCCACCGTAATGACCGCGCCGTCGTCGGCAGGCATTTCGCGCGAAACTACCTTCTGTACCTCATTGACAAAGGCGGCAGCGATGGAGATCGCGTCGATGCCCTTATGTGGTGCGGCGCCATGGGCCATTTTGCCAGAGATGGTGAGCGTGAACTGGTCGGCAGATTTGCTTACCGCACCTTCACGGGCACCGAATTTGCCAGCCGGAATTTCCGGACTGACGTGAAAGCCGACGGCTCGGTCGAAGCCTTCGAGCAGCCTCTCGTCTGCCACCGTTTGACCACCGAGAGGTTCAGCCTCTTCGGCTGGCTGGAAGAAGACGCGTACCCTACCCGCGAAGTTGTCCCGCATTCGATGGAATGCGAGCGCGGTGCCGAGCGCGATCGAGCCGTGCATGTCGTGGCCGCAGGCATGCATGACCCCATTGATCTGGGATTGATAGGGCAGATCGTCTCGCGCCTCCTTGATTGGCAGCGCATCGATGTCGCCTCGCACCGCAATCGATCGCTTTGGACCCGAGGCAGTGCCCTCGATGTCGACATAGAGGCCTGTATTGTGGAAGACCTTGATGCCCCTGAGGCCGAAGCGCTCCAGCACGCTGCGTATCCGTTCTTGCGTCTTCCATTCCGCATTGGAAAGCTCAGGCTCGCGATGCATGGCATGGCGCAGCTCGATCACCGCGTCGCGCTCGGCATCGGATATGAACGTGTTGCTGCGGCTGTTCATTCGGCTTGCCTCCACCACGCCCTTCGACCGGCGCTCCTTTCAGCCGAAGATTACACTGGCTCAAGGAAGAAGATCGGCTAACTGCCTGGCAAGGGTGCATTTGTGAGGCGTTTTCTCAACTCTGACGCAGAAGTCCATCGCAGAAATCAGCCATGGCTCGATCCCATCCAATTGATGCGAACAGCTCACCTTCAGCCAAGCGCGATACTGCCGCAAACGTCCATTACGTCTTTTGGCTCACCGGCCGTAGTGAATGAAGCTTGTGACTGCAGTTGGCAACAGACGACAGCACGGCCCCTGCTCGACCCCAGCGGTCTTCGCGACCATGCCCAGGATTGAGCAGCTGCCCCCTCTCCGGCATTGCCCGTCGACGTTGGCGCCTGAGCCAGCGACGACTGGTTTACGTCCTTGGCAGCCAGCAGGAGCCCCCTCAACTCGTGGCCAAGGCCTAGGAACCACTGAGAGAGCCGTCGGCCTTACGCGCGATGGCGCCGGATGCCTCGCGCCCGGATTGGCTTGTCGCTCTCCGCTCTTCACTCGGAGGCGCGCAGGCGGTCGTGCTAGATCGACTTGGGAGCTGCCATGTTGCGTCCGCTCATCAATAATCTCGCATTGGTAACCGCGTCGAACACCGGCAGCTTCGTCTGCTCGCGAACCTGCTGAGCCGCTATGGGAAATCCCGCGCATTCGAAGAGGATGGCCTCGATGTCGTCGTATCGCTTGCGCATCGCCGCGATAGCGGACAGCACATCCTTTGTTAGCTGCTCAATCGTGTAATTGTTTTCAGGCTCTGACATCACCCTCCATGTCTCTGAGTTTTCAATCCCAGTGACGGCTACGCGCTCGTTCGACCTGACGCCGGCGAGTTTAAGCAGATCAGGGGTCAGTGGCCTCGAATCGAACGTCAAGATGCCGATACGCCCTTTGATGGTCGCAATGAGATAGGGCAGGAGCAATAGGGAAGACATCGACACTGGCACCGGCAGAGCCGCGGTCATTGCCCTCTGGAATTTGAGCGTAAATCCGCAATTGCTGGTAATCGCGACTGCGCCCTCACGTACCAAATCCTTTGCCGTGCTTATGTACGCCGCCTCCAATTTGCTATCTTCACCGCCAAAGACGACATTCTTGGTCCAAGCGCCAAGAACAGGTCGGGAAATGGTTGGAAATGGGAAAGTGGCTGGATGGCCGAGCGACCCGTACATGGTCTGCGCAGTATTCTGTAACTGCAATATGCCGAGTGCACCGCCGCTCTGGGTCATGTCCGATCTTCCTCCCGTGAAAACAATGAGCTCATTGCCGTTTGGCGGAATATATGTATCGGCATCGCCGCCGATGGGTCGTCCCCATGAGATCTCGCCACATTGGGAGATCAAGAATGGCTGCCATCTTATAAAATACACGGCTCTAGAGCTGGAATTTAACTGATGTGGCGCTACACAGCAGGAATCCTGCGTCTTGGCGGCAAGGAACGACGTTTCGCGCTGCTGGCGTCTGGCCGGCGGTTAAGCGACAGAGATGACATAAGAAATTAGGTCGGAACTGTGTTCGATGACGCGATGAGCGAGCGCTTAGCCCGGATCAGGCACGCAGAAGATCGAAATGGGACTCGGCGTGTGTTTCCCGTTACAATGGGAGCAAGGTGTTTACCCCCGTCTTCCGAAAGCGAGATCGTTCGCAAAGCCCGACACAGCTGGACGCGCCCGGCGCGCCGTTGAGGAATGCGAATACTATGAAAGAGCCATACAGATCGCTTTTGGAGAGTCTATGCCCTACAGCTGATACGGCCGCCGTCTGCTCTCTGATCCGACAGACGTCGGCAGTCCATCGGAGGTCAATTGGACTAGGAGCGCCTTAGAATTTCGTTCCTTCTTGGCGTGGCCGGCGCACACGGACATCCATCGCATGTGCATTTTGGATCGATCGAGCTGACGTGTAACGGCGGTGATCGATGAGCGCGCGCGACGCGATGCTGAGTTGCGGTATTCGACTGGTGCGGCGACCAACTGGCCACAATGTGCAGCATGAACTCAAGACGACAGCACCGCGAGCAATAATCTCTCGCTGTGTGGGCTTCTGTCGCATCGAAGCGAAAAATCGGGCCTAACGGGGGCGCACCAGTCGCTCAGCGTGCAACTCGCAAATTGACACAGAAGTAGACGGAGCGACTTGGCGTCCGAAAGACCCGCATAGACCACTAGACAAGCTCGAAAAGCTTTCGTGACACATTCGTCAAGACTTCGACGCCGGACTCAGTTAGCCGCACGCACTCGCTGATCACGTAGCCGAAGTCCTCCTCGATAGCCCAGTTGCCAAGGTGCACATGGAACGTCATGTTCGGTTTCAGAACCGTCTTGTCGCCAACCTTGATGCTGGCGGTCTGCTCTTGCCAATCGATCCCAATAGGATAACCAAACCGGGACTCTTTCTTGACCCCGAACTTCTCGACCGCGCGATCGGCTGCCTCGGCGACCTCACTACAGGTGCGTCCTGCGCAGATTGTGGCAAGCGCAGCTTCCAGCCCGGCGGCCTGAGCTTCATGTACGCGGCGTAATCGGTCTGAAGGTTGGCCGATGGAGAACGTCCGACTGATCGGGGCAGTATAGCCATGGCGCACACCGGCGATTTCTAGGTTGATCTGGGAGCCCGGGCGGAAGACATCATCGCTCCACGTGATGTGGCTCGTTCCCGTTCGTGGCGAGGAGCATAAATAGGGAGTAGCGATCCAGGTCCCGGGCTTGCCGTTTGCGCCGCGCGCCAACGTCGACACAATTTCCGCGATCGCATCAGCTTCCCGCACTCCCGCACGAAAGATCTCCGCCGCGCGCGCGACACCGGCGTCGGTAATGGCGGCCGCCTCTTTCAGGACAGATATCTCGAGTTCCGATTTAACCATTCGGATCCAGTTCACGGCGCTGGTGCAATCCACGAGTGTCGCGTCGAGCAGGCGCGTGTTGAATTTCTCTACCGCAGGTGCCGACAGTACACCCCTCTCGAATCCCACAGGGCGGTTAGCCAGGCCAGCCTCGCGCAAGAAATCGATGATCGCGTCGTAGCCGTCTTTGACCGGGTTGCCGACTAGCGACTCTGGATAACCAATGACCTTGTCCTGCTCCAGGAACGTCTGATGAAGCGCGGCGGGCGCGTCCATTTCCCGCATCAAGAACGTCGGCTCCTCCTGGTCCATCGAAACAACGAGGGCCTGGGGGACATACCCCGACCGAGCCGTATAGCCCGTGAGATAGGTTTGATTTGAGCTGTTGCTGACGACGAGCGCCTCGACGTTTCGCCGCGCCATCTCCGATTTCACCGCGGCAAGCCGGCGCATGTACTCGGTGCGAGGGAAGGCCTGCGGTGCTTTGCAGATCGTCATTGTCTTAGCTCCATTGAGATGCGTTGTGTCGAGATTGGAGGGCGGCAGAAGGGCTTAGAATGCGCAATTGAAGAGTCAGCTTCGCAGGAACGCCAAAGACCAGATCACTGGGTCGGCTCGGCAGGTGACTGTATCGTCTCATGCCACCATTATTATCGCCCCCCGAATGCCCGATTTCGCTAATGTAGCGGGATTGATGGACGAAACCCTGCGCCTGCTTGGCAGAACGTGTGCCATTCGTGCGGAAATTAAGTCGAACAAGCCATTGCGGCTTCAGAAATGAAGCGTGCTCGCACGATGTATCCCTTGCCATACCAGCCGCTGCGAGCGAGGAACGGTAAGCTCTTTCCCGCAGTCGAAGCGAACGTCGGCCTGCAGTCGCGTTCTCCCAAAGCGACAACGCGAAGGTGGCTGCCCCAGTGCAAACGTCCGGTGGATTGCCGGGCGATCTCCAGCGGGGATCACGCCAGCCATAGCTGTCCGGGCTTGACCTGGAGCCACGGAGATAAAGCGCCGACCGAGGTCGGCGCCCAGCAGCTTTGGCGTGATAATGCTCGCTCCTATTCCGGCCGCAGAGTCCTCGCTCCGATCACAGAGGCCGGTGTATTGCTGGAAGAATGACGTAAACCTTCCTAACCGGCTCAGTAATATTCCACTCGCCATTCGTGTTCGGATGAAAATATATCGAGTCGCCGGCTTCGAGAGAGATTGTCGGGCCGTCGTCAGGTGTAAACGTGCAACGCCCTGATATGAAAGTGGAGAATTCCGCTTCCGCGACCTGACGGCGCCATCTTCCAGGTGAACATTCCCAAATGCCGGCGCTGGTCGCGCCGTCGAGGACTTGAAGGCGACCTTGCTGCGCATGACGGAGATCGGCTCACCGATCGGACGAGAAACCGGGCTGATACTGTCGAGTTCGTCTGTAGTCAGCTGGACAGACGCTTTGAGGACAAGCGGAGTCATGATCTGTTCCTGTTATTTTGTGCAATATCAGTTTCGCCTCGAAGGCACGTAGCCGACGGGAGCAAGGTTTGCGATCGCAAGCGTAAGGGGGTCGGGACTCCTGGCCCGATCTTCCAAACCTTCCTTACGGCGCAAGGCTTCGCGCACAACGATTGAGCCGGCATAACGAAAAGGCTCAATCGGGAATCTCTCGACATTCTCGCGCACCAGTCCGCAGTTGGACCACTGGTTCGCTTCGTCAAGAGCGAGTGACGCCAGTATCTTTCCTCCAAGAACGCTTGGCGCGACACCCTGACCGGAAAAGCCGATGCCGAACACTATGCCCGGGTGATTGTCTAAGCGGCCGAAGAACGGGAGACCGTTTACAGATCTGTCGATTGGACCGGTCCATGATGATTCGATCTCCATGTCACCGAGCGCCGGGTAAAGCTTGCGGAAGCTTTCTTCAACTTCGGCGACTCTGGGTGAGGCCCCGTCGTAGTGATCATCGACCCGGCCGGCGAATGCGAAATGCCCAAGCGATTTGCCGAAGACGACACGGCCATCCGGTGTATTCCGGTAATAATTCAGGAACATCCGGGAATCACAGATCGCGACGCCTTTTCGAAAGCCGATCTCGTTTAGCTTTTCTGGTCTGGCCGTCGTTGCGATCATGTCGCTAGACACGATGGCGACCTTACGTCGCAGATAGGTGAACTGGGCTCCCCAGGCGTTCATGGCCAGAACGACGGCCTTGCTCGTGACCGAACCTTTAGGCGTTATCACCTTGGGCGTTCTGGTCCGCTCTAGACGGATCATAGGCGAGTGCTCGTAGATCGCCACACCCAGCTTTTGGGCGTGGTCTCGCAAACCGAGCGCAAGAATGGCCGGCTGAACCGTGGCAGCGTTCGGTTCGAACACCCCAGCCAGGTTGCGGTCAGTCCCCCCCAAGCGGGCAACATCTGCACCGTCGAGGGCCTGAAAGGGCCGAACATTGTGCTTGTCCAACTCGTCGAGGAGGATATTCCAGCAGCCGATTTGCGGCGCCGAAGTCGCGGTCCATAGCCACCCATCCGCCCGAAACTCCGCGTCGATGCCATTCTCCCGGCAAAAGGCGCCGATCTCCAGCACCGCCTCCGCCGAAGCTTTGGCTATCCTGGCCGCTTCTTCAGTACCGCATAGCTTGTGCAACGAGAGATATTTGGCCCAGTAGCTCGTGACGAATCCGCCGTTGCGGCCGCTTGCGCCCGACCCGCACACATCTCTCTCAACGACGGCGACGTTGAGAGAGGGCGAGCTTTCCTTGATACGGATTGCTGTCCATAAGCCCAAATAACCACCGCCCACGATCGTCACATCGACCGTGACGTGCATCGACAATGATTGCACCCGTGGCTTTCCGAGACGATCGAACGCTTGTTTCAGCCAGAAATTATCCATTCCACGCCTGCAGCTTTCATCTTTGCGCCAATACTACTGCATGCTCTCGGGTGGTTTTCTCCGATCCAGCGACAGTCAATGCAGAAATTAACCACCTTTTTCCTGGACGACGAAGATTTCGATCACCAAGATGGCGAACGACACCGAGAATCGTACTTTGGTTAATGAACGATCGCACAACCAAATTTCGCGGCCTATTCATGTTGGCTCTGCTGGCACGGCAGCTTCTGAGCGCTTCCGGCGCGATATGCAGAGCCTTAGCAATCAACCCGGCAGCCATGTGTTTGCGCGCGTGCCGAAAGCGATGCCGTGGGTGACGAGGGCGGTCGCTATTGGAGCGGATCGCTTGGAGCTGCAATACCGTGCACGAGGCGCGTTGGATTAGTAGACAGCAATATAGATAGCAGCAAGGCGAACGGCAGCCAGGAAGCTCGGCGATGCACTTTCGAGGGTGGGCTTGCCCAAGCTTATTAGAAGCGCGCTCGTGTCGCGCGTGTCCGGCCAAAATCGGCTTCGGCGTTCGCTTTCTGCCAACCTCACGCATAATTGCAGTCTAAGACACGCCCACGTTAGCGAAAACCTGCTTAGGGAATGCGATAATAGTGCAGGAAAGACGAAGCCCTTCATTTCTGGTGGAAAATCACGCAATGACATCGCAGATCCCGCGCTCGCTCGGAGTCTTGCTTCTCGAACGAGGGCTGCCGCCCGGGGCCCCGCCCCCACCAGCGGTGCCTGGCTCAATGCGGGATTCGGCCCTGCTCAACTTTCCCATCATCTCGGAAATTGTCCCGGGAGCTTGGGTCGAGAACGTCGTCCGGGGCGATCCAGCGTTGGAATCAGCCTACATCGCAGCCGCCCGCCGCTTGGTCGACCGAGGAGCCGTTGCAATCAGTTCGGATTGTGGCTTCTCTATCCGGCATCAGGAGGCGGTGGCCGCATCGGTAAATGTGCCCGTCGCGATGTCCAGCCTGCTCCTATTGCCGGCCTTGCTTCGCCAGCTGCCGAAGTCTGCCAAGATTGCCGTCGCGACCTACGACTCGACCCATTGCAGTGAGGATCTGCTCGGAGTGAACGACGAGACTGAGCGAGCCCGAATTGTGATCGGCGGCATTGAAGGCGGCAAGTACTGGCATGACGGCCTCAAACGCCCATTGCCACCAGCCGACGTGGCTGCTGTTGAGGCGGATGTCACCGCCTGCGTTGCGCGCCTGCGCGCGGCCCATCAAGGGATCGCGGCTATACTGTTCGAATGCACAGCCTTCCCGCTGGTCGCACCGGCAATCCGACGCACGACCAACTTGCCCGTCTACGATATCACGACCCTCTGCCGGTTGACGGTAGCGTCCGTCGCCTGAGGGCGTGATTATATTCGTGGAAAGGCTTCAGGCAGATCTAGGCATAAGGTGTCGGGCCGAATTGCAGCCTCACCCTTCGTCTTCAAGGGCTGAGTCATCGCCTACGTTTCCTCGCGTTCGTAAGGGGAAGATCGTCGCTACGGCGTCCCGCACCATGCGCGCCCATCGCCTTTAGCCCACCTCAATGAAGGCCCGGTACGGCTGTCGTCCGTTAAGAGCGACCAAGTGACTGATGTGGAAGCGTAATCTGGCAGACCGGCTTTTTTGCGATTGCAGGGTGTTGATGCTTCGGGGATCGGAACCTTGCAATTTCATTTTCAGGATTCCGTCGAATCGCCAGTCATGATTCCCTCCTCGCATCGGAGGGGGCGATGCGGCCGAAGAAGCAGAAGGCGATGGGATCGGGCGATCTGTTCCGGGCCAGACTGGACCAGATCATCAATATGAAGCACGAGCTGGTTCAGCTCGCCGGCAGGGTCGATTGGGACTGGATCGACGGGGAGATCGCGCCGCTCTATAGCGAGAATGGTCGGCCGGGCATCGCGACCCGCTTCGTGATTGGGCTGCTGCTGCTCAAGCAGATTTACGGCCTGTCCGACGAGGGGGTGTGCGAGCGCTGGGTCCACGACCCGTATTTCCAGTACTTCACCGGCGAAGAGTTCTTCCAGCATTCATTGCCGCACGAGCGCTCGGATTTGAGCCACTGGCGCAAGCGGCTCGGCGACAAGCTGGAGCTGCTGCTGGCCGAGAGCCTGCGGGTGGCGCACGAAGCCGGTGCGTTACGCAGCCAGGACCTCAAGCGTGTCACGGTCGATACCACCGTGCAGCTGAAGGCGATCACCTTCCCGACCGATGCCAAGCTGCTGCACGCAGCGATCAAGGGGCTCAACCACATGGCGAGAAAGCACGGGGTCAAGCTGCGTCAGTCCTATCTGCGCGTCGCCAAGACCGCGGCAATGATGGCGGGACGCTACGCCCATGCCAAGCAATTCAGGCGGCATCAGCGGGAGTTGCGCATCCTGCGCAGCCGGCTGGGCCGGATCATCCGCGATATCGGCCGCAAGATCGAAGGTCGAGCTGTGCTCGAGAACGCCTTCGTCCTCCCGCTCAGCCGGGACTTCGCAGATCCGCTCGCAACAGCAGCGTCAGCGGGGCTGGAAGCTTTATTCCTTCCACGCCCGGGAGGTGGAGTGCATCGGCAAGGGCAAGGCTGCCGCGCCTTACGAGTTAATGGCATGGACCACGCCCGCTCTCAGCGGCAACGTGCAGCCCGGCGGGGGGCAGCAGGAGCGCAAGCCATGTCGAATACGAACCTTGTCACAATCGGCATCAATCTCGGGAAGAACACATTCCACGTCGTCGGTCTCGATGCCACAGGCGCAATTACGCTACGCAAGAAGCGGTCGAGAAATCAGCTTGACCAGTCGCTGGGCAATATTCCGCGTTGTCTGATCGGAATGGAGGCGTGTGCAGGCGCACATCCTCTGGGGCGCAGGCTCGAGAAATTAGGCCATTAAGTACGGCTCTTGCCGGCGCAGTACGTCAAACCATACCTCAAGGGTCACAAAAATGACTTTCGGGATGCTGAAGCGATCGCCGAGGCCGCTCAGCGGCCGACAATGCGGTTCGTTCCAGTGAAGTCAGCCGAACAACTTGATTTACAGGCACTACACAGAGTTCGCAGTCGATTGGTGACGCAGAGAACGGCGGTCATCAATCAAATCCGGGGCTTTTTGCTTGAGCGAGGGCTACCAGTGCGGCAGGGAGCGGCAGCACTCCGACTGGCACTTCCTCAGATTCTCTCAGCGCCAAACGACAACTTATCGCCTCGCGTGATCCAGCTCATTCAGGACTTGGCCGAGGACTGGCGCTATCTCGACCGACGGGTCGCGTCAATGACGAAAGAAATCGACGAACTCGCTGATCAAGATCCACACTGTCGCCGCCTAATGAGTGCGCCCGGCGTCGGGCCGATCATCTCAAGCGCGATGGTCGCCGCCATCGGAACCGGTGATGCCTTCCATAAAGGCCGAGACTTTGCAGCATGGCTTGGTCTGGTACCAAAGCAAATCTCGACCGGCGATCGAACCATTCTCGGGCGCATATCGAGGCGCGGTAATCGGTACCTGCGAACGCTGTTTATTCAAGGTGCCAGAGCCGTACTTCTGCAGCGTCAGAGTTGGCCTCGGCATGGCTTCGCAGCCTGGTTAGAGGCAGCGTCGAAGCGGCTCCACTCCAATGTCTTGGTTGTTGCCCTGGCCGCAAAACTTGCGCGCATGGCCTGGAGCATGCTCGCAAAGGGCCGTGACTAAGACGCCAACCTCCTGGGCCGCACCGCATAAGAAACAGGGCCGGAAAGGAAAATCCAAGGTCGGGATCAGAAGGCACAATAACCCGCCGAGGTTTGCGAGACGGAAAGGACGAATGGAGAAACGGTTCCACCGACACTCCTGAAGCCTGGTTCGACTCCATGGCCCTTCTTGAGGCCGGCGAGTTATTGAGGACAGAAGTGAGCGGATATCCATGATGGCTCGGGGCAACAGCCCCAAATTGAAGCCGGATAGATTGGCGCAAACCGCTTCATCCCTTTGTCGATTCCTCTTGCAACGCGGGCGTGGTCCATAGATCGGTGTCAAAGCCTCCATCGTCACCAACAACCGCCGTGCTCCCGGCGGCCTGTTCGTGCTGCACGCCAGGGCGCTACCCGATAACCCATATGATGGTCACACCTTGCGGGACGTCATCGACCGCACCGAGACACTCACCGGCTGCGCGATCGAGCGGGCCGACGTCGACAACGGATACCGCGGCCACGACGCACAAAATCCCCGCCGCATCTTCATCTCCGGCCAGAAGCGCGGCGTCTTTGGGGTCATCAAGCGCGAGCTGCGCCGCCGCTCCGCCATCGAACCCATCATCGGACACCTGAAGACCGATGGTCACCTCGGCCGCTGCTACCTCAAAGGCCGCGCCGGCGATGCGGCCAACGTCATCCTCTCGGCCGTCGGCCACAACTTTCGCCGCATCCTCGCCTGGCTGAGAGCTTTTCGGTGCCTGATCCTGACCACCCTCATCGCAGCCACCCGCGACCGCTCACCGCTGAAATCGAGTTCTTAACGGACGACTACGGCTGCTGGGTCAATATGTCGTTTCATAACCTATATGGACGTATTGACTATGCAGCGACGTTACCCCGATCATATTAAATCGGCGTAACACCGTCACTCCATTGAGCAGCCCGCCGATTTAACTTCTCACTAACTTGTTGATCCGTTCGATCCGAGCGCTTCGCGTTTCGTTGAGCTTTTCCCAATCAATGGTCTTTTTCAACTTGTTGCGCTCGGCTGAGTTGAACAGAAGATCATTGCTAAGATTATCCGGCAACTTGACGTCGGTGGTTACGCCATACCGAAGCGCCTCAGGTAGTCCGAGCATGCCCTGGTCCGAGAGCAACTGCTCGGCGAATGCATATGCGGCTTCCGGATATTTCATGCCCTTGATGATATTGAAATAGCTGGTCGTCGCGTAAACGCCTTTGGCCGGGACAACGGTCACGATTGGAACGCCCTTGGTACGCAACTCATGGGCCCGGCCATCCCAAAAGATTCCCGCATACACCTCTTCGCCTTGAAACATCTGGACCTCGGCTACATTCGACTGCGCTAGGGCGACGATGTTAGACTTCGCAGCCGCAAGTACTTTGAATGCCGGCTCCATGTCCGAGATCGAGCCACCATTTTCTTCGGCTATACCCAGAATATAAAGGCTGCTGGCGATTGTGTCTGCTGTCGGAATGACGGCACGACCGGCCAGATCAGGCCGTGCGATGTCTGAGTACGATGTAAGTGGCTGCTTAATGTATTTTGAATTGTAGACCGGAACCACGGAGGCGACGCTATACGGCACACCGTAATCGCCGAATTCGCGGAATCCAGGAAGGATCCGTTTGACATTTGCGACGTCGGTCGCCTTGATTTCTTCGATGATGTTGGCCTTAAGGAGTTCGATCATATACGAGCTATCGGCCTGGAATAGATCGTAGGGCGGATTGTTCTTGTTCGCGATCAGTTTGACCAGATCCGAAGCTGTCATGCCGGCGTTGAATTGAACCTTTAGGCCGTACTTCTCTTCCAACGGTGCGACTACATTCTTGTTGAGGGCGTCATCGTAGAGACCGCCGTATCCGTTCACACGCAGTGTAATACCTGCGAATTTCCTGGATTGAGCGTGCACGTAGGGTGAGGCCAAAGTGGCTGCCGCCGCCGTCGCGGCTTTCAAGAAAGTCCGCCTGTTCATTCCCGTCTCCTTTAGTTTGGTCCCCGAGTGAAAATGACGATTGCGTGCTGAGATGGGAATAGTAATGAGACTTTCCATTGATCGCAGAGGGCATACGATGACAGCAGTTGCCTCACTGCCATCTTATGGTTTAAGGCTTCACGAACAGCTTTCGTTCGAAGCTCGTCAAGGTCTCGCAGCCGTTCTTGGTCACTAGAACGGTTTCGCTGAGCCCGTAATTCGGGTCGCCTTTGTTAGTGCCGTCTCCAGTCCACATTCCGCACAGGAGGTGGAAGCACATGCCTTCCCGGAGTTCATCGTCCTTTCCTGGCTCTAAACTCGCCGTATATTCGCGCCAAGTCGGCGTATAATTCAGACCAACAGTGTACCCAATTCGAGAGTTCTTCTTAAATCCGCTCGGCGACAAAACGGCTTGCCACGCAGCCCAAACGTCGTGACACGTCACTCCTGGCTTCATTGCCGCCATCGCAGCCGCATGTCCTTCCTGCACGGTGTTTGCCAGTCGGACCAAGCGGTCGCTCGGTTTGCCGAGACTAACGGTCCGGGCGAGCGTGGCATTGTACCTGAGGTAACACCCTGACAATTCCAACACTGTAATGCTGCCGTCTGGAATGACGTCTGTTGTCCATGGTGCATGGCTTATACCCGCATGCGCTCCGGTCTGAATGAACGGAATCATACACGGGTAACTAGCACCAAAGTCGGCGTCCCCTTCGATCTGCGCTTGGACAATCCGCGCGGCATAATCGTTTTCGCGAATTCCTGGCCGAAGGGAATCGATGGCGACCCCCATGACCTTGTCGACAACCTTGCCCGCCCGGCGCATAATCTCGATTTCGCTCGGAGTCTTGACCGTTCTCAGCCAATTGATCAGAACACCGACGTCTACCCACTCGGCCTCGGGCACACCCTTCTGAAGAGTGAAGAATCCACGCAGACTAAAAAAGAACGTATCACCCTCATACCCGATGCGCCCGGTGTTCCAGCCGCGACGGTTGATCTCGCCCGCGACCGCCTCCATCGCGTGATTCGGACTATTGTCGGCATAGGACTCTGCATAACCGACAATATTGTCAGCTGAAAGCCAACTCGTGTTGTGCGCAGCTGCAACATCGAGACTGCGTCCGATCCAGACGGGCTCGAGGTCACTGCTCGGCACGAGCAGAGCTTGGGTATTTTGGTAACTCCAGGCGTCGTAGCCTGAGAGGTAGTTGAGATTCGCTGGATTGACCACCACCAGCAGAGAGAGACCCTTGTCATTCATCTGCCGGCGCAAGCGGGTCAGTCGTTGTTCATACTCCAACTTGGGAAACGCGGATGCCATCTTTATCTATCCCCCTCCGATTGTTCGGATCGAACCTTCTTTGTGAAAAGACGCGCGACGCGGCTGCGAAGCTCTCTATGAATCGGATCAGAACGACGGCTGCTCGCGTGCGAGGACTTTTGACCACTCCGATCGCAAACCGCGCCCGCGCGCTCGAACCGCCCCTTTTGTGGGCCGGCGTGAAGTGCATCCTTGCGTGTCGCCACCGCCATCATGACCTTCTGTCGGGATCAAAGCGAGACAGGAGCAGAGCAGGCTCGATGCTACCATAAGTACCTCGAGGGCATGAGCCGCTGACGTGCAAGAGAGAAGCGACACGCCCAAGGGATGCCGATCCGCACCTCGCTCGCGCGCAATGCCAACTGGATTGTAAGCATCTACCAGCGCCAGCCCGCCACGGACTATGCGCAACCAAGGAATCGAATGCGTGTCGATGCGAAACTGCGCCGGCCTCGAATTTTGACAGCGTGCCGGAGGCAGCCTCCGGCTCGACATTTGAGCAAGGATGTTGCGCCATCATCATGGTGAGGAGCATAGCTGAGATTGCTGCCGCATTCTCCGCTTTTGACACCGAGAGCGCCGAAAATGCGCGCCAGTTTGAAATAATCTGAAGATTTTACGCCGAGATGATCTCGCCTTTGTTCTCATCAATCTTGGAGAAGCCCAGAAGGGCACCGGGCGAGTCATTTAAGGTACGCCCCCCCGAAGCTCAGCGATAGATTCCGATCTAAGGCAGAGATCGATTTTGGGCTCTCGGCCAGGGTGTCGATTTTTTTGGTTCGACGACGATCGGCGCACGCCCATTTGAACATCCACGATCGGCGGAGAGCACTCTGCAGCCTAGCGCACCGAAATCGGCAGCCGCAGCTCTTCGAGCGAACATCGCCGCTCACTATTATCGATCACTTTCGGCGTCGCAATTGCGCCTCGTCTCACCCCCATCGTTACGAACAGGTGCAGAGGCTCACCCAGCAAGGCGATCACTCGGTCTTCCACCGGGAAGAGGCGGGCAATCGCGCGTGGCGAGCCAACGACTGCTAAGAAACCGTTTGTGTGGCGAGCGCATCTGGAAGCCATCCTCACGCCGAAGAACATCCCTGACTGCTCCACAATGCAGCTTTCCTGCGAACATATCGTTCGGATGGGTGCATTAGCTAACATCATCAAAGCTATCATTGTTGCCACACTTGGCTTGGCGAACTCAGATCGGAGGCGGCGCCCCATGAGTGTCAATACAGCCCAGAGCGAGCGTCCGGAATTGTCCAGAGTGTTTGAGCATATCGAGGCGAAGAAGGATCAGTTCGTTATCCGCTTGCTTGATTATCTGAGACACCCCAGCATCAGCGCGCAGAACATCGGTATGGCCGAGGTCGCTGAACTCCTTGTGAGCATGCTGAGCCGGTTGGGCCTCGACGCACTGATGATCCCAACCTCGGGCCACCCGATGGTGATGGGGCGTTGGGAGCGCGCACCTGGCGCGCCGACGATCCTTCTGTATGGCCATTACGACGTCCAGCCTCCGGATCCTTTGGAAGCCTGGATTAGTCCGCCGTTCGAACCAACGATACGCGATGGACGCGTGTATGCGCGCGGAGCCGGAGACAACAAGGGTCAACACTTTGCTAATCTCTTGGCTCTGGAGTCCCATCTAGCGGTCCATGGCCGCTTGCCGTGCAACGTCCTGGTCCTGTTGGAAGGAGAAGAGGAGACCGGAAGTCCCCACATCGCGGATTTCTTACGCGCTAACCGCGACCTGCTCAAAGCAGACCTGGTCGTAACAGCCGACGGTCCCCTGCACGAGGCTGGTCAGCCGATCATTACATACGGGGTTCGTGGCATAGCCGCATTTGAACTACGAGCTCGCGCTGCGAACTGCGATGTTCATTCAGGTCACTTTGGCGGGGTCGTTCCAAACCCCATCTGGACGCTAGTGCAGCTGCTGGCGACAATGAAGAATGCAGATGGGAAGATTACGATCAACGGGTTTCATGACGACGTCATGGCGCCAAGGGATATAGAACGCGCTGCGGCAGCTCGGTTGCCTCAGGACAGTGAAGCGATCAAGCGGGGCCTCGGACTGGCGAGACTCGATTATCCAGCAGATAGACCGCTCGCAGATAGGCTGATGTTCCACCCAACGTTGACTATCAACGGACTCCACGGAGGCTATGGCGGGCCTGGATCGAAAACGGTTGTACCCCACGAGGCGTTCGTCAAATGCGATGCCCGCCTTGTCGAACGACAAGACCCAGATGACATCCTACGGAAGATAGAGGCTCACGTAAGAAGACATGCTCCGGACGTTGAGTTCGTCCGCGTGGAGTCGACGCCGCCATCGAGGACGCCGCTCGATGCACCGTTTTCGCAACTTGTTCAGTCAGCAGTGCAAATTGCACATGGCGTAGAGCCTCTCCTCTATCCGTCGCTCGGAGCGACCCTGCCGGACTACGTGTTCACGAAGATTCTGGGTGTACCATCATTTGTGGTGCCTTATGCTAATGCCGACGAAGCCAACCACGCGCCAAACGAGAACATCAAGATTGACTGCTTTCTAAAGGGAATACGTACTGGAGCGGCTCTCTTGGATGCGCTGGGCGGAGTTGTACATTCAAGCTGAAAGGGCCCGGTCGGCACGGAACTGCTCTAAAGTAGATTAGGCCGGTTGCCCCCCTTCAGATCGAGCGGCGTACTTAGTGGATAGCATCCCTCCTGTGTTTTGAAAGGAGATGGCGGGTACGCGATCCTAAACCGTCTCGCAGGGGGACTCAGGTATCCTCAACGTTGTCGACGACGTGACCAAGGAGTGCGCTTGGGGGTCACGTCGGAAACGTCGAGCTCCGATTGCCGGCGAACCCACCGCGATCGTGGGGCAAACCGCAAACACCCGGTGAGGACCGCGTACCTGTCAGATCGGAAAGGGACCAAAAGCGCGCCTCTGATCAGAAACAGTATAGGTCCAGTCAGGTCGATCAGAATCACTTGCAAGAACTTAGCTCATTCATGGAGCGAACCAGATCCGGCAGGAGCACTGCCCCCTCCGAAAGCCGTCTTGGGACAAAATCAGTATGCATTGAAATCTCGATCTGATAGCGCGGATGCACCGAGGGCTCACCCGGCTGGTCTTGCGCACTATGCTCGTGCAGGACGTTGCGCAATGAGTTGGCCGGGACGTAGCGCGCACTAGATGCTGCTTTGGCTGAGCTATGGTCGCACACCGAAATATCCCAAGGTGATGGCTACACTTCAGGGGCCGCATATCGAGCGGGCCCGCGGCGTGGCACCTTCCCAGGCCAAACGCCAGACGCGCACAAATACTGCACGGCGTTCAAAAATACGCATGATAGAAGCGCCAATGCATGATTAGTCTAAGCACCGATAGAGGAAGGGGCGTACGTGGCCGGTGCGCAGTTGTACGTGTTGTGCCGCATGGTCGAATCTCGCGTACAGAGCACCGGTTTAAGCTAAGTTCGTCTCATAAAACTTTACACGCCGAAACGAAAAGCACAGCCGCCAGTTACGATACAAGATACGATCTCACAAATCGCATTTCACATTAATGGAGACACCAAATGCATTTTCGTACATTATCCATCGTGGGCCTGGCTGTTCTTGGCTCGATGCCGATTTCGGCACGGGCCGCTTCTGAGTGTCCAGTAACCGGTGTCATGTCGAGCTGGGGCGTAAATTCGACCGGTTACTTTAGCGTCTCATCGGGCGGCACATGCCTATTTCCGGTCAAAATGGATGGAGTGATTGCCAGCTCGAACATTTCGCAAAAGCCCGCGCACGGGACTCTCAAGAAACTGAATGCATCCACCTACACCTATACTGCTAAGGCAGGCTACAAGGGCAGCGACGCCTTTGCCGTCAGTTTCAGGGGGAAGGGCCCGTCGGGTTCTGGAACATCGGTGGTCACGTTGAACGCGACCGTTCAGTGAGGCGGCGCTCAGCACATGAGCCTTGAGGTGCTGGGACAACGGCGTCAATGCGACCGTGCAGCCGTCGACCTGGTCGGCCAGGTTCGACAGGCTGATCGGGACACCTTCCTTGGCACATCGCTCAGCTTGCCGGTTCGGGAGCTGCCCTGAACTCCAAACAGCACCATCACCAAAAGATGGCCGGCCCAACCGGAGCGATGACATGGAACGGCGGGCGCCTGGCTATCACGGGATTGGATCTCTCCCGGAGGTGCTGGATCACCTTCCAGGATTTCGGGGCCACGTCTATCGTCTCAATGATCTCCCCGCCAGGCATGGATAGCTGCGAGCCGCCGCAGCGGGCGAATAAGGTCAGAGCCCCAGTATGATCACGCGCTCGCGGGCAGATGATCCAGGAATGGTAGCGGGACGGCATCTGGCGAATGAACGACGCCGCGGCGGTCGCATTGCTGATCCGAGCGGCAGCGATTTCGGCAACTCCGAGGGCTAGACTGCCACTATGCGTGAGCGCCCTCGCCTCCGGAGTTTACTTTGACGGTATGACGCGAATATCGTCAACACAGATCACGATAGTGAGAACATCGCCGGCCTTAGGTTGCCGTCCGAACGGGAAACGGTCTTCCATTGTCAATTGTTCATCATTGACCTCCAGCAGGAGTCGCGTCGCACCTCCGTAATAGTGTGACTGCAACACGAGGGCCGTCAGTGCCGTCCCTCTCGCTCCGTCGCTGGAAAGCTTGATTTGCTCCGGCCGGATGACCGCCGTGCCCGCGCCGGGACTCCAGTGACCTTTCAAGCGAAGCCCTCCGCCTGACGTGAAGACGCCGTCCGCACCAACAATTCCGTTCAGCAATGAGCACCAGCCGATGAACTTTGCGACGAACGACGTCGACGGTGCTTCATAAATTTCGCCCGGTGTACCCACCTGTTCGATCTGACCGGCATTCATGACGACAATACGGTCCGACATGGTCAGCGCCTCTTCCTGGTCGTGTGTAACGAACAGGGTCGTGACGTCAACGCCGCGAATGACCTCACGAAGCTCTTCGCGCATGCGAACTCGAAGCTGAGCGTCCAGATTTGAGAACGGCTCGTCGAGAAGGAGTACGGCCGGCCGCATCGCCAATGCGCGCGCAAGTGCAATACGTTGCTGCTGACCTCCGGAAAGCTGGCTCGGCAGTCGCTGCGCCAGGTGTGGCAGCTCGACCAATTTGAGCATTTCGCTGACGCGCTTTTCACGGTCAGCGCGGGCCCATTTCAAGTTTTCCAGACCGAATGCGATATTCTCGGCTACGGTCATATGCGGAAAGAGAGCGTAGCTCTGGAACACCATTCCAGTATCTCGCCGATAAGGCGGCTGATGCGTCATGTCGACGCCGTTGATGCTCACGGTGCCTGAGGTCGGCTCTACAAATCCGGCAACAATGCGTAGTGTCGTTGTCTTGCCGCAGCCTGATGGACCTAGCAGGCAAACCAGTTCGCCACGACGCGCACTCAAGGAAGCGTTCGCGACAGCAACCGTATCACCATAGTGCTTGGAAACAGAGCGTAGCTCGACAACAAGATCACCGGCTTCTTGCACCGTGGTTTGCTCCTCTTTCGATAAAGCCAGCATCCTCTCCTACTCCTACGTTAGTCGTTCCGCGCCAATTAAGCGCTCGATCGTCAAAATGACGGCCAATGTCACCAAGATCATAATGCTCGATATTGCAGCAACCATCGGATCATAGCTGGTGTCGATATATGTGAAGATCTGTACGGGCAGGGTTACATTGCCGCCGTAGGTGAGAAACGCTGAAACGGTCGCGTTTCCGAACGATGTCACAAAGGCAAAAATCGAAGCGGACAGCAAGCCGGGCAGAATGAGTGGCAACGTAATACGCCGAATGACTTGCAATGGCGTAGCCCGAAGATTCATCGCCGCATGTTCGAGCTGTTGGTCGTGCAGCGCGAGGCTCGCTAGTATCGTACGAACGACGTACGGAATGGCGAGAACAAGATGCCCCAAGAGCAACGGATAGATCGTCTGTGTAAGCCGCAACCACGAGAAGAGCTGTAACAAGCCTATTCCAAGTACGACGGCTGGAACGATCAACGGCGAAAAGGCCAAGCCCTGCAGGAGTGATTTCCCTCGAAAGGAAAAGCGGTTGATCGCGAAAGCCGCGGCGAAGCCAATCGCAAGGGCCATGATGGCAACGAGAACGGCGATGTATGTGCTCGTCCAAAGCGCCGCTATAAACGGCTCATTTTCCCATACCTTCTGATACCAGCGCAGCGAAAACCCCTTCGGAGGGAATTGCATTGTGTCACCACTGGTAAACGATGACACAACCACCAAAATCGCCGGTAAGGCAAGCATCGTGTAGACGATAACCCGAATGACTGCGCCGGATACAACCATCATATAGTCGATGGGATCAGATCGCATAGCCGCGCCCTTTCACGATCAAACGTGATGCAGCAAACGCGTTGAACGCCGCCGTGAAGCCAAGTCCGCTAACAAAGAGAATAAAGGCCATGGCTGCGCCCGACGGCCAGTTCAGTTCCGCCATAATGCGCTCGTAGATAAGACTTCCAAGCATGCTCACCCGACTTCCGCCAATGAGACGGGGCGTGACGAATGCTGAAATCGACAACACGAAGACAAGATTAAAGCCAACGAGAATGCCGGGAAGCGCGAGCGGAATGATAACCTTTCGGAACGTAACGAAACGATTGGCGCGGAGATTGGCAGCTGCCTGTTCGAGCACCGGGTTTATCTGCGTCACGACGCTCATGACAGACAGAATCATGAGGGGAAGAAATTGCTGCACTAAAACGATGATCACGGCAGCGCGAGAAAACAGGAATATTTTCGGCGAAGAAAGAATACCGATCTTCACGAGCAGTGCATTGAGGAGCCCGTTACGGCCAAGAACGATCAGCCATCCGAATACGACAACCACCAGGCTCAGCGTCAGCGGCATGATAACGATGATTGTTCGCCAGCGCCGCGCCAGAAGCGGCTGGCGGGCAAGCGAATATCCGACCGGAAAGCCAAGTGCCAGGCAGACGAGGCTGACAAAAAGTCCATCCACAAATGTTTCCATTAGCACTGACGGGTAATAGGAGTCCGAAAAGAACCGTACGTAGTGCGTCAAGCTGAAGCCACCACCATCGAGAAGATGACTAGTCGGCAGAAAACTTGATCGCAACAATCCCAGCACCGGGACCACCAGGAAGCCGATGAGAAGCAAGACCATTGGGGCCAGCAAAAGGGCTGCGGTTGTGATACGCTTATTAAGGAGAGGTTCCTTCACACGATGGACCTTTCATAGTTGATATGACGCCTGTGGGCGGAGCAGTGGGAGCACGCAAGCCAGAGGCTCGACGCAATACCAAGGGGTCGAACCAATCCCTGAGCTAGCTTCGAACGATTCGGTTTACCCGCTCGATCATGGCGCTCCGGTTCGCCCACAGGGTATTCCAATCGATCTTCTTTTTGAGATCGCTGCGTTCAGGTGAATTGAACAGAAGCTCCTTGCTGAGCTCATCAGGCAATTTGACATCCGTTGTTGGACTGTACCGAAATGCCTGCGGCGTCGCGAGAATCCCCTGGTCAGAAAGCAACTGCTCAGCATAGGCATGCGCAGCTTCCGGATACTTCGTGCCCTTGACGACGTTGATGTAGTCTGTCGTCGAGTAAATACCTTTAGGTGGCACAACGGTCGCGATGGGAGCGCCCTTTGTGCGCAATTCATGAGCGCGGCCGTCCCAACATATGCCTGCGTAAACCTCTTCGTTCTGGTACATCTGCACGAGTGCGACCGTTTGTTGCGCGAAGGCAGCAATGTTCGGCTTCGCGGCTTCGAGTACCTTGAACGCGGGCGCCATGTTTGAAACCGAACCCCCGTTTTCCTCGGCGATTGCAAGAAGATGTAAGTTGCTGGCGATTTGCCCCGGCGCCGCAATGACGACGCGGCCTGCAAGATCGGGCCGGGCGATGTCTGAGTATGAGGTAAGCGACTGCTTGATGTATTTTGAGTTGAAGACCGGGACAATGGACGCGATGTCGAAAGGCACGCCGTAATCACCGAATTCGCGGAAGCCGGGCAGAATCCGCTTGAGGTTTGGAACGTCTGACGGCTTGATTTCGTCAACGACACCGGCCTTGACGAGCTCGACCATGAAAGAGCTATCGGCCATGAACATGTCGTACGGAGGGTTGTCCTTGTTCGCGATCATTTTAACGAGGTCTGTTCCCGTACTGCCGGCGACGAATTGGACCTTCAGTCCGTACTTCTCCTCGAGCGGAGCCACGACACTCTTTTTAAGAGCCTCGTCGTAAAGGCCACCATATCCGTTTACGCGCAACGTAATGCTGGCAAATTTTGTGGATTGAGCATGGATATTGGGCGCCGCCAGGGCGCCAGCTGCCGCTGTCATTGCGAACTTCAAGAATGCCCGCCGTCTCATTTCACGATCTCCTCTCTTGCCCCTCAGTGAAGTTGAACGAGACAGTCGCCGTCAGTGCAAGCAAGGTCGACACACCTGTGCTGGCGGCTGCCCGCCCGACGATTCGAGGGTCCATCGCCACTCAGGTGACTAGCCAGCGTCCGAGACGGCAACATGGCACGGCAGCGAAGAAGCTGTCCACGATCGAAAGACACCCTCATCAGGCGAGCCGACGCTTGCGGGTTCTCTAGTACTGCCCGAACTGGCGATCATTAGAACCTCAGCGCGAGGATGAGGTGAGGCATGAGGCAAGAAGAAGTGGCGCCCATCGGGAGACGTGCTCGGACATGTCGGCGATCTCGTAAGTTCCGCCCTTGACGCCACCATCTTAACTCAGCCGGGACTTCCATCCCTCACCTAAAACACTACCTGCCTCTCAAAATTGATTTTCATCAAAATGCAGCGCAATAGCGCAGAAATACCGCGCCATTCCGCCGCAACTCGTCTGTTTTGTGTATAAGTTGCGAGGAAACTGCGGCGCTGGCCAGGCCGTAATTCGCCTGAAAAGACGGCGCCGACATCGATTGCTTTCGTGAAGCAATCGGGGCGATCGGATGTTTTGCTTCACCTAAACTCCCTAATCCCGCCCGCGAAAAATTGCCTACGCGTTCGGGATATGTCACGTTTGACGCATTTCCATCGGGCTTTCCCGCCGTTCGGATGATTTTCTGCATCTGATAGGCATTCTTCAGCGCATTCACTCAGGGTTGTGCCGAATATGCAGTATGATCGAACAGACGCCCGTATCCTTGAGATAGTGCAGAAAAACAACCGTCTAACCTCCGAGGTGATCGGCGAACTCGCCGGTCTTTCTGCTACCGCGTGTCAACGGCGACTGAAGAGGCTCCGTTCGGAAGGAATCATCGAGGCCGATGTCTCTATCCTGTCGCCGAAGGCGGTCGGAAATCCAATTCAAATGCTCGTGCTGGTCACTCTAGAGCGGGAGCGTTCAGACATCATCGACAGGTTCAAGAAGGCCATCAAATCGTCAGCTGAAGTCGTGAATGGCTTCTATGTCACCGGCGACGCGGACTTCGTCCTTTATATTACCGCGCGTACGATGGAAGACTACGAACAGTTCACACGACGATTCTTCTATGAGAAACGGGACATAAAGGCTGTCAAAACGATGGTCATAATGGACCGCGTAAAATCCGGCTTTGCTATTCCAATAGAGATTCCCCCAGAGGAGTAATGCGTTGACGTTGGCCACGCAGCTGCGCTTTTTTGCGCTCTCTCATCATGCTCCTCTGGCGCGCGCGAAGAAGCAGCATTGCGACATTGATGTAGACTACAGCTGGTCCCGGGACTGATCTGGAGTCCTGGCCCAGCGAGCAGGCCGCCGGCTGGCTCGCCACCGAGATGCGGCGGCGCCGTCGTCCGCATGATTCGGGTAGCCACCGATCGTGCTCTTCGGGAATTGGAAGAAAGTTACGGCAGCGACTACCTCATTCGGCTTCACGATGCATGCCTTCTGCCACGCCATCGAAGTTAGGAACTCGCCATTGGAGCGGCTCAGACAAGCTCAACTGATGAAGAGCCAACTCGCTTCGTACGGAAGCGACGTCGATGCCCCCCGGTTCTGAGCAACAGCGATTTCGAACAGGACGAGGGCCAGCAGGTCTTGGCCGACGAGGGCGCGCTTTGCCGCGCCGGGTAGATCGTGGGACCCCACAGTTTTGTATAGGACTCGCTAACCATTACTAAACGGCATCCAGCTTGATCTGCGAGCTTCCAAGATGTTGATCTCGGCGCAAGCAAGCTGGTCCCCAAACGGTGATTGCGAGACTTTTAGAGTGTTCTCCACTGGGTCGTGGTCGAGTAGCTCTGAGCTTGCCCCCCGGGCTTAATCCAGTTTGAAGTTCGTTCTGGCCCACGACAAGGACCAGAGCATGAAGCGCAGCCGCTTTTCGGAAGAGCAGATCATCGGGATTTTGAAGGAGCATGAGGCCGGCGTGTCGGTCGCCGATCTGTGCCGCAAGCACGGCGTCAGCGACGCCAGCATCTACAAATGGAAGGCCAAGTTCGGTGGGCTGGAGGTGTCGGAGGCCAAGCGGCTGAAGACGCTGGAGGACGAGAATACGCGGCTGAAGCGGTTGCTGGCTGATGCGATGCTGGACAATGCGGCGTTGAAGGACCTCCTGGGAAAGAATGTATGACCCGCCCCGCCCGTGCAAGGGTCGTTTCGATCAGGACGATGCAGTCTGCACAAATGTATCCGGCCTCTTGCAAGTGGGCCGCTGTTGCGGCCAGGCCATGATGAGATCCGCGCGTGCCGTTCCCAGATAAATGGTCCGGGCTCAAAACCCGCTTTTTTGCACAGGGCTTACGGCGCGCCGATCGACTGTCTCGTCATCACTTTCACGAGCCTCGCAGTCTGGAACAAACGGGATCAGCTAAAGGCCGGATCCCGCCGTTCGTAGCTTGCGCCGGGCTTGGTCATCACCACCCATGCGATCCGCGCAATCTTTGCCGCCAAGGCGACGGTGACCTTGTTGGTGTGCATGCGTGCCTGAAGTCCATCAAGCCAGGCGCCAAGGTGATATCGCGAGCGATCAAGATGTGTCACGCAGGAGCGGGCGCCGTGGATGATCATCCGGCGCAGATATCGGTTGCCGCGCTTGCTTATCCCCAGCAGCTTCGTTTTGCCTCCCGTAGAGTATTCTCTGGGAACAAGACCCAGCCAAGCTGCCATATCGCGGGCCTTTTTGAACTGTCGGGCAGATCCAGCTGCTGCCAAAAGCGCCGTCGCCGCGAGTGGACCAATGCCCGGGATAGTCATTAATCGACGTGCGGTATCGCTTTGAGAGGCAACCGCCTCAATCTCGCGGTTGACTTCAGCGATCCGCAGCTCCAGCTGCCGCAGCTCGTCGAATGTAGATGCCAGAATGCGACGCATGGCCGACGTTAGATCATTCGATTCATCTGCCAAAACTCTCGGCAGATCTGCCTTGAACTTGCCGGCGCCCTGGTGAATAGCGATCCCATATTCCAGGCAAAAAGCGCGCATCTGATTTATGAGGCACGTCCGTTGCGACATCATCCGATCGCGAACACGATGCAGCGCTTGCAGGTCAATGTGCTCAGGCGACCTTAGCTCGACGAAGCGCATTGTTGGTCTCGTCACGGCTTCGGCGATCGCCGCGGCATCGATGATGTCATTTTTGTTGGACTTCACATATGGCTTCACGAATTGAGCTGGGATGATGCGAACGGTGTGCCCCATGGCGGCGATCTTGCGGGCCAACCATTGCGAGCCGGAGCAGGCCTCCATCCCCACCAAAGCCGGTCCTGCACGTTCGAAGAACTGCAAGAGCGTATCGCGCCGAAAGGTCGCCTTCTGGATCGGCATTCCGGCGGCGTCGAGTCCAACGACGTGGAAAAGGTTCTTGCCAATGTCGATCCCAAACACCGTTGCCGGCCTGGGCTTGTTCCGTGTCCTCATTGCTTCCTCCTTTCAAAAGCCAACTCAGTCTGACTGAGAGGACGGGGCGGGTCATCCCATTAGTGGTGACGCCCGCCGCCGAGCGGAAAGCAGTCGCCCATCTGCGAACGGCATTCGGGATGAGCGAACGGCGGGCGTGTAAAGCCATCGGCTGCTGCCGTATGACAGTGAGATACCAGACGGCCCGAGCGGACGATGCCGGCCTTCGCCAGCGCATGAGGGCGATCGCCCAGGAGCGCCGTCGCTTCGGCTATCGGCGCCTGCACGTTCTGCTCAAGCGAGAGGGTTATGTGATCAACCACAAGAAGCTGTTCCGGCTCTACCGGGAAGAGAAGCTTGCGGTGCGCCGCCGCGGCGGTCGCAAACGGGCGATCGGGACCAGGGCGCCGATGACCGTGCCGATGGCGCCCAACGACCGCTGGTCGCTCGACTTCGTGTCGGATCAGCTCACCGATGGCCGCCGCTTCCGCGTCCTGACCGTGGTTGATGATTGCACCCGCGAGTGCCTGGCGCTGGTGGCCGATACTTCGCTCTCCGGTACCCGGGTGGCGCGGGAACTGGACCGGCTGATGATGGAGCGCGGCAAGCCGAAGATGGTGGTCAGCGACAATGGCAGCGAGTTGACCAGCAACGCCATCCTGACATGGGCCGATGAGAGCCGTGTCGCATGGCACTACATCGCGCCGGGCAAGCCCATGCAGAATGCCTTCATCGAGAGCTTCAACGGCCGTCTGCGGGATGAACTGTTGAACGAGACGCTGTTCACGTCGCTGGCCCAGGCCCGCGTCGCGCTCGGATGCTGGCGGGCCGATTACAACAACGCACGACCTCACTCGCAGCTTGGATGGAAGACGCCGTCCGAGTTCGCCTTTACCCGCCACCCGCGCCGGGATCTGGCGCTGCGCTATGCCGAGGGCTCCGCGCCAGCTCCCGTCGCTACCACCGCCCAACCGGGCAAACCCAACCGTCAGGGCGAACTGAGGACTGGATAAAACTTGGGGGCAAGGTCAGCTCGGCCATTCGGCTTTGCCCTCACAGATCCGGGCATGCGGCTTTCCCGCACCCGGCTCTTCCCGAGAGTAACCCGCGTCATATCCGCGCCTGCGCCCATGTGCGAGTGATGCGTGGAATAGGCAGGCGGAAGCGTGCCGTCAGGGTCTCGAACTCCGACCAGCGCATGCGCCGGCTTTTCTGGCTACGCCGCCTCAGACAGCCTAGCCAGGTCCGACGCACTTCGCGGTAGAAGCCGTTGAGCGCTGGATAATTGTGCGGCCTGCCAGTGCATCTGCCTTGCTCTCGAAGCCCGCATAGCGCACGGTCACAACGCGACCGCATGCATGGCGACGACGCCATTGGTGGACCCAGAGATCGAGGATGTAGTGCAGGAAGATGTTGGCAAGGAGCGGGCTGATGCCCGCCCCTTGCGGCGTACCCCTGTCCGTCTCCTGCTTCTCGCCGCTCTCAAGAACGCCAGCCCGCAACCACAGCCCGATGAGCCGCAAGATGCGTGGATCGGCGATCCTGTGCGCCACCATCCGCAACAGCCACTCGTGGTCGACCGAGTCGAAGAAGCTGCGTATGTCGGCATCGAGCACCCAGTTCACACGCTGGCTCATGATCGCCGTATGCAGGGCATCAAGCGCCATATGAGGATTCCGCCCGGCCGGAAGCCGTAGGAGAACCCGACGAAGTCGACCTCGTAGACAGCACTCAGCATCTCGGCCACCGCGCCTTGGACAATCTTGTCCTCAAGCGCCGGCACACCGAGAGGCCGCTTACCGCCATCGGCTTTGGGGATGTAGACGCGCCGCACCGGCTGTGGCCGGTAGCGACCGGTGTGGGCCCGTGCGCAGAGGTCGCGGATGTTATCCGTCAGCCCCTCTTCGTACGTCGCCACCGTCACCCCATCGACCCCCGCGCTGGCCTGCCGCTTCTATCGCCGAAACGCCCGAAGAAGAGCGGCTTCATCGACATGGTGTAGCAGGCCGTGAACCGGGTTTGGGCAGCCTGCTTGGCCGCCGCGTTCACCCGCTCAAGGTTTGGTAACAGGGCAACCCGGCCCTGTGTCCGGACCCTGACCTTCTCACGCAGGCTCCCCTCGGGCTGGTCCCTTCCCTCCATGCGTCTCGTTACCTTCGACGACTTCACAGGTAGTATGGACCAGTCCGACTCCCGACCTCGGCTCGGTCAACGGCTCTGGCAGTGCCTTGCCGCTGTCCCCCGCTGGAGACCAATCCAGCGGACCCGGTCGGGCCTCTCATGTTCCGATGATTGCCTTCCATGCGTGATGCGGCCATCGACCCCGGCGGAATGGCACCGTCTCGCATATCGACGATGCTCATGCAGCCTTCGTGACTAGGGAACACACTCGGCCTCCGCGAACATCCACCTTTCGAGGCTCATTCCCGTACCCCGCATGGCTCCTATCTACACTTCGGACCCCGCGTTGCCGCGACGCCCGCAAGACTCGGTCCCGGCTTGCCTGCTACGGCTTTGGCCGGATGGGACTTGCACCCACAAGCAATCATCAGCTTGGCATGACGTACTCCCCAGCGATGGTGTAGCTCGGTAGAGCGAAGCCGTCCGCACGCGCGCCCTCAGATAGCGCCGTAGCGGGCGGACGGCTTTGCGGTGGTCACCGGCAGTTCGCCGGTAGGGTCGGGTTGCTGACACCAACCTGATTCGAGGAACCACCGATGACCGACGAGATGATGAACCTTCGCGCGCTCGTGGAGAAGGCCCCAGACGCCGATCTGCTTCGCGAGATGATTGGCTTTGCCGCCCAGCGATTGATGGAGCTGGAGGTCGCCGGGCTGACCGGAGCGGCCTACGGCGAGAAGAATGCCGAGCGCCTTGCCTAGCGTAACGGCTACCGTGACCGGACCTGGGAGACGCGCGCCGGCGCGGTCGAGCTGCGCATTCCCAAGCTGCGCAAAGGAAGCTACTTCCCGGGCTTCCTGGAGCCGCGTCGGATGGCCGAAAAGGCGCTCACCGCGGTGGTGCAGGAAGCCTATGTGCAGGGCGTCTCGACCCGATCCGTCGATGATCTGGTCCAGGCCATGGGCATGACTGGCATCTCCAAGAGCCAGGAGAGCCGACTGTGTGCCGAGATCGACGACAAGGTGAAGGCCTTCCTCGCCCGCCCGATCGAGGATGACTGGCTGTATCTGTGGATCGACGCCACCTACGTGAAGGTGCGCCAGAATGGCCGGATCGTTTCGGTCGCGGTGATCATCGCGGTCGGCGTCAATAGCGACGGCCGGCTTGAAGTTCTCGGCATGGACATCGGTCCCTCGGAGGCCGAGACGTTCTGGACCGCGTGCTTGCGCAAGCTCGTGATCTCCGATGCGCATGAGGGCATCAAGGCCGCCGTCAGCAAGGTGCTCAACACCGCCTGGCAGCGCTGCCGCGTCCACTTCATGCGCAACGTCCTGGCCCATCCCGGCAAGAGCGGAAGACGCGTCGTCTCCGCCTTCATCGCCACCGCCTTTGCCCAGGACGATGCCGAAGCGGCCAGGGCTCAGTGGCGCAAGGTCGCCGACCAGCTCCGTCCCAAACTGCCAAAGCTCGCCGCCTTCATGGATGAGGCGGAGACGGACGTGCTCGCCTATATGAGCTTCCCGCCTCAGCACCGTGCCAAGCTGCATTCGACCAATCCGATCGAGCGCCTCAACGGCGAGATCAAGCGTAAGCGTAGCTCTGCGGCCCTTTTGAATGGCGCTTGACGCCTATTTTGTTCGCGTGGCGCGTCGCCGCGGTTTCCATGTGTCGGACAACGCGTTGACCGCGGCTTCGAGCGCCTTCCGGTCGACGACGTTGGGATCGAACCGCTCCGGGTCCCAGAGGCGCATATGTTCGTGCTCTGGATGGGTGGGGTTGCCGATGGCTTCGAGGTATTCGGCATAACCCGGCGCACCGCCGACGTCTTCCGGAGGACAACGACCGGCTGCCTCGAGCAGGAGGGGCAGGCCCTCTGTCGTGGTGTTGTCGAACCATTTTTCAAGCTTGATCACATGGTCCCAGCTGTCGCCGAAGTCATAGAGATAATGGATCGTCTTGGCGCCGGTCTCGCGAACGACATCGCAAAGCCGCGCTTTGCTGGCATCCATGGGCTGGTGGCCGTAATCGTTGTGGGGATCAGGAATCCCCCAGCGGACCTCACCGGCGAAGAACTCGAAGAGGTGGCTATTCGTCCAACCAAATGCCTCCTGGAGGGTCAGATGTAGCCGATCAAGGCGCAAGGTGACGGGTACGACAAGGCGACGCATCACCTCCGGCTTCACATCCTTGAGGGTCACCTTGATCCGAACCGCGGTCGTGTTCAGGCTCATGCCGCCAGCCTCGGATCGTGAGCATGCATCGTGTACGTCGATGCCCAGGAAAGTAGTTCGTCCAGTCGCGCCATAGGCCAGCCATTGACGAGTTTCGCAAGAACGTCAGCGAGCCAGCGCTCGGCATTGACGCCATTGAGCTTACAGGTCTCGATTAACGAAGCCAGGACTGCCCAATTCTCGGCACCCTCGTCGCACCCGGCAAAAAGGGAGTTCTTCGCATTGAGCTTGATCGGCCGCATCGCACGCTCGACAGCATTCGTGTCCATCTCGATGCGCCCATCATCAAGGTAGAGCGTCAGCCCAGCCCAATGACGCAGTGCGTAACGCAAGGCCTTCGCCGTGTCGCTCTTCTGCGCGAGGTGATCAAGCTTGGCCTCAAACCACTGCTTCAAGGCTGCAGCCAGAGGTCGGGCATGCACTTGTCGCCCCGCGCGGCGCTCGGCAGCAGATCGGCCGCGGAGTGCCTTCTCGATCGCGTAAAGCTGGGCGATGCGCTCAAGGGCCTCGCGGGCAACCGGAGCTGGCGCAGGCGCAGCCTCGCGCTCGATCTTCACAAACTGGCGCCGCAGATGCGACCAGCAGAAGGTGAGCGTCCCGGACAGGGCGTCCGCACGCGTCTCTTGGGTCATGGTCTTGTAAGCCTGATAGCCGTCGCAATGGATGATGCCGCGATAGCCCTCGAGCAAGCGCAAGCCATGAACGGCCCCGCGGCCCGGTGCATAGGCATAAACCACCCCAGGCGGTTCAGGTCCGGCCCAGGGCCTGTCATCGCGTGATAACGCCCAGAAGTAGCCGGTTTTCGTCCTGCCGCGTCCCGGATCCAACACCGGTGCCGGGGTCTCATCGACACAGAGCTTCGAAGAGTCGAGCAGAAGCTGGCGCAAACGATGCCACAAGGGCTTCAATTCCTGGGCGGCATAGCCGACCCAGAAGGCGAGCGTGGAACGCTCCATGGCGATACCGTGCGTCGCCAGCATCTGCGCCTGGCGGTAAAGCGGCAAATGCCAATGATACTTGGCGTCGATCACATGCGCGACCAGCCGCTCGGTGGGCAATCCTCCCCTGATCACGCTCGGGAGCAGCGTGCTGGAGGACGACGCCGTGACAGGCGCGGCAGGCCAGCTTGGGCCGGCGGGTGACGATAGCGCGATACTGCGCCGGAACGACATCGAGCCTCTGGCTCTCATCGTGACCAATCTCGAAGAGGTCGCCCTTACAACACGGGCAACAGGTCTCGGCCGGCATCAGGGTTTCGACGATGTGCGGCAAATGCTCCGGCAACTGACCACGGTTGGCCCTGCGCGCGGCAGCTCTCTTCTCGCAAACTCTGGGATTGGCGCGATCCTCCGTTGCTTCGAGGGCCGCGACGGCCTCTTCGATGTCCTCCAGAACAAGCTGCAGCTGATCAACATCCAGCTTTTCCGAGGACCGACCGAACTGCGCATCCTTCGCAAGCTTGAGCAACCGCTCGAGCCTGGCGCAGCGATCCAGCAGAGCCGCGGCAAAGGCACGCAACTCGGCAGGATCGCAGGCAAATCACTCGCGGGCCCGAGTCTGCCATGCTTTGTGCTCCGATGCAGCGAAGATCTGAATCTTTACGCAAGTGCTTTCGGCTGCGGGATCCGAGGCGCGTGCATCCGCGTCCAATCCATGCCGGACAGAAGCGCGGACAGCTGGGCGGCATTCATTCGCATCGCGCCGGCCACGATGGGAGGCCATTTGAAGCCGCCGCCATCGAGCCGCTTCCAATACCTCACAAGGCAACTGCCATCCCAGACGACGATCTTCACCCGGTCAGCGCGCTTCGCACGGAACACCACCGCCACGCCCTTCATCGGATCATGGCCCAGCGTCTCCTTCGCCAAAAGCGCCAAGCCCTCCGTACGCATACGACGGAGGCCGCCTGATTGACGCATGCGCGCGAGCACGGCGAGTTCTACGATGGCGTTTCGTGAAGGTCAGGCGGCTTGCCGATCGGCGGACTTGCCGGCTTGGTGCAGGAGCTTCCATTCCCAGGGCAGCAGTTCGTGGAGCCTCGACGTGGGAAGATCGGCGATCCGGGCGAGGACGTCGGCGAGCCAGGCCTTGGGATCGACGTCGTTGAGGCGGCAGGTCGTGATCATCGTCAGCATGATGGCGGCGCGGTCGGCGCCTCGCTGGCTTCCGGCGAAGGTCCAGTTGCGCCTTCCCAAGGCAATGCCTCTCAATGCACGCTCAGCGCAATTGTTAAAGGGCATGATGTTTTCAGCGCTCAAACCCGGTGGAGAGGACTGGTCGTCCGGATTAGTCTGTCGAAGCCGGGATAGGGGCGCTGGAGCACGAAACGGTGGCAGGCCGCCATGACCATGAGCTGTGAGCTCGCTTTGTTACTTGGCCGCCCCCTACGACTTGCCCGGCTGCGCTGCGAGCGCGGATCCGTAGATGTCGTGCAAGCCACTGGCTCCTGAGACAAGGAGAACCAAGCATGCAAATCGTCGGCATGGACATCCACCGATCGTTCGCCCAGGTGGCGATCCTGGAGGACGGAACAATAATCAGACAGCTCCGCGTAGATCTCGTCCACGATCGGCTTGTCGCCTTTGCCAAGACACTCAGCCTCGAAGATGAGGTGGTCATCGAGGTGACGGGCAACAGCGCGGCTGTCGAACGTATTCTGCGCCCGCACGTTAAGCGCGTCGCGGTCGCCAATCCGAGGCTCGTTCGGGCGATTGCCTATGCGCGAGTCAAAACGGACAAGGTCGATGCTGGGACCCTGGCAAGGTTGCATGCTGCCGGCTTCTTGCCGGAGGTCTGGGTTGCTGACGAGGACACCTACAGCCGCCGGCGCCAGATGGCCGAGCGCGCTGGCGTCTTGGCGCAGATCATCCGGATTAAAGGACGCATGAAGGCTATCCTGCATGCCAACCTCATCCCGCCCTACAAAGGCTATCTCTTCGGCAAGCGCGGACAGCATTGGCTGGACAGTCTGCCTCTCCCATCGGAGGAGCGTGCAATGCTCTGGCGTCTGATCGTGGAACTCGAACGCGTGACGAAGCAACTGTCGGAGATCGACAAAGTCGTGGCCCAGCAGGCTCTGGACGATCCACGGGCTCTCAAGCTGATGACGATCCCCGGCGTGAGTTCGGTTGTCGCATCGAGTGTACTGGCCTCCATCGGCGACATCGCACGCTTCCCGTCGCCGGATAAGCTCAGCAGCTATTTCGGGTTGACTCCGCGGGTTCGGCAGTCAGGCGAGCACCCGGCACGGCATGGCCGGATCTCGAAGCAGGGCAACCGTGACGCCCGCAAGATGCTGGTTGAGGCGGCGTGGTCAGCCAAGACGGCGCCGGGTCCGTTGCGAGCATTCTTCAACCGAACGCAGAAAAAGCACGGGGCCGGGGTCGCAGCCGTCGCGACGGCGCGCAAGCTCGCAGTCATGATCTGGCACGTCCTGACGACCGGGAAGGACTACGCTTACGCGCGGCCAGCGTTCACGGCGATGAAACTCCGGAAGGTGGCTCTGAAGGCTGGGGCTCCCCGTGCCTACGGCAAGGCTGGCCCGGGCCGGGACTATTGGATCAAGGAAATCCGCGAACGGGAAGCTGGTTACGTCGCACGCGTCGAGCAGGCCTACGAACGCATGGTGGCTGCCTGGAAGGAAAAACCAAAAAAGTTGCCACGAACTGAAGGTAAGGACTTCTCAACACCATCCGTTGTCATGCAAAGCCGTCCGTCATCGAGGAAGCGGCTAAATGCATCCCACCGGCTGAGGCGGTAATTGATCGCCTTGCTCGTGTCGTTGTTCCTGGAGAGCTTGGCGCGCTGCTCGCGCAACCACGCCTCCAGCTCGATGATCAGAGGGCGGCTACGCTCCTGGCGCACACGCAAAGGCTCCTGCGCAGTAAAACCGTTGATCTCGCGCTCGATAGCGAACAGAACATCGATGCGCTTTACCGCCTCGGCCGCGATCGGCGCCTTGCTGAGCGCGCGAGATCAAAGAACTTGCGCCTGCCGTGCGCCCAGCACGCGGCCTCGATGATGGACCGCCCTTGCGATTGGCCTCGTAGAGCCTGCCGAAGCCGGCGTAGGCGTCGGCCTGCATCAGTCCGGCATAACCCGCCAGATGCTGCTCCGGATGCGCACCGCCACGATCGGGCGAGTAGAAGAAACCGCCGCCGGCGGATCTGGGCCGGCAAACGGACGGTCTGCCGGCCCGTCCGGGTCTTGCCCTTTGCCAAGACCGGCACCGTGGGGTGAGTAGGCCGGAGGGATTTCACCTCCAGCCTCTCGCAGAACCGGGCGTGAGACTCTCGCCTCACCCGGCTCCCATCAGGCAAGCTTGCCGCCATCGCCGAGTTGCCAATGCACAAAGAGCCTGCGGTTCTCACGCGCGATCCTCTCCAGAAAGAGACGCGCGCGTCCCAAACGGTGATGGAAGCGCTTGTACTTTCGCTTCAACCAGATTGCTAACGTCTGGTTGATGTAGCGCGCCAAAGGATAAAGCGCTGAGCGCGTGTATTGCCCATAGTAAGCGATCCACCCCCTAACCATAGGGTTTAGCTCGCGGGCAATTTCGTCCAACGTCACCTCGGTTCGCTTGCGAAGTTTCAAGCCTCGGATCGTCGCACGCATGGCGTTCAGCGCTGGTTTGCTGACCGCTGGCGTGAACCCGCAGAACATCTTCCGCGAATGCCGCCCCAGGACCGATCGCGGCCGGAAGCAATAACCGAGAAAGTCGAACATGACCCTCTCGCTCTTGCCTCGGCGTCGATCGTCCTTGCAGTAGACGATCCTCGTCTTCGTAGGATGCAATTCCAGATGGCACTCCGCCAGCCGAGCCTGGAGAGCTTCGCGAACGCTTTGCGCCTCCACCTCATTCCGACAATGCACCAACCCGTCATCCGCATACCGACACCACCTGAGATCGGGGAACGTCCGTGCCATCCAGAGATCAAATGCATAGTGCATGAAGAGGTTGGCGAGGATCGGGCTCACCACGCCCCCTTGTGGGGTGCCGCGGCTTCGCTCGATCGCTGTTCCATCCTCTTGCACCATCGGCGCTGTCAGCCATCGTTCGATGTAGAGCCGCGCCCATGCGCACGTTACATGTCTCCGGACGGCCCGTAACAAGAGCCCGTGGTCGATATTGTCAAACAATCCTTTGATGTCGAACTCTAGAACCCAATCGTACTTCCAGCACCGCTGTCGCGTGACCCCTACGGCATCGAGAGCCGATTTTCCGGGTCTGTAGCCATAGGAATCTGCTAGAAAGATTGCATCGAGAGCCGGCTCAATCAGTTGTTTAACAACGGTCTGTGCCACGCGGTCCGCTACGGTAGGCACCCCGAGGATCCTTTGGCCTCCACTCTTCTTTGGAATGGAGACGGCCCGAACAGGCGGCGGGAAGTAAGCGCCTGAGCTCATTCGATTCAAAATCTTGTAGAGATTTCCCTTCAAGTCGGACTCGAACTGCTCTGTCGCGCGGCGATCAGGATGGAAGGCAGCGTCAATCAAGGTGAGAGAGTTTCGCTGGGCTCGTGACGTAGGGAGGGCGTAGCCCGACCGGAGTTACGAGCCCAGGGTCGGCGCGATCCCGAGGAGGACCGCGCCGACTGGTGATCGCGGCCGGCGGGGTTATGCAAGTGGTTCTTCCGCCAAGAGGAATCACTCGCGTGCCCGGCCGACACATCACAGATCACCAGATGAGGCTCTACATGAAGTACCGTCAGACCGATAGCCCGCCAGTGGCGGCGGCCAAGGCATCATTCAGTGCGTCGACCGCCTATCGGATCGAGAGAGACCCCCGATTTCCATCGCAAAGGAAGGCGCCCCGCGGCCGGCGACGGCCGGACCCGCTGAGCGACGTGTTCGAGACCGAGATCGTCCCGATCTTGAAGGCGGCACCTGGCTTACGGCCGGTGGCGGTGTTCGAGGAGATGCTACGGCGTCATCCGGATCTCGGCAGCGGTATCCGTCGTACCCTGGAACGTCGGATCCGTGCATGGCGGGCGATCCACGGCGAGGAGCAGGAGGTGATCTTCCGCCAAACCCACGAGCCTGGCCAACTCGGCCTCTCCGACTTCACAGACATGGACGAGTTGGGTGTTACGATTGCGGGTGCACCGCTCGATCATCGTCTCTATCACTTCCGTTTGGCCTATTGCGGGTTCGAGCACGCCCATGTCGTGCTTGGCGGCGAGAGCTTTGTTGCCTTGGCCGAAGGCCTGCAGAATGCCCTCTGGTCGCTCGGTGGGGCGCCGCGGGAGCATCGGACCGACAGTCTGTCGGCCGCATTCTGCAATCTCGATCGTGATGCACGGGACGATCTGACGCAGCGATACGAGGCCCTTTGTGCCCATTACGGCATGCGGCCTTCCCGCAACAATCGAGGTGTTGCTCACGAGAATGGTTCGATCGAAGGGCCCCACGGTCATCTCAAGCGAGCAATCGCGGATGCCTTGCTGCTGCGCGGAACTGTCGACTTCGATGATCTTGCCACCTATCGCGGCTTCGTCGACGAGATCGTCAGCCGCCGTAATGCCCGCAACGCCAAGCGGATCGATAGCGAGCGCGTGGTGTTGCAGGAGCTGCCCGATCGGCGCACCTCCGACTACGAAGAGGTGATCGTCCGCGTGACATCGTCCGGCGGCTTCACCCTGCGCAAGGTGTTCTACACGGTGCCATCGCGCCTGATCGGTCACCGGCTGCGGGTGCGCCTTTACGATGATCGTCTCGACGTGTTCGTCGGCGGCACCCATCTCGTCACCCTGCCGCGTGGGCGGCCGCATCCCAATGGCAAGTACGACCAGGTCGTCGATTATCGGCACGTGATCCATTCCCTGCGGCGCAAGCCGATGGCGCTTCTCAATCTGGTCTACCGAGATCGGCTGTTCCCGCGCGATGCCTATCGGAAGACCTTCGATCGCTTGCGCGAACGCTTGCCGGACAAAAAAGCCTGCCGGATCATGGTCGATCTCCTCGCGCTCGCTCATGAACGCGGCTGCGAGACCGAACTCGCCGATCAGCTCTCCGCCGACCTCGAGGCCGGCCGACTGCCCGACCTCAACCGGCTACGTGCTCACTTCGCCCCCGATCCCGCCAACCTGCCGAACGTCGTGGTGCAGCTCGTGCCGCTTGCGACCTACGAATGCCTCATCGGTACCGCCGAGACCGGAGGTGCCGCATGAGCGTAACGAACACGGTGGATGCCGCGCGCCTCAATCTGTTGCTCAATGAGCTCCGGCTGCCTGCCATCAAGGTGCTGTGGGCGCAATTTGCCGAACAGTCCGACAAGGAAGGCTGGCCGGCCGGCCGCTTCCTCGCGACCATCGCCGAGCACGAGATCGCCGAACGCGGCCGCCGTCGGATCGAACGACACCTTGTCGAAGCACGTTTGCCCGCCGGAAAGACCTTCGACAGCTTCGACTTCGAAGCCGTGCCGATGATCTCGAAGGCGCAGGTGATGGCGCTCGCCGCCGGTGACAGCTGGCTGGGCAAGGGCGCCAATTTGCTGTTGTTCGGCCCGCCCGGCGGCGGAAAGAGCCACTTGGCGGCAGCGATTGGCCTGGCCCTCATCGAGAACGGATGGCGCGTCCTCTTCACCCGGACCACCGATCTCGTGCAGAAGCTCCAGCTAGCGCGACGCGAGCTTAACCTCGAGGCGGCCATCAATCGTCTCGATCGCTTCGATCTCCTGATTCTTGATGATCTCGCTTACGTCACCAAGGATCAGGCCGAGACCAGCGTGCTGTTCGAGCTCATCAGTGCACGCTACGAGCGCCGCTCGATGCTGATCACCGCCAATCAGCCATTCGGCGAATGGAACAGGGTCTTCCCGGATCCCGCCATGACCCTCGCCGCTATCGATCGCCTCGTTCACCACGCCACCATCGTCGAGATGAACGTCGAGAGCTATCGCAGACGGACCGCCCTCGAACGAAAACGCGGTCCAGGACGGCCGCCATCGCACGCGACACCTAAAACCGTGGCTGATTGACGCTGCGACAATCAGAGTTCAACAAAACTCTTGCGCGCGACAATCATCGCGGCAATCATCATCAGGCCGCGACACTGCCTCGCCATCCTGATCGCCGCGCACTTCCTACCCAGATTGCCGCGCTACAATGTACAGCCTGATCGTCACGGCAAAAATGAACGGCATCGACCCGCAGGTGTGGCTGGCCGATGTCCTTGCTCGCATCGCCACCCACCCGGCTCATCGCCTGGACGAGCTCCTGCCCTGGAATTGGACACCGGCATCAACACTCTCCGCTCAAGCAGCATGACCACGCACGTCAACAAGGTCCATCACGTCACCACCCTCGCCAAGGTCGCCAAAGATCTCGGCGAAGATGAAGATTGGCTGTGGGACATCGCCAACGAGATGGAGATCGAAGATGGCGTCATCTGGGTCTATGGCGTCGGAGAAGACGGCGTCCAGGCGTTCACCGACTTCGGCATCGACAACCTGATCGAACTCATCAAGTTCTACAAAGAAAACCCTGAACTGCTCAGGCGGTGACGCTGCGGCCTACGCCGAACGGTACGATGTAAGTGCAGTATAAGCACGTTCTGCGGGACTTCGACCTATTGCAACCGCTGCGTGGGCTCTCATTAAGATAAGTCTTGTCGGCCCTATCGGAGGCACACGCTCTCAGTAACCTCCCATTCTTCTCAAGACTCGCTCTGCGTTGTCGATTGGTGTCTCGTCCCAAAGCGAGCCGACCGAGGAGAGGTCTGTCATGCAACATTGGGCGGCATAGCGAGGCGAACGTGAAATATGGCATTCAAAACATGTCCTCCGTGGCTCTTGCGCGTGCAAAAGTCTTTCGCGACCAAAGCGGCTCATATGCGCAAAAGGAAAGAAGATGGTCTTGCGCCACGCACCTCCCTGTCTTCGTCATGATCGGCGCGATGCCGTTCACCAGTTGCGCCAGACAGGCAACTCCTACCCAATCGGCGTGATTCAGAAGGGAAATGCAGGCGCCGCCGAAGGCGAGCGCGTCCTCCATTGTATAGATTTCCTCAAGGATGGGGGGCACTAGCCAGCGGTCTACCGCCGGGGTAGCCTCGTTGCGCGTTCGATACCAGACGTTCCATTCGTCGAAGCTGAGCATAAGACGCTTTTTTTGGAGCGCCGCGTGGCCGCAGCCGCATCAGCTAGGACGACGACCTCATCAGTAAAGCAGTCCTCACGTCGGTGCTCGCGAGAAACGAGGCGATGTCCTGACTGTAATTCCCGAGTTAAGTATGGATTGAAATTTAGTCGACGTAATCGAAGCTGTGTTCGAGGACCGTTTCTTCCCATTGGCCAAAACTAGGTATGTTGCGCAACGATGAACCGCACCGTCTGCGCTCCGATGGCCGGGCTCGTAGATGCCACCATAGATGCATCGGCCCCGATGTTCGACGAAAGCACCAAACAGACGAGAGTTCGTGTGACCAATGGTGAAGTCGCGATCGATGAGAACTGTGGCTTTCCTGATGTTCTTCTCGGCTGGCCTGCGGCTGATGACAGTTACGACGTGGCCTGCTGCTCTGCGAAAGGAGCGAATGAAAATGCGTGCCGACACGGGAGAGAACTCCATGAAGCCGATCCGCATCTATTGTGGCATTTGCGCAGTACGAGCCTTCGGCAGCGGCGTCGTAGAGATACCGGAAAGGGCCTACAAAGAAGTGGGATATCGACGATCCGCATCGAGCAGGGCAGCGAGTTGTCTCGCGCAATCTTGACTGAGGGCGAGAGCGCGGCGTTATGCTTGGTTTGCCTGCCCGGCAAGCCAAACGATGATGCGTTCATCCAGGCTTTCAACGGCCGCTTCCGGGCGGAATCTCAGCGACGATCGGTGCCTCCGCCTTGCAGACGCACAGAAAAGGGCGGAGATTTGGCGCAAACACTACAACAAAAAAGCCCCTAGAGAGCAATCGGCAACAAATCGCCAATTTTACGGCAAAACCACGTGGCCCAGCCAGCCCGCTAGCACGTTCAGAGTCGTTAGCATCCTCAAGAAAGTCATTCCCCGTGATCTGCCCGACCGTATGCGCAACAGCATCGATTACGCAACCTTCTGACACACAGCGGCTTGCTAGGGCTATGTTGCAAGCCCGCCGACGCAAAACCCTGGCATTCCCGCCAGGGTTTTGCATGGTCATTGATATTTTGGCAGAGTAGATCAGAAGTCCATACCGCCCATACCGGCGCCTGGAGGCATTGCTGGACCAGCCGCGGCCTTCTTCGGCAGCTCGGCAACCATCGCTTCCGTCGTGATCAGGAGAGCGGCCACCGAGGAGGCGTTCTGGACCGCGATGCGCACGACCTTGGTCGGGTCAATGATGCCCTTGGAGACAAGGTTGCTATACTCGCCTGTCTGCGCATCGAAGCCATAAGAGTACTGCTCGTTGTCCAGGACTTTGCCGACCACGATCGAACCGTCTTCACCGGCGTTGATTGCAATCTGGCGGGCCGGCCAGGACAGTGCCTTGCGCACGATCTCGACGCCGGTCTTCTGATCGTCGTTCTTGGTGCGCAGGCCCTTGAGCTGCTCGGAAGCGCGGAGCAGGGCGACGCCGCCGCCCGGCAGGATGCCTTCCTCGACAGCCGCACGGGTCGCATGCATTGCGTCATCAACGCGATCCTTGCGCTCCTTCACCTCAACCTCGGTCGCGCCTCCGACGCGGATCACCGCGACGCCGCCCGCGAGCTTGGCAAGTCGCTCCTGGAGCTTCTCACGGTCGTAGTCCGAGGTTGTCTCCGCGATCTGCGCCTTGATCTGGGCCACGCGCGCCTCGATGTCGGCCTTCTTGCCGGCGCCGTTGACGATCGTGGTGTTCTCCTTGTCGATCATCACCTTCTTGGCGTGACCGAGCATGTTGAGCGTGACGTTCTCGAGCTTGATGCCGAGGTCTTCCGAGATCGCCTGGCCGCCGGTCAGGATCGCGATGTCCTGCAGCATGGCCTTGCGGCGATCGCCGAAGCCCGGAGCCTTGACGGCCGCGACCTTCAGGCCACCACGCAGGCGATTCACGACCAGGGTCGCGAGCGCTTCGCCCTCGACGTCCTCGGCGACGATGACCAGCGGCTTACCACTCTGCACCACGGCCTCGAGCAGCGGCAGCAGTTCGTTCAGCGAGGAGAGCTTCTTCTCGTTGATGAGGATGTAGGCGTCATCCATCTCGACGCGCATCTTGTCGGCGTTGGTCACGAAGTAGGGCGAGATGTAGCCGCGGTCGAACTGCATGCCCTCGACGACGTCGAGTTCGGTCTCGAGCGACTTGGCCTCTTCGACCGTGATCACGCCTTCGTTGCCGACCTTCTTCACGGCGTCGGCGAGGAACTTGCCGATCTCCTGGTCGCCGTTGGCCGAAATGGTGCCGACCTGGGCGATCTCCTCGTTCGAGGTGACCTTCTTGGAGTTCTTCTGGAGGTCCGCAACGACGGCTTCGACCGCGAGGTCGATACCGCGTTTTAGGTCCATCGGGTTCATACCGGCGGCAACTGACTTGGCGCCTTCGCGGACTATCGCGGCGGCCAGGACGGTCGCAGTGGTGGTGCCGTCGCCGGCAGCATCCGCCGCCTTCGAAGCGACCTCGCGCACCATCTGGGCGCCCATGTTCTCGAACTTGTCGTCGAGTTCGATGTCCTTGGCGACGGCAACGCCGTCCTTGGTGATGCGAGGCGCGCCGAACGACTTGTCGAGCACGACGTTGCGGCCCTTCGGACCAAGCGTGACCTGCACGGCATTGGCGAGGATGTCGACGCCGCGCAGCATGCGGTCCCGCGCGTCTACTCCGAATTTGACTTCTTTGGCTGACATTAAGAATTCCCTCAGTTCTTATTTTCTCACCCTTCAGCGCGCCTAAGTGGGCGCTCTTCAGGGAGTGAGCTGTGCGAGCGCTGGGTTAGGCGGCTTTCTTGTTGGAAAACACATCTGTGAGAACGCCCATGATGTCGCTCTCCTTCATGATCAACAGCTCCTCGCTATTGATCTTGACTTCGGTACCCGACCATTTGCCGAACAGCACGCGGTCTCCGACCTCGATGTCGATCGGAATCAGCTTGCCGGTCTCATCGCGGCCGCCCGGGCCAATTGCAATGACTTCGCCCTGCGAGGGTTTCTCCTTGGCTGTGTCGGGAATGATGATGCCACCAGCGGTCTTCTCATCAGCGTCGATGCGCTTGACTACGACGCGGTCGTGAAGCGGACGGAATTTCATACAAGACTCCTGAGCGTTTTGAACAAGTTGCAGATAGTCACATTGTGACAAGTCCAATTATAGCAAGGGTCAGGCCAATAATGAGCTGAACTACCCATGCCTGCAGCTTTTCCTTGGCTGTGTCGGGAATGATAACGGCGCAAGCGGTATTCTTATCGGCGTCGGTGCGCTTGACCACGACGCGGTCGCGAAGCGGACGAAAATTCATACAGGTCTCCTGAGCTCAAGTTGGTGATAGTCACATTGTGACAAGCCAAATTACAGCAAGAGTCAGGCCAAAAATGAGCTGAACGATCCGTGCCTGCAGGTCTGCTGATCCGTTGGCGGGGCTGCGCGTGTCTTTGTCCGGAAGCAGACGCGCTTAGATACACGGCCGACAAGCTGTTGCGGAAATGACATTGCTTTCGCCGAAACACCGGTTGAGCCCAGGGTTTCTCACGGCCCTTACACCGATCGAAGCGTCGCGTATTTCCACGGCGTTTGCGGCAGGTTGCGAATGGCTGCTAGCTAATGGCGCGTTCGACGGTGGTGGCGTCGAGCTCAATGCGGGCGCCGGTGGGAAGCGTTCGAGATGGCGCGCCGACAGACGGCATAGCGGATCGCCTCGGCCAGCTTTGATTTGCCGGAGATCCGCAGCAAGGTCTCCTGCCAGAAGTCGAAGAGATCCGCGACGACCGCCGTGCAGTGTTTTGCTTGCGCGCAGCAACCCGTCGTCGTCCCTTGACCTCGTATGGTATTCCGAAGATCAGGTGATTCCACTGGGTGGTTCACACGTTGCGTCAGCCAATCCGAGATGGCAGCGGTCGGTCTGGCACATCTTGCCTGTCGCAACCGGGATCGAGCTGGTTGGCTATTCCTGCGCACGAGAGATGAGTCTGGCGGGCACGCTTTGAGCCGACGACTTACACTAGTACGAAGCCGATCTTTCTGCCGCTCCGAAAGACGGGCCGGAGAAGACGATCTAGTGTCCTGAGTCACAAGTTCGCAATCATAGATTCGCGGTAGATTCGCGTCGCTGTGCCAAGGATGGAGGCAAACAGCGACGGAGTCTGCAATGGCGGTCCAGCAACTTGCTCCCCTGATATTGAGCGATGATGAGCATGCCGAACTGACGTCGCTGACGATGCGGCGGAAGACGGCGCAGGCGCTGGCTCTGAGAGCCCGGATCGTGCTGACCTGTGCGGAAGGTGGTCAGAACACGGAAGTGGCGGCCAAGCTGGGGCTGGACCGGCAGACCGTAGGTAAGTGGCGACGGCGTTTTATGGAGCAGCGCGTCGCTGGGCTGCACGACGAGCCGCGCTCCGGCGCACCGCGCACGATTGACGATGCCCGTATCGAAGCCGTGATCGTGAGGACGTTGGAGAGTTGCCCCGAGAACGCCACTCATTGGAGCTCCCGCGACATGGCCAGGACCAGCGGCCTATCGGTATCGACGGTACAACGCATCTGGCGGGCCTTCGGGCTGCAGCCGCACCGGATGGAGACGTTCAAGCTCTCGACCGACCCGAACTTCGTGGCCAAGGTACGCGATGTCGTGGGCCTCTACGTCTCACCACCGGAGCACGCCATCGTTCTGTGTGTGGATGAGAAGTCCCAAATCCAGGCGCTGGACCGCAGCCAGCCGATGCTGCCGATGCGTCCCGGCCAGGCGGCCCGAAGGAGCCATGACTACAAAAGGCATGGCACCACATCGCTGTTCGCCGCTCTCGATATTGCGACCGGACGCGTCATTGGCAAGTGCTACGGGCGCCACCGCACCGCCGAGTTCCGCAAGTTCCTTGACGAGATCGAGGCTGCCGTACCGCGCGAACTCGACGTCCATCTCGTCATGGACAATTACGTCACGCACAAGACCCCAATGATCCGGAGATGGTTGGCCAAAAGGCCGCGTTGGCACGTGCACCTGACCCCGACCAGTTCGTCATGGCTCAACCAAGTCGAGCGCTTCTTCGCGCTCCTCACCGATAAGAAGATCAGGCGCGGCGTCTATCGCAGCGTAGCCGCCCTCAGGGCCGACATCGCCTCGTTCATCGAACGACACAACGCCGATCCAAAACCGTTCCGATGGACCAAATCCGCCGATGATATCCTTGCTTCCATCGAGCGCTTCTGCCGATACAATGCCCCGGCAGAACACGACGCGATGGTGCGAACTTCTGGTTCAGGACACTAGCTCGCAGTTCGCTCGTCTCCCGATAGAGGGTCAATTTGGATTGCAGGGCAGTCGCTGCAGGCCCCCAAATGGCTGTCATAATTCAAGGGAACCGACAGGTATATGAATCATATACATTGATATGCGTTGTGCCGGCGCGTTTGGCGTGTGATTGCGGCGTCAAAGACGAAATTCAACCGATCACCGCGCCCAATGGAAAAAGCACCCGTGTCGTCTATCGAAGTACACCAGCACATTGTTTCACTTCTTCAGAAGCCGAATCCCGTCATCCTGGATATCGGCTGTAATGATGGGTCCGATACGCAACAGTTTCTAAACCTCTGCCCGCGAGCTCAGCTCTACTGCTTTGAGCCGGACCCCAGAGCGATCGCGCGCTTCAAGAAGAAGCTGGGGCCATCCCTCAATAGGGTGAAGCTGCTTGAAATCGCGATTAGTGATCGAAACGGGATGATCGACTTCCATCCAAGCAATGCAGATGGTGATGCGAAGGAATGGGACCTCTCCGGCTCAATACGCCGCCCGAAGAATCATCTTACTGAATATGATTGGGTTCGGTTCGATCGCCCTGTCTCGGTTGAAACGCGGCGGCTGGACGATTGGTGCAGCGAAGCCAAGCTGAATATGATCGATTTCATCTGGATGGATGTCCAGGGAGCCGAAGCCGATGTTATCGCCGGCGGCATGCAGACCTTGAGCAACACGCGCTTCGTATACACGGAATATAGCGACCGCGAGCTCTACGAAGGGCAGTTGTCGCTGCAAGCTATTCTTGACCTATTGCCATCATTCGAGGTGGCGTCCCACTATCCCCGCGCGGTGGAGGGTGATGCATTGCTCAAAAATACGCGATTCTAGTGACGAGTCTTGGAGCGCCTCATTCATCGCTGAAAGACCTGACCATCGCGCTTAGGCGCCCAAAGCTGCACAACGGGTGATCTTTGAGCGGATATCGATGGCCGACGGGCACTCCGGTTTCCGGGTTGCATTACAGACCCGGCGCACGAGGTCCACATCGGGCGGGTGGTGGATTTCTAACACTGCCAACCGGCGCTCGAAGCATTGAATGGTCTGAGCGGCTGCCGCATGGCCTTGTCCTCGAGGAGCTGGTGCACTGCTTCGAACAAATGCCAAACAATTGCATCGGTTCTCATAACTCCTTGAGCTGAGCGGATTTCAGCACGCGCGTGGCGTCGCTGTTGTTGTGTCAATGGGAAAGCGAGCTGAAGGATGTGTTCATTCCAGAATAACTTGCCGCGAGAGTCCAGCATCACTGCGGAGGCCGATACGTTTTCCGGCAAGGGGTCCTGGGTTGCAGCGCAGAAAGGCGGCGATCAACAGCGGCCGATTTCGCGCCGGATCGGATCAGGATCGTCATCGCAATCGCGGTTACTTGGCTGCTCATTTGCCGCAGGCAGACCTGATCATCGAATCTGCGAGCACGCTCTGCCTGTGGGCTGCAGCGCGATGACGAAGATCGGGGCAGGACGTCAGTAAACGCCGCGACGTATTTCCGGCGCAATGGCGCGAAGTTTTTCCTAGCGGCGCGCGCGATCACCCACAATTCCAGATCGGCCCGATCGGCGTCCGCGTCCAGCACGGTCCGAAACTGCCTCCATTGTAGCGGCCGCCGCAGAAGCCGGGTTGGCCGAAATAGTGCCACTCGCCGTCCCAACCGTAATACTGAGGAACCGGGTCAATATACCAGCGTCGGTCGACGCGCGAGAACCGGCGCATCAAGTCCTTCTGCTTGGAGAGCGGAATGCTGTTGCTCGGCGGTGGGCGATAGCCGGGCAGGAAGCCGTAGCCTTGCCAGACCGGCTTGGGTCCCCTTTTTATTAATTGGCGCAGCGTTCGCGACGACCGGCAGCAGCGGCAGGATGATAGTAGCAGTTAGACACAAAAGGCGAGACATGGATCGACGATAGTCGCTCGGTTGCGCGAAGGCCATTCAAATTTGGGTGCAGAGTGTCACGTGATCACGAAGAGAAGTGCTCTCTTATCACGTCCTTCCTGATCAGAAAGCACGCGTATCCCTGCTGTCACCCACCGCACGACGTCGAATCCGTAGCGCGAGAAATCCGCACGCGAGAGCTTACCGGGACAGATGGGACGGCCGACCGAGCGGTCGATTCCGGGCAGCACCGTGCGCTGGTAGTCCATCATCACGCGCAGGGATCGACGAGATCGTCGCGCGGATGGAGCGTTAAGATGACGCGGACGGTCCTCTCCATAACTCATGCGCGTCAGCTAAATCAGGCGCTCCGCGCAGAGCCGCGGCGGCGATGCGGGTGGCCGGGTGGTTGGCGTTGACGGCCACGAGGTCGCGGCCATGGACCATGGATGGGAGAGGCCAGAGCAACGCGGGCGCTAAGATCGGATCAATCGATTTCAGTATGTGACGAACTATCCTCCCAATCGATCGCTTACGTTTGTCTCTCTCCCTAAACCCTTCGCAATCATCAAGCACCGCGGACCAGAGCGCGACAAGCGGTCATTCATCGACGCAAAAAAAAAGCGCCCGGCCTCATGTCGATGGCCGGGCGGAAGTTAGTCGTCGACAGAGGGAGCGCTGCCGACGATGATTTGCGGCAAAACGTTCGCCGCAAATTCTAATCACGGAATGATCAATGGTCGCAGAAACCTGGCTTCATTCCTTCTTTTCAAAAAACGCCGACTATTGGCGGAATGTGGCTCAACACTGGCTCGCACAGCTGGAAGGAGGTATTGTCCGTTGTCCTGAGGATCGTCAAAGTCATGCTGATTACGTGAGTGGCGCTGAACATAGTTGATCCGCGGCTGTTCGCATGCCATCAACGTGCCGGCCGAAGAGCGTAGCGCCCCACCATCGCCGATGTCTGGGAAGAAGTACCTTGTTATCGCATGCGAGCACTCGGAGCGCGTTAGAGCAATTCGTAGGCAGTGATTGGCGCACCAGAGTCCCCCTCTGCCGTATACACATCGACCGCACTAATATCTTCGTCTCACCGACGTCGGCGGCAAACAGCGGCCCAGTCGGCTTGCCGGCCATCCCCGTCAGCTACTTCAAAATGGTACAACGTGACGCTACGTGCGATTCAAGGTCTTTTGAGCTGACCCGCATAAAGCTCAAGCCGCCGACCTCTCGCCGATAGCAAGTGATCCGCGACCGGTCGACATGCGTCCCGCATACCGTTTCGGATGGGCATATGCACGTGAGCGCTCCAGACACATTGCACGTCATATGGGCATGTCGTGTGTTCGTCTTGTCCAGAAGATCGCGTGCGTTGGCGATCACGAATCGTCTGGTCATCATTTCGAGCTTGTCGGCTTCCGACTGGCATCACCCGTGTTGAAAGGTCGCGCGCCTGGCAGCCGTCCGTTCTCCTGGCGCAACCGAGTGCTCTCCGGTCGCCGACGTTCGTCCTGCGAATTCTCTCCTTCTCAAAACACCAGACATTCGCCAGATCACCTGTTATCGGGAATACGACAGTGCAATCGCACAAGCGCATAGGAACGCGCATTGCGGCCGCTAGCATAACTCCTGCACCGCGCCGTGACGCGACGCCAGCGAGCCGGATCATTCGCCGCAGCAAGATGGCGGCGACGTGAGGTGATATGCGATTCAAACGTCCTCGTTGTGTTGCCGGAACAGCCGCAATCGTTGCAAGCGCCGCCGCTCATTCGGCCGATTGTGGAGCCACAGTAAAGGCGCCCGCAGCAATATAGAGCTGGACCGGCGGATACGTTGGGGCGCTACTTTGGCGGGGGGGGACGGCCGGACATCGTTCGCTGACCCCTATAGTCCTTCAATCTATGGTGACGTCGACACCCCAGTGTTCGTGGTCGGAGGTCAGATCAAACGTTGCCGTTGCGCTACGTCATTCCATTCGGTTCAGGTTTGGGCTCTCAGGGAAGCCCAAGGAATTAAGCGCGAAGTTCAACTCGGCGCACAACTCACCGAGAAAAAGAACAATGCGTTTCTTAATTAGCTCAGCGGGTGCCTACCCAGATGGAGTATTCGATACCGCCAATGGCACGAAGGAGACGCCAGCAAATATCTAGCGGTCGACGGATCGGAACCTCGTCAACGAACTCGGTCTGCGCGACTAGGTGCCGCGACGCTGGATAAGCTCCAGGAGTCGTGTCCGGGGGGCGTGGTGGCGCTCCACCACGTAGGCGAGGCCAATGTCGGCGGACCAGGATTCGGGCATCGGCCTCTTACGCGAGGAGAGCGAACGGCTGCGCATGGAGTGCGACATCAAAAAAAGTCGGACTCGGAAGCTTTGTGAGTTGAACCGCGAGCCGTTGCGCTGTTGCATGTGGATCGTGCTCGACACGCCAGTGATAGAGGCGGGTGTGTAGAGACCTATGAAGAGGCGCTCGTTATGTTTGCGACTGCGAGGGGAGGCTTGCTCCACGGATATGAAGTGGTGTTTTTGAGAAGAGCCTGACTGCAAGGCTCTCTGTCTCTCTCTCTACTCTTCCTTTGAAGAAGGCCGCCAGGCCGCTAGGTTCTGTAGCTGCAGACAGCATGATATCGCAGATGCGGCAATCAGTTGCTGGGAGGGGTGCGGAACGTGGATGAACCACTTCATGGAAATCCCGGCTGTGCTGCACTTCCGAGCAGGAGTCGGCCGGCGCTCTGGAGGGTTCCCTCGTTTAAAGCTGCGTGCTGGGCAACCACGAAGCTGTCGCACATCGCTCGCGCCAGATTGCTGGTTGTGTAGAGCGACGCGCTTCCAGCGAGAACGCTCGCAATGTTGCAGACCTCAGCGCTTTGCCGCGCGGCATTTGTGGCGGCGAGTCGCATCAGGGTCGCGGTGCTCTGGTTTACCGCATCCTCTAGCGCTTCCTTCCACAGCTCCTCGGTGGCCTCATAGAAGAAGGCACGGGCGGAACGCAGCATGGATTCGGCTCTGGCCATCTCCAGTTGGACATAGCCGCGGTCTGCCATCACGGGCGCTCCTGTGATTGAGGCGCGGCTTCCGGCCATCGCGACCACCTCGTCTAGCGCGGAGCGCGCAATACCGATGCCGACGATCGCATGCGCCTGGGCAGCAAAAGTCACGGACGGATAACGATAGATCGGCGCGTCGAGTGTCGGCGGACCGCCGCGGATCAAGGTCCATTCCTCCGGCACAATGACATCGTTGACAACGACGTCGTGGCTGCCGGTGCCTTGCAGACCGATGACGTCCCAATTGGGGCGGATTGTCACTTTCTCGGCCGGCATCACCGCTACACGCGCAAGGCCACCGGTCGGATCGTCTTCCAGAGTGATGCCGACGCCTATCAGATCCGCGCCCGGTGAGCCGCTGGCGAATGGCCATACGCCGTTCACGACAAACCCGTCGCTGCTTCGCCTGGCGGGCTGGAGCGGGAAAAGCGCGCCTGCCAACACCACGTCAGGTCCATTCGCGTATACCTTGTGAAGCGTGTCCTCCGGAAGAGCAGCGAGGTAGCGAGCCCCATCGCCGAAGCTGGCGACCCAACCGGCGGAGCCGTCGGCTTCGGAAATGCGCTCGATCAGGTGACAAAAATCGGCCGGTGTTCGCTCCTCGCCGCCGAATCGCTTGGCGACCAAAGCTCGATAGACGCCAACGCGCTTGAAGCCGTCGATGATCTCGTCTGGAATCTTCTGCGCTCGGTCGAATTCGTTTCGACGCGCGCGGATATCAACCAGTAGCGGCGACAGATTATCCCAGGTCGCAGCCGTAGCGTCGGTTACTGGAGTGATCGTCTCTGGTGGAGCGTTCATAAAGCTGTCCTCGGTGTTTTGAGCCGATCGCTGCCGCACTTCATTGATTTCGATTGCGCGCGCACGGCGAAGCCGGTCGGATTGATACCCAGTCGGCAGGGACGGTCGAAACTGTCGTAGTTGATATTGACCGTGATGCGATTACTGACGGTTGCCAGTCCAAACTACCCCCCGAACGCATTGACTCAAAGAAAAGGTGTTGGAGGCCGGCAAGACTGACATAGATATGGCTGTCATTGCCGTCGTTGAGGCTGAGCCGGCAAAGCAACTGATATGCGGCGTCGAGAATCGATCCACCTCTGCTGCATTATGTCTCCGACGGCTGACGACAGCGCTGGTTTTGCCATGTGTCCTCCAACGGAGATTTGTCACACTTGCGCCCGGCCGGGTCGAACCACGTTGTGAATTCCTGACCTGGCAACCGCGAGGTCGACGATGCCCTGCGGCTCTTTTGCATGTCCCCAGCAATCGACGTGCCATCAATCATGGTCTGCCGGCCGTGTCTGAATCGAGCGAGATCACTTGGCTCGTGCCGCCGCGCCGGGAGGTTGTTCGCGCCTTCGTGTCTGATTCCAGGCACAACGCGTCATCGACCGGACACGGCGGAAGGAGAACGACTGAAGTGGACCTCGACTGCGAACCAGTCGGGCTCGGCTTGCCTGCTGGAGTTTCAGGCCCGCTCCGATCTCCAGACATTACCAACAGCGCAATTTACCGTGCTCGCGACTGTGGGTGAGCTGTTGGTTGGATGTGGACATCACACGGCAGGTATTCAACAAACGTGACGGCGGCGTCGGGGAGTTTCGGATGAGCGCCCATAGCGATCTACAGTCGGTTGCAGATGCGATTGGCAACGGGCGCGCCAAGGTCGGAATAGGCGCATCTGGATCGCGGTGGAGAGCCTCTACAGAATGGACGGCGACTTCGCGCCCCTTAAAGAAGATCTGGTCGCAGTCGCGGAGTGCTAAGAGGCGTTCCTGTCGTGGACGCGGCTTATGCCACTGGCGTTTACGGCGAGCAGGGACGGGGGACTCAGCGCGTCCTACGAAGGGCGCGGAGATCTGGTGGTGGTCCACACCTGCGGCAAGGTGCTGGGCGCGGCAGGCGCGCTTGTCACTGCTTCCGGCGTCTTGCGCAACTTCATGGTCGATCGGTGCCGTCCATTCATTTTCGCCAAGGCGCCATCACCCCTTCTGGCTGTCGCGGTGGAGAAGCACTCCAGATCCTGCAGGAGGAGCCTGAACGGCAGCAGCGCCTGATCGATCTGGTCGATTTTACACAAGTCAGCTCGTTGCGCGCGGGCGACCGAGCCGTTCGAACGGATTGTTCCTGACGTCGTGGGCGTCCACGGCCGCGAGATGCTCGACTCTGCATCACAGCCGAGAGTTTGATATCCGCGACACGCGGCCCCAACAGTGATTGTGGGAACGGCAGGGTTGCGGATCTCGCTGACGCTTAACGTCGGGCAGGTTGATGTATCCTATGTGATCGATGCGTTTGGTCGAAGAGTTTAGGGGGAGGTGCACTGACGGCGCGAGCCGCCCTCATCAGGCTGATGTCCGTATCGGCAAACGATCCTCAAAGCTGTACGTCGGCGCGCGAAGATGCGCCTTTCCGATGCGCACCTCGGAAATACGAATGACAAGACCGGTCTGCGCAGGGCCCGGAACGCTCTTTCGATGACACGTCAAGGCGCGCGTGCATAGCTGACCGCCAGGCTTGACGAACTGAGGCGAGGACAAAAAGAGTGTTCACCGCTTGAGCCTATGGTCGCAATTGTCGTACGCGCGACAAGTTTCTCTTTATGCTGGTCCGAGGTACAGGCCAAGACAGATGCGACGAGGCTGCTTGTCCGACACGCGATCTCCCAAATGGCTGATGCAGGAGAGACTGTCCGATGCCGGCGCGAATAGCAGTTTTCTTTACATCGGTCGGCTGGGCAGTCGTCGTGGTCGCAATTCCGCTCTTTTTGATCTTCGGACCTGCTGAGCCTGGTGATCATAGCAGGACTATAATTGGCTTGCCGGGTCGCGGGTGAGAGCCTGCCGGAATTGTCACGTGTTCCGTTGGGCCGAGAGCCCAGACCCGCATGCCTCGCACCGCGATCTGGCGCTTGCACCGCCTCTGTTGGTCTAGCGCATTAACGTGCAGGCATGAATACTGTCGCCCGCGGTATGAGTGCTTCCTGGTGCTGGCCTCGCGTTGCCAATATGAGCACGTAGAATGCAAGGAGAATTACGAGGCCGCGCATACCAAGGATCTTCCCGAAGCTGTGACAATTGTGGAGCGGTTGTAGTCGGTGCATTTGAGGAAGCCGATGCACGAGTGAATTACTGGAATTCGACCGAAGCTCTGCAACAGGCGGCAAACGATAGCAGGCCGCCGAGGGTGCCAGCGTCAGCTCAGCAACTCGACCTTGCCGGTGTCGAGCCGATACAGGCCCCCGACGACCTTTAGTCTGTTCTGCTCAACTGCCGCGTTCAGAATCGGCCCCGTCGATTTTAGTTTGTTGACGTTATCGATTACATTTTGTCGGGTTGCTTCGGCGAACGTGTCACGGGTTTGCTGGCGAGATCCTTTTACCGCAGGCGCAAGCGCAGCAACGAGGGATGAAATGCGCCCCGGCGGCGGCTTATCGTCGTGGAGCGACTTGATCGTGGCGTCTATCGCACCGCAATGATCGTGGCCAAGTACCAGGATCAGCGGCGTGTTCAGCACGGCCACCGCATATTCCATACTGGCGAGCGTGTCATCGTTGACGAAGTTACCGGCTAGGCGGCAGACAAACAGATCACCAAGTCCGCTGCCGAAGACAAGTTCAGGCGCCACGCGAGAATCGGCGCAGCTCAGAACCGCGGCATATGGATTTTGCCCATCCACCAAAACCTCACGCTCGCGCTTGAAATCGTCGCGTCGTGATACGCCCTGGACATAGCGATCGTTCCCTTCCATTAGCCGCTTCAGGGCAGCCTCCGGCGAGATCAGGTTATTCGGCTTGGGCGGCGCTTTTGCTTCCTTTGCATCGACAATGTTGTTGCCAACCCGTAGGCAAACCGCCGAAAAAGCGAACAGCAACAGCGAGCGGCGCGACGGCGCGATCTTGGTCAGATAGGTCAGAGAACAGCCTGCCTTCATGCATCTCACCTCATCGCGCGGCTTTACGCCACCCGGTGGCTTCGGCTTCCGCTTCGCTGCAGAGCCAGCGTTCACCGGGCTTCGTCATGTCGATTTGTTCGTAACTGAGTTGCCCGGGCAGGTGATAAATGCGCTCGCCATCGCGGCCCATAGTGCCTTTTATCACACACTCGGAGGAGGGCGGGTCCGATAGCAGCGCGGATCCGAGCAGGAGCGCCTGAGCGTCGACGGGAACCGAGCTCGCGCCGATGATGATCGTCCCCTTATGGCGGCGACGCCAGTCCCAGGGGGCGATGAACGCCCCCGACCACAGCCCCGCGCAGGTTTTGCTCGCCACAACTTCATAGATGACGTACGGCCCCGACGAGAGTGCCCAACCGGAGCGTACCATCCAGGCGTTCACGTCCTCGCCTTCTATGAAGCAACTGCCGCGTGACCTGCCGTATTCATCACCTCCTGTGGTATGACAATCCCACGTTCGTCCGTTCGAATGCTTGATCAGCTCGTCGCGAGCAGCTAGGCCGCAAGCCCATTTCCGACCGTGGGCGTCGAGGCAAATCTGGTCAGTTTCCGGAGCTTCGATGCCTGAGAGCCGAAGCTTGGATCGCTCGATCTCGATCGTATTGGCGTCGAGGATGCGCGGAGGACCGCGGAGCTTCGCTGCGCAGACCGGAGATGTGATGACAGCGAACAATGCAACCATCATTACGCGGTGTTTCATCCCGACAAAAACCTCTCGCTCTTGATTCATGTTCACGCGCGATCCGGCGCTGCCGCATTCGACTGCTTAAACGCTTGTCCATTATTCGGCCGCATCTTTCGACGCTTGATCTATGAAAGCGTGGCCTTCATTTCCACGCTACGACCTGACGCTGCGTGAGGTTCAAGCGATTTCTTCCGGTGTGCGTGTCGCGGTATCCGTAGCCTCGTCGGTCTCTGTGTCGGGGCGCGTACTGCACCCTCTCGACCTGAGGAGGAGATCTCCATCGCTCGGCGGCAAACTTGGTATGCGGGAGAAGGCCAAGCGTCGAACGCTGTTGTCTCACGCACTTGAAGATGAAGTCGCGTGTGAATCTTGACGTCGATTGGAAGTCAGGCGGGGAGGAGCAACCTGGCTATGCTTTGTGGCAACCCGCATCGGCAGACAGAAGGCTGCCGACGGTTTCAGGGAGGGGGATGACATTTCGCTGTAAGTTCTTGTCAGGACAAGATTGATGTTCGAAAGAAATCTGATCTCGCTTCCCTTGAGATCTGGACAAAGGCGCCGCGGAGTTCAGCTCGAGGCTCGCTGCGTAAATGAATCGGTATCGTTTGCTCAAACCGCCAATCCCCAAGCCATCTTTTGGAGAGCCACGCGTGGATGCCAATCGCATTGTGGCCTTTCGCACCTCTGCTGTGCGCCACAATCTTCGTGGTGCCGCCGCCCCGTTCATAGAAGAACCCGATGTCATGGGCGGCGCGACTGGCGGCCGCTCTGTCGTAGTGCGCTTCACCCCGATCACAGGTGAAGATTGACCCAGCAAGCCCGACACGAGGGCGTGCGTTTGCGCCAGAAGATGTGGAACGGCAACCTGCGAGGCTTCGTCGTATACGCACCGCACGAGGGGTATGCCGCCCGCGTGTTCGGACGATCGCGAGCACCATCCTGATGCCATTCGGTAGGAGGCGTCAATCCGCATCATGGTTGCCTCATCGCGGCACTCGGGCAGGCTGCTCTGGCGCGGTTTAGCCGACTCAAGCTACAAATCGTTCTCAACGACCTCACTACACAATAGGAATCAAATGGCTGCAGCTGCACGGGAATTGCCGGTCTCTTCTTACGCGCTTGAAGTGGATGGCCGACTCAGAGCTGAATTCGCAACTAAAGACGGCGCCAGGGCAGGCGGAGCAGAACTAAAGAAGCGTTTTCCCATGCTTCAAGTCCGGATCTATGACGCGCAGACGAATGCGCGCGAGGAAATTTAGCGCCGAATCAGTCGTTCCTCGATGCCTCGCGTACGGCTCCGGGACTCGTCGCCGGGGCCACTCGGAAAACGGCCGATGTTCAAGGGTATGCCGACACTGCCGCATTACCCTCTTAATGGGTTTGTCGCAGCACTCGATCGTGCCGGCTCGGCGTCGGCATGCTCACCAGTCAATCGCGCGATGCGCGGCCTGCACGCCGGATCAGACTTGGGCCCGAGGCATCTCCAGGCCCGGTCCCTTGAAGAGTGGCATGGAGAGCTGGTTCCCTCGCAGACGGTGTTCTCTCACGGCGTCAGGTGCGCTGGGAGCAAAATCTCGCCAACTGGTACGCGCCGCTGAGCTCGACTGTCGCGGAGAGGCTCGAGTAGTCGTGCTGCCCGATTTTTGCCTGACGGGCTGAAGGCTGCGGGGAAAGGCTCGCGACTGTTGCGAAGGCGTAAGCACCGACACTTTAGGGCTAATATGTCTTGCAGTTACTCTGAGGCGGTCAGGAGCTGCGGCGCGATCTTGCTCTGCGCGACCATTAAACCGAGGGCTTTCGCTCCTTTCTTACTCTTCCCGTTCCTTGGGCTCCATTCGAGCGAACCAGGAGCCAGGAGGAAAGGCCGCGATACGCTTGGCAAAGGAGGATTGCGGCTCCCAATCTTGCCCTTCGCTCTTCTCGAAAGTGATGACCCCGTTATGGGTGTAAAAACGGGGCCCTGGGATATTACAGTTCACTAAAAGCAAAACGCGCCACAGATCACCTTTTTCGGTCGGCTTGTCCTTCTGCTTCGGCAAGTAGTCCACTCCAACAGGCTCAACGATAGTGCAGCGGCCCTGCCGCAGGAGATCGCCGAGCCGGCCCTGGGTGGTCGTCACGAAGTTGAAGTTGCTCGGATCATGCAGAAAGCGAAGATTTGCGTCCCTTTCGCCATCCTTGACTTCACTGGCGATCAACCCGAGCGCCAGGGCGTGCCAGCCCAATTCGATCGGCTTTGCATAGGTCGACGCAAGTTGAAACGTGCCGTCGAGCGCGATCCTCCAGGTGATAACGTACTGTTCGTCTAATACATCATCCGCGTGCCTGGTCCACGAAACGAAAACATAGTCGTTTCCGTCAAGTTCGGCGACGCCCCACATTCGAGGGACGAACCGTGCAACTTTCGAGACGTTGGAGATAATTTGTTCTATTGTCTCACCGTCTTGCGCTCGCCACGTTGACTTGAATCTTTCGATATGGGGGCTCTCGATAGCGCGAGCACTGTTGCCAGTCACAGCCAGCCCGGCCAGGCAGATCAGGGATCGACCGAGACAAAACAATAACGCGCGTCTTGCAGACACTTTTCTCATGACTGTTGGCCTATCTGGTTTCATCCACCCGTCATTCCAGAGCGGGCAACTTCAGCCTGTTATGCGCGAGCGCAAGAAGTTAGCGGCGACGCGACGGGGAGGCCGATGGTGTCCCGTGCGAGCAGGCGCTCCCGCTCTATGTCACGCGCCGCTAACTTCGTTGCCGGCGACAGCCTCAAGTTGCTGTGCTGGACATGCCCAGCAGGAGGAGACTGGGCATGCCGAAGACTTGCATTCCTCGTGCCAGGTTAATAGACGGCAATTCGCACCGCTTCTATGCCCCCTTTGTCGGCTTTCCGACTTGCGGGCGTCTCGATGTTTCCGTTCAGCGCGGCTTATGCCACGCGCCGAATGTTCGGTGGGCGCAGCTGAACGCCTCGACCAAGTTCCTGATGAGAATTGGGAGCACGTTTGCCGCCACAGAACTGTTTGGCTCGCTATCGTTACCGGAGTGTGAGCTTTCGATCTCTGGCATGCCTCTGGGTACTCGCGGCCGAGAGGCCAGAGCGCGTTTGGCGCTTCTTTCGCGACATCCGGCACTCGCGCCGAGCATTTGGAGTCTGGCTGGCACCGCAAATCAACGTGCCGGTCAGGTATGTTGCTGACTTTGCCACGTGTCTTGGGCTTATGCAGCACGGATCCAGCTGGTCGAGAGCGCGGCTGGATGGCGGACACGCTCGAAGAACCTGTTGGGAAGCCTGGGACACGCATCAAATGCGTTCTGCTCCAGGCAGCAGTCCCGACCGCGGAAGCCGCTTTTATCCCCTCCACCGATCTGGCGTGCGGCCAGGGGGCAGCTGCGATGGTCATTACAATATCGCTGACTGAAGAGCGCATCTACATCGACTCAGCGATAAGGATGCGCGGTCATTCGCGTAACGGATGTCGCAGCACCAGCTTGCGACATGATCTGAGAGGTTGACGGAAGACTTGTCTTGCCGATAATCCAAGTCGTCGAGGTTCTCCGGTCCCACTTGATCCGGAGCTAAGAGGGAAGCCGGTGACAATGCCGGCGCTGCCCCCGCAACTGTGAGCGGCAAGCCGCTGTCCAACGATGTCACTGAAGCCTGCGCGGCTTCGGGAAGGCCGGACAGAAGCGATGACCCGCGAGCCAGGAGACCTGCCCCGACAATTATTCGTCCACGGGCGGGGTGTCCCGGTGGTGCGTCAAGCAGCCGTCGCACCGCGCGACTTCCCCTGCCTGCGTCCGCCACGGCCTTTGCCCCCATCAAGGGGTTAACGCTATGTCTCTTCTCTCCCTTCCGGTTGCCACGCTTGGAACGCCACGCATCGGTCCAAGGCGCGAGCTCAAACTTGCTCTTGAAAGCTACTGGGCGGGAAAAACCAGCGAACAACAGTTGCTCGAGGACGCAGCTGGCCTGCGTGCCGCCAACTGGGCTCGTCAGAAATCTATCGGCGTCACGGTCATTCCATCGAACGATTTTTCGCTGTATGACCAAGTGCTCGACACAAGTGTCATGGTTGGCGCCATCCCGGAGATCTACGGCTCGAAAACCGAATCCGTTTCGCTCAAGACGTACTTCGCCATGGCCCGCGGATCACAATGCGGCGATCAGGATGCGAGTTGCGGTCGCGGACCGCGCGGATTTGGCGCACCCGCGCAGGAGATGACCAAGTGGTTCGACACCAACTACCACTACATGGTTCCCCAGTTTCACAGGGGACAGACTTTCAGGCTATGCTCTCGCAAGCCGATCGAGGAGTATGAGGAAGCCAAGGCCCTTGGCTTTCAGACCCGTCCTGTCCTGATCGGGCCGGTCACATTCCTAAAGCTCGGCAAGAGTCTCGATCCTGCGTTCCAGCCACTCTCACTGCTGGATGAACTGATACCGATCTATATCGAGGTTCTGCAGGAATTGGCCAAACGTGGGGCAAATTGGGTTCAGTTCGACGAGCCCTGCCTGGTTCTTGATCTGGATGAGAGGGCGCGGCAATCTTTGCGACATGCCTATGATCGGCTCGCTAAGGAGGCGCCGGCCATCAAGATCTTAGTTGCCAGCTATTTCGGCGACCTCGGGGACAATCTGAACACCGCGTTGAGCCTGCCAGTTGCCGGACTACACCTCGACCTAATTCGAGCGCCACAGTTGTTGGACCAGATCATCGCTGGCGGCCGAGGTGATCTCGTCATGTCGCTCGGTGTCGTCGACGGCCGGAATGTATGGCGGTCGAATTTGTCATCGCTGCGCCAGCGGCTCGAACCCGCGATTGCGAAGCTCGGCAAGGACCGTGTACAGATTGCCCCATCCTGCTCGCTGCTTCATGTACCGGTCGATGTTGAACTTGAAACCGGGCTCGCTTCCGACGTCAAGAGCTGGCTTGCTTTCGCGGTCCAGAAGATGCGGGAGCTTGCGATCCTGGCGCGGGCACTCGCAGGCGACCAGAATGTTGCGCAAGCTCTTGCCGAGTCGGAATGTGCCGCGACTGTTCGCCGGACTTCGCCGAAAATTCGTGATGCCAATGTCGCTGTCCGGATGAAAGCGATCGATCAGACCATGCGTCGACGCGGGAGCCCATTTGCCCGTCGTGCCGAGATCCAAAGCAATCGTTTCGGACTACCGGCTTTTCCTACCACGACCATCGGATCGTTTCCGCAGACCACAGAGGTCCGAAATGCCCGTGCGGCGCATGCGCGAGGCGCGATAAGTGACGAGCAATACGACAGGTTCCTCAAGGAGGAGACTGCGCGCGCCGTACGTTGGCAGGAGGACATCGGTCTCGACGTCCTCGTGCACGGCGAGTTCGAGCGCAATGACATGGTGCAGTACTTCGGCGAGCACCTCGCCGGCTTCGCATTTACCAGGAACGGATGGGTGCAGTCGTACGGCTCGCGCTGCGTCAGGCCACCGATCCTGTTTGGCGATGTGGTGCGGCCGAAGCCTATCACCGTGGACTGGTGGCGCTACGCGCAATCACTAACGAGGAAGCCGATGAAGGCTATGTTGACCGGACCGGTGACGATTTTGAACTGGTCCTTTGTCCGCGATGATATTCCCAGAAGCGAGGTCTGTCGCCAGATTGCGCTCGCGATCCGAGACGAAGTCCGCGATCTCGAGAATGCTGGTGCGACAATGATCCAGATCGACGAAGCCGCACTGCGCGAAGGAATGCCGTTGCGTCGATCGGAGTGGACGGCCTATCTCGACTGGGCCGTGGATTGCTTCAGCATCTGCTCATCGGGCGTCGCCGATGAAACGCAAATTCATACACATATGTGCTACTCGGAGTTCAACGACATCATCGGTGCGATCGCTGCAATGGACGCAGATGTCATCTCGATCGAGACGTCGCGCTCGAAAATGGAACTACTCGACGCGTTCAGGAACTACGAATATCCAAATCAGATCGGACCGGGCGTGTACGACATCCACTCCCCACGCGTTCCCGAGGCGGGGGAAATGAAGGAACTGATGGTGTTGGCTCGGACCCGGCTGCAGGATTCGCAGCTCTGGGTCAATCCGGACTGCGGCCTGAAGACGCGCAAATGGGAGGAAGTGCGTCCGGCGCTAGCGAACATGGTCGCTGCGGCCCGCCAACTGCGCGCTGCATTCGATCCGCGAGGCCATTGATCCGGGCTTGGGTCTCTTCTCGACAAAGCGGATCCTCTTGCGGATTTGCGCTGTCGATGATCGATGGAGCCCTGGGAATAAAAAAGGCCCGGCCTCGCTGAGCGGGCCGGGCGAAAGTCCGGGAGGAGCGACGCTGACGCATCGCGCGGACTTCCATCGGCGGAGAGAGGACAACCGCCGGTTCGATCACGGCAAGGACATTCGCCGAAAATCTGAACTCAGTTGAAGCACAAGCTCAGCGTAGCTCAATTATGCCGTGGTATGCGACCGTTAGCCTGAGGTTTATAAAGTTACACCAAGGTTTGTCGGTCAAGAGCACGTCGGCAACGATTACGACGCGACGAGGACGGTGATGCCGGGCGTCACCGCAGGGCACGAGCCGCAAACTCGGTGCGCTTTCCTGCCTGGAAACCTTATGCCCGATCAGCGCGACGATATGAAAAACCCGGCTCCAAGGATCTTGCAAGCGTAGACAATGCATGAGCGGTTGCTATTGATTTGACCCCTGCTTTAGGCGGTCCTTGGTTCGACCGGTTCCACCCGATGGTCGGGTTTCGTCTTGGGTCTCTGTTTGAGGGTCTATGAGCGGACCACGCGGAGGATGTCACGAGCTTGAAGATGGCACTGGTGCCGACAGGGTGCTCCTCAGCCGTGAGCCTGGTCCTGCCCTCAGCACAGGGCCAGTTGAATGATGGCGATCTCCGATCCGGCACGGCTCGGCGCAGAGTTAGACCCGACGTCGTCCAGCGCCTTGCCGTTCGTGCTAAACGTACCCGGGCGAGCAGTGCCTGGCAATTGACGTGCTGTGGGTCAAACCGGCCGCGGTCGGATCATTCAGAGCCTGCCAGGCTGGGAAAGACTGGGAGTGCTTCGCCCCACCCGCGCGGCGGTAATCGTCCGTCGTTGTGCGGCGGCGGTCATGAGAGGCATCCGTTTCGCGCGATGTCACTGCGCAACTGCCAGACCTGCGACATCACATTGTGGAACGTGCCGGAACCAGAGCTCAGGAAGGCTCGGCCATGCCGTTGGCACCGGAAGCGATCATCGTGCGGAGAAAGCCATCTTGGCGGTGCGGCAGCCTACGTGCCCGCGAACACCCCCATTTTCATTCGACAGGATGAGCATGAGGTCTAATTCCTGCTGTAAGACGGCGCTGATCAATACGGCCCCTACGTCTCGGCGCCGTGTCAGGGGTTGCCGGCCTTGGCGGACGAAAATGCGACCGAGCTCCGTTCGGCCTCAGCTTCTTGCTCCAATTGCAGAATATGCGCTCTTAGCGCATCGGAAGTGGCTGCCGCTGTCTCGCTGAACAGGGGATCTCCATCATCGGTGACGGCGGAAGCGATTTCGGTCCATTCCTGTGCCGAGAGAGTCTTCAGTGCGGCCGGAAAGAAATCTCGTTCTTCCCACATCATGTGACGCCGCTCGCGTACTATAAAGTCGCGTATGATATCGCCGACGTCTTGCCGAAAGAGTTCACGATCCGCGAGGATGGCGTCAATAGCTCGCGCGAAGTGGAGCAAACGGTCGGCCACTTCCTGGTGTTCAAGCGCGAGATCGCCGACGATTGCAGCTGCATCGGGATCGCGTGCCTTGAGCTTCGAAAAAATCAAGTCTTCCTGTGGATGATGGTACAGCTCGGGGTAAACCTCGAAATAGCTGATAATCGCGCGAATGACCTCATAATCGGGACCGATCCCCCCCTCAAAAATCTCCAATTCGCGTTGAAGAGCGGCCAAAAGCAGATCAATGTTGCGATGCTCTCGAAGCAAAAGGTCGATGATCATTCCGGTGCTCCTGGAGGCACAATGTAGGCCGGAAGCGTTTCTGCCACTTACAAGATCGCCCAGGCCGAATTCGGTGTCCTTCGCGACGCCGCAATTTTTTGCGCTGTTCGACGCAAAAACGTAGCGCGCTTTGAATTCGAGCCGGCGTAAATTAACTTAGCCGCCGAAGTGTTGAGGTTGCCCTCGCAAGACGCTGGTCGGATAACGGCTGGTTTCGGTAAATTTGGCGGTCTGGGCGTGCATGGCGGACCCTATCTTGCGGACATCGATGGGACGCAGATTGGCTGCTCCTGACGAACTCGAAAATTTGGATGTTTTCCCTAGGTAGAAGTCCCTAAGTATTTACCCGTAAGTGCCACGAGCAGGGCGTTTTTGAACGGGGGCGCCGCGGTCCCTTGTTTGCTCAAACATGGCCAAACCGGATTAGAAAGCTGCATGCTGGGTTCCTGGCGTCTTGGCTCTGATCCCCATCAGCATCGGTCGGCCGCGGAGGTGACCAGGCAGATATTGACGGCATCCTCATCGATGTACGCTGACCGACGTGGTCGACGCGCTCGATGATCATGCGATACGCTGCCGTAGCCCCAGTTCTCCGGGGCGACAGACCCGCTGTCCATCGGAGCACAAATGTGGGCCGACGTAATTGATCTAACCAGCAGCCTGTGTTGCGTCGGTAGCCGTCATCGACAACATGACCCACTTGGTGCGGTGCGCCTGAAAACCGTCCGTTCGTCTGGAGTGCGCAGCTTGAATGCATGAATAAGCCATTCGCGGCATTTGCGCTGGTGCTAGAGTCCCGCGGCAATGGCGATCCGCATCAACTCGGACACGCTGCGGACATTGGTCTTGGCCATGAGGTTTGCACGGTAAACCTCGACTGTCCTGGGACTGATGCCGAGATCATAGGCGATCACCTTGTTAATCTTGCCCGCTAATAGTCCCTGCAGGACGTCACGCTCGCGCGACGAGAGGCACGCGAGGCGGGCTTCCGCCTGGAGTTTTGCTGCGTCATCGGCTGGTTTTGTTGGTCGCGCTTCCAGAGCACTATTGATCGCACGCAATAGCACCTCCTCCACGAACGGCTTCTCGAGGAAGTCGGCCGCACCCGCTTTCATCGCTTCAACTGCGAGCGATACGTCGCTATGACCAGTTATTAAGACGACGGGGCAGTTGACACGATTGGCCTTCACTTTACCGACTAGCTCGAGACCGCTCATGCCCGGCATGCGGATGTCCGACACAATACAATCAACTGGACCGCTCGCGACGTCATTAAGAAACGCGGTCGCCGTCTCATAGGTTGCTACGTAGAAACCGTTAACATCAAGAAGAAACGCGAGCGAGTCCCGCATTGCGGCGTCATCGTCGATCACAAGAATGCGCCGCCCAATCATGCTGTCTGTTCGCTAAGCTCGACAAATGGCGCGGTGAACTGAAGGATCGCGCTGCCACCCGGATTTGCTTGCGCGACGATATGGCTGCCATGACTCGATGGTCGTCCTACAGATTGATAGCCCCACACCCATGCCATGCCTTTTAGTCGTGACAAAGGGCTGCAACAGTCGGTCGGCGATATCAGCGCTGATGCCGGGGCCCTTATTAGCAACTGTAAACCTGTCGACAGCAACTTCAGCGCGCGGGCAGGAAGCCATGGCCTCGATTGCATTGCGTATCAAGTCCACCGCGACCTTCTGCATCTCGATCTTGTCGACGACAGCACGAGAGGCAGCGCGGCGGCTGCCGCGGCAGTGCCATAGCCTTACCAGATGTGGTCCGACATGCTTCCTGATAGACCCTCTCATTCGATCGACTATACATTGTTTCCCACGAGGGCCACCGGAGCAGAACGCGCCTCAGCTCACACCAATCTATTGTGCAGGACGGCCGTCGCCATCTGGCCATATGCGCCAGTGCGTTGGCTGCACGGCTACGTGTTCTCCGGTCTTGGCCTTGATCCAGCCGCCGAAGGCCCGGCGGCAAGGAAAGACCACCCGGTGAATGGCATTCCCCTCGATCACGGCAATCTCCAGATCCTGATCAAAGGGCGGCGCCGTTTCGACCCGCTCCCAGGTCAGGTCGCCAGTAGATCTTGGACGGTGTTCATCGCTGCCGGCTGACAAATTCAGGCAACCTTCTGAACTACGCACGAGATGGCTTGGCCGCCGCGAGAGCTGGCTCAGCCCAATATTGCCCAGGCGGCGTGGTCCCGATTGCGCCAGCCGCGGCCGGGGTTTTATCGACCGCGGCGCCGTTGAACCTATCGTACTGGGACTTGATCGGCTCGCCACCCGAAATATTAGGATTGGCCCCGCGAAACAACTCCCGGGCCTTGGTGGAATCGATATGGATCAGCTCAGGTCCTTGGCGCTTGGTATTAACCGCTGTTCTGCAGAAGTGGAACTGGACTGCCGCTCCCGCGATCTCGCCGGCGGCGGGACGAATGTCCCCGTGGTCTGTCATGTCGAACATCCTTCGTTGGTGGAAAATCTCTTTGTCCCACGGCGTCGACGTGGGGCGTTGGGTTGTGATGACGTCAGCCGCGCCCTTGTGAGCGGGGCGGCATCCCCGAGAACCGGAAGACGCCGGAGCTCGCTTGACACCCATTCGGATGAGCCTAGCTGCGCTCGACGCCGATCATCGCGCCCGTCCGCGGGTCGATGAAGTGGACGCCTTCGCACGCGGCGCAGGTTATTGTGTGTAGGTCATCGGCACGCCGCTCGGGCACGTCCGGCAGCAGTCCTTGAACTCGGTCGCCGGTATCTGGACATGAAAAGATGATGGGGCGCCAAGTCTTTCTTTCTGCCATGTGTGTGACCTTGGACGGGAAGCTCACTTCTATCAGTAGGCAGTCGCTGCAGTATTTGATACAGGTCAAAAAGAGCTGATGCGCATCCAGAATGGCCGAGCTCCAGCGGCTGCTGCGGGCCCACAGGCCCGCGTTGGCTGGCGACATGTCCCAAGTCGGGCGATCCGCGAGGGGACACGCCAGCGTGTAGCGGGGTTGATTTGAGGCGCACCACTCGCGAATGGGGCACGACGGCATTTGTCCTCAATGTTGCGGTAGCCGGCAAGCGGATGTTCAATTGATCGCTCGCCTCGCAATATCGGTGGCCTTGCCGGGCAGATCCCAGCCAAAGGCTTTGGCGCTGAAGTCTGAGCCCTGGGCTCATCGAAACGTTGGCTGCGACAAGCGTGATCATCGGCTGTGCTGTCGCGGCCGCAGGGGCAGTTTGCCTCATCTTGCCCCACGATCACGTGCGCATAGGTCTCGCCGTCGATTGTCTCGGCCGCCGGCGCGCCTCGGGGAAATGGCTCTGCTCGGCGATTGGCGCGACGACCTGGTGTTTGCGGCAATGTCTCGTGGGACCACCAAGTATCGCGTGTAAAGTTAGCGGCCTCTCAATATTGCCAGCGGTTGGGTATGGATCGATAGAGATCAATAGCCGGCATCTCGGGCATGACGGCGCGTCTCTTCAGACGTCCTCGAGTCATCGGTCGTTCAATTTTGTCAGTCGAGGGCATGAGCAGACCAGAAGGCGTTATCCCTCTTCGCAAAACAGAGTGCGATCCGCCAAGCTGGAAAAGTAGTGGCCGCGTGGTCTGCGCGACAACAGGAGCGCGCGAGACGCGCTACCAAAGCTTCGAACTTATCTCGACGGACAACCGGTTGGGGATGCCGCTTGAGGCAGATCAAATACACTTGTGGAGCGAATGGCAGAATGGTGCATAAGCAAACCCACAAGAAGAGGATGCCATGATTTCATTTGATGTTCGGTTCATCAAGATCGTTTGTGACGATACCGGGCACGAACATCGTGCCTGTCAGGCGACGTTCAAGGTTAATGCCACCTCGCTGTGCGCTGCTGCACAGCAGGCGGAGAGTGATTTCTGCAAGCAAAAGAGTGTTCGCGATTGGACCGTCTTCGCCGATGTGATAGAGCTCCGAACCCCGACTGCATTGCCGCCGGCATGGGCTGGTTAGCTTGACTTTGGCGGAGCGAGTCTGCGAATTGGATTGTGGGTCAATCTGTAATCTAAGCGTGGTCCCGGACAGGGTCGCCTCGACCACAGCGATAGCGTCATACCGGCAGGGCCATCCGGATCAAAGGATCCGCTCCCACAAATCGGTGTTGTTTGATTCGTGACAAGAACAAGTCTGCCTCTGGCAGCCATGGCTGTCTCAAAGGGTCTGCGTGGTTAGCCAATCTGCACACATCAATGCCCCTGAGTCGACACAGGACAAGCCTCATTGCCGCCTCGGAATCCACGACAGCCCTTGTGTCTGTACTCGCTGTTTCTGGCGGCGATGTTAATACGATCCGGCGTTTACCTTCTGCGTATTGCTCACTTTCGCCGCCAGCCTGCCAGCGCAGCCGTCATCCTCAATCACCGCTATGAACGGGCGGTAAGTTGGGACGTGAACACGTTCGCGTCCGTCGGCACCATCGGACCCACGACAGTCCTCACGTACATTGTAACATCAGCATCCGAGTACGATTCGATCGCGCGACCAGGGATAAACTCAGAACGAAAGAGAATTGCCACGGCAGACAAATGCTCAATCAAATTCGTCCGAGCGGCAAAAGTCCCTCGCATCACAGATCAGGCCTCTGTCCAAAGGACAATTCAGTTCACCGGCTCGCTATCGATCCGACGGTAGCCTGCAAGGCTTATTGCCTTGAACGACGCCCGGACAAGGGGAATCTGTTAGCGACAATAAGGCGCGCGCGAAGGCTCCTGCATTCTCGGCAATGCGGAGCACGTGAAGGAGAAGCGAGTTTGCGCCGTGCACTGTCAAGTGCAGGCGAAATCCGGAGGCAACTCGCGTAGTTCTTTAAGCGCAACTGTTGCTTCGATGTCACCAAATGTATGAACCGGCGATCTACGCTGGTGTCAACCGAGGGACGACATGTTCGATATTTATGTGAACGGAAGACGCGATCTTTTGGTCGTTCCGCGAGGGGGGGCGATCCCTGCGGGGGTGGCCGGCAGTTGGAAGCGAAAGAAGCGGGCGGTGTGTTCAGTGAGCGATGTTATTCGCCAAGATGTGCAACAGCGCGGTTACCACCGACGTAGTCTGATCTCGAATCGGTCGAAGACGGCGGTCGAGACCTCGTCAGACGCGTAGCCAACGCGGCTATCTCCGCTGACCCATTCTTCAAAACACTTCTGGCAGGATGTCGCCGATCCCGTCGAGAACCTTGTTTACCGCGTCGACGGCAGGCGGGTATTCTGCTTCATTAGGCTTATGGCGCAAGGTTTCTTTTGAAAAGCCGCGCACGGCGCTGCGGCTTCCCTCCGATAAGTATTATGGAGCTTTTCCCCGACTCGATGGCGTGCGCGCGTGAGTTTTCAGCTGTCCATACTGAAGATACTTGCCGGCCAGCCACACGGACGGGCGAGCATCGAAGTCGTTAAACAGCATTTGGCCATTTATTACAGCAGCGGCCCAGAGTGGCCGGCGCGTATGAAGCGTATCGCGAGCCGAGCGCCCCAACTCGATATTTTTGGCCAAAGGCTGATCGAGCGAGAGGCCGGGTGCTGGATTATCACCGACGAGGGAAGGAAGACTCTTGAAAGGCTCGAATTGGTAGATGTGGGTGCTATGCAGGGTCAGGCTAAGCGGGAGATCGCGCAAGAGCGCGAAGATGGGTAGCCGCCCCCGGTGTGCTCGCAGCTACGAACCAGCGCGCGCAGAAAGCGCTCCCCGGCAAGCGATTGAGCACGCGCAAGGGCTATCGGCGTGACGGCTTGCCGCTCAATCCCTTGCTGATGGCCACTGGCTTCATCCAACCTACGGAATGGAGGAGCTGATGTCTTCGTGCACTCCAACGCGTTGAGCCGAGCCCGAACGGCCGACACGAAGACCCGATCGATCTAGTATTCGCGCACGCCCCAAGGGAGCTCTGGCGTTTAGATAAAGTGCGCTAATCGTCATAAGGTGACCATAGCAAGAGACCGCCCCGATGTTCTCAGGGCCTCGATGTTTGATCACTCTAGGCTTAATACAAATCACGAACCTCCCCGAGATGCAGCTGTTCAGGTTCATCGCGATTGGCTTGCTCATTCCAGAACATGTTAGTCTACGTGCTTAGTTTCGAATAGAAAGGCGTGGATTGAGCATTTAATTGTAACGAAGCCTCTCTACACAGAGTCTGCACGAAGTTTACAATTCCACAGCTGCACTAGTCCAGACGTTGTCTTCCGAAAGCATGACCGAGCTAATACCTGGCGCGAGTTCCGATGACTGTTCTTTTTTTACGGTCGTCGCTGCGAAAAAACTATGTTACAAGCGCTCTTCTCAGAAGGAGCATTCATCGTGAAAAAAGCAACAAAGAAACGCGTCAAGCGGCGCGAGTGGACGAAGGCAGATATCAAAGAGCTCAAAGTTCATTCGAAGGCTCGGACCCCGGTCATAAAGTTAGCAAAAATGACTAGGCGCAGCGCCGGCGCGCTGCGCCAGAAGGCCTTAAATCTCGGAATTGGACTCGGACATCAGCGGTGATTTTGAGCAACACTGGCTAATGGGGGTAGGGCGGCTTGCGGGCCGCCCTCTTTGGTCGCAGAAACTTCGTCGCAAATTAGCTTTGCCGATCTGCGCTGAGAGAGTTTTTCACGCACGTGCTGGATGGCCTTCAACGTCGCGGAACGGGCCCCAACGCGTCCTCATCTTTGATCAAGTTTTTTGGAAGGCGCTTTCGACGGCCGCTAGCGATGTATGATCGCGAGTGAAGAGATACCCTTAGCCCATAGGCCTGTCTCGAAGATGAACCCCCGAAACGCTGATCGTGTCCCCTAGCGTGGTGTAGGTGGCGGCGGGTCACCGCGTTCGCCGGCGAGAGCCGGGCTGGTCAGCTGGCGATCGCCGGAAGGCTGACGGTTGGATCATCGCTCATTGGTGCGATGGTTTCCAGCGTCATGTAACGGGCACGCTGGACGGCCCATTCGTCGTTTTGCTCGAGCAGGATCGCTCCGATGAGGCGGACGATGGCGTCCTCGTTGGGGAAGATGCCGACCACCTCGGTGCGTCGCTTGATCTCGCCGTTGAGGCGCTCGATCGGATTGGTGGAGTGCAGCTTGGTCCGATGCGGCGGCGGGAAGGTCATGTAGGCGAGCACGTCAGTCTCGGCTTGGTCGAGGAAGCCGGCAAGCTTGGGCAGCTTGGGGCGGAGCTGGTCGGCGACCTTGCGCCATTGCGCTGTTGCGGCGTCGGCATCGTCCTGGGCAAACGCGGTAGCGATGAAGGCGGAGACGACGCGCCGCCCGCTCTTGCCGGCATGCGCCAGCGCGTTGCGCATGAAGTGGACGCGGCACCGCTGCCAGCTGGCGTTGAGCACCTTTCGGACGGTGGCCTTGATGCCCTCGTGGGCGTCGGAAACGACCAGCTTGACACCGCGCAGGCCGCGGCGGGCGAGCTTGCGCAAGAACGCCGTCCAGAACGTCTCGGCCTCGGAGGGACCAATATCCATGCCGAGCACCTCGCGCCGGCCGTCGCTGTTGACGCCGACGGCGACAATCACCGCGACCGAGACGATGCGGCCATTCTGACGCACCTTCACATAGGTGGCGTCGATCCACAGGTACGGCCAATCGCCCTCGATCGGGCGGGCGAGGAAGGCTTTCACCTTCTCGTCGATCTCGCCGCAGAGCCGGCTCACCTGGCTCTTGGAGATGCCGCTCATGCCCATCGCCTGCACCAGATCGTCGACCGAGCGGGTCGAGACGCCCTGCACATAGGCTTCCTGCACCACGGCGGTAAGCGCCTTCTCGGCCATCCGGCGCGGCTCCAGGAAGCCCGGGAAGTAGGAGCCCTTGCGCAGCTTGGGGATGCGCAGTTCGACTGACCCGGCGCGGGTCTCCCAGATCCGGTCGCGATAGCCGTTGCGCTGGGCCAGACGCTCGGGGTTCTTCTCGCCGTAGGCCGCTCCGGTCTGGCCTTCGACTTCCAGCTCCATCAGGCGCTGGGCAGCAAAGCCAATCATCTCGCGCAACAGATCGGCATCGGGGGTCTTCTCCACGAGCGTGCGCAGGTTCATCATATCGTCGGTCATCGGTGGTTCCTCGGTTGCGTTGGCGTGTCGCAACCCGATCCTACCGGAGAACTGCCGGTGACCACCGCAAAGCCGCCCGCCCGCTACGGCGCTATTTGAGGGCGCGCGTCCGGGCGGCTTTGCTCTACCGAGCTACACCACTTCCGAGGACACGACCGAAACGCTCGTCTCCGGACGCAGGCGATGGGGCCAAAGCGCCCAGTTCTAGGCGCGTTAGCTTCCGAGAATCTAACCAGTCTTAAACGAACTCCTAGGTCCGAATCTAACATCCGTTCGGCCAGCAGCTTTTTCAGATTCGGCGAGACAGTCTTGGTCGGGCTGGGCCGAACTCATTGGCTGATCGCTTTACCCGGCGCGCCACTGAGCGGCCTTGCGGCGCCTTCATCAATTGACTGGGCCGACGTTCGACCTTCTTTAGGCCTCTGCCGACGATGAGGCTTGGCGCCTCCCGCGAGACTTGCCGGCTTGGAACACCGATCTGGCGCTCCGTTGCCGAGACTGCTGCCGGAAGGCATTGACGCAATGCTTCTGCGGCGAGCTGGTGAGACTAACCCGCGCACCGCTTTGATCCCCCACATGAACCTTACCGCAGAACGTCCAAGCGTCGATCCGACGCCGGTTCAACTCTGGCCGAGTATGCGGAGAGGAAAACCGAGGCGCCCGCAACGCAAGGATAGTCGTCCACATCCGCGTAGTAGCAGCGCATCCTTCGAAGCAGGATTTGCTTGTCAAGCTTTACGGGCCGCGCGTCGCATGCTGAACGAGGCAATTCTACACTGTACCGATCTCTTCACGAGCAAGATCATGATGCCGGATCACTTCTGTTATGATGAAGGCCAGGAACTTCTCAGCAAAGTCTGGGTCAAAGTTGGCGGCCTGTGCGAGCGCACGCAGTCTTGTTGTCTGTCTCTCCTCCCGACCTGGATCGGCAGCAGGCATTTGCAATCGAGCCTTTAGTTTTCCCACCTCTCGAGTGCACCTAAAACGTTCCGCGAGAATGTGAATCAGGGCGGCGTCCAGATTGTCGATGCTGCTCCGAAGAGCATTTGACCTTGCCCCCAAGTTTTATCCAGTCCTCAGTTCGCCCTGACGGTTGGGTTTGCCCGGTTGGGCGGTGGTAGCGACGGGAGCTGGCGCGGAGCCCTCGGCATAGCGCAGCGCCAGATCCCGGCGCGGGTGGCGGGTAAAGGCGAACTCGGACGGCGTCTTCCATCCAAGCTGCGAGTGAGGTCGTGCGTTGTTGTAATCGGCCCGCCAGCATCCGAGCGCGACGCGGGCCTGGGCCAGCGACGTGAACAGCGTCTCGTTCAACAGTTCATCCCGCAGACGGCCGTTGAAGCTCTCGATGAAGGCATTCTGCATGGGCTTGCCCGGCGCGATGTAGTGCCATGCGACACGGCTCTCATCGGCCCATGTCAGGATGGCGTTGCTGGTCAACTCGCTGCCATTGTCGCTGACCACCATCTTCGGCTTGCCGCGCTCCATCATCAGCCGGTCCAGTTCCCGCGCCACCCGGGTACCGGAGAGCGAAGTATCGGCCACCAGCGCCAGGCACTCGCGGGTGCAATCATCAACCACGGTCAGGACGCGGAAGCGGCGGCCATCGGTGAGCTGATCCGACACGAAGTCGAGCGACCAGCGGTCGTTGGGCGCCATCGGCACGGTCATCGGCGCCCTGGTCCCGATCGCCCGTTTGCGACCGCCGCGGCGGCGCACCGCAAGCTTCTCTTCCCGGTAGAGCCGGAACAGCTTCTTGTGGTTGATCACATAACCCTCTCGCTTGAGCAGAACGTGCAGGCGCCGATAGCCGAAGCGACGGCGCTCCTGGGCGATCGCCCTCATGCGCTGGCGAAGGCCGGCATCGTCCGCTCGGGCCGTCTGGTATCTCACTGTCATACGGCAGCAGCCGATGGCTTTACACGCCCGCCGTTCGCTCATCCCGAATGCCGTTCGCAGATGGGCGACTGCTTTCCGCTCGGCGGCGGGCGTCACCACTAATGGGATGACCCGCCCCGTCCTCTCAGTCAGACTGAGTTGGCTTTTGAAAGGAGGAAGCAATGAGGACACGGAACAAGCCCAGGCCGGCAACGGTGTTTGGGATCGACATTGGCAAGAACCTTTTCCACGTCGTTGGACTCGACGCCGCCGGAATGCCGATCCAGAAGGCGACCTTTCGGCGCGATACGCTCTTGCAGTTCTTCGAACGTGCAGGACCGGCTTTGGTGGGGATGGAGGCCTGCTCCGGCTCGCAATGGTTGGCCCGCAAGATCGCCGCCATGGGGCACACCGTTCGCATTATCCCAGCTCAATTCGTGAAGCCATATGTGAAGTCCAACAAAAATGACATCATCGATGCCGCGGCGATCGCCGAAGCCGTGACGAGACCAACAATGCGCTTCGTCGAGCTAAGGTCGCCTGAGCACATTGACCTGCAAGCGCTGCATCGTGTTCGCGATCGGATGATGTCGCAACGGACGTGCCTCATAAATCAGATGCGCGCTTTTTGCCTGGAATATGGGATCGCTATTCACCAGGGCGCCGGCAAGTTCAAGGCAGATCTGCCGAGAGTTTTGGCAGATGAATCGAATGATCTAACGTCGGCCATGCGTCGCATTCTGGCATCTACATTCGACGAGCTGCGGCAGCTGGAGCTGCGGATCGCTGAAGTCAACCGCGAGATTGAGGCGGTTGCCTCTCAAAGCGATACCGCACGTCGATTAATGACTATCCCGGGCATTGGTCCACTCGCGGCGACGGCGCTTTTGGCAGCAGCTGGATCTGCCCGACAGTTCAAAAAGGCCCGCGATATGGCAGCTTGGCTGGGTCTTGTTCCCAGAGAATACTCTACGGGAGGCAAAACGAAGCTGCTGGGGATAAGCAAGCGCGGCAACCGATATCTGCGCCGGATGATCATCCACGGCGCCCGCTCCTGCGTGACACATCTTGATCGCTCGCGATATCACCTTGGCGCCTGGCTTGATGGACTTCAGGCACGCATGCACACCAACAAGGTCACCGTCGCCTTGGCGGCAAAGATTGCGCGGATCGCATGGGTGGTGATGACCAAGCCCGGCGCAAGCTACGAACGGCGGGATCCGGCCTTTAGCTGATCCCGTTTGTTCCAGACTGCGAGGCTCGTGAAAGTGATGACGAGACAGTCGATCGGCGCGCCGTAAGCCCTGTGCAAAAAAGCGGGTTTTGAGCCCGGACCATTTATCTGGGAACGGCACGCGCGGATCTCATCATGGCCTGGCCGCAACAGCGGCCCACTTGCAAGAGGCCGGATACATTTGTGCAGACTGCATCGTCCTGATCGAAACGACCCTTGCACGGGCGGGGCGGGTCATACATTCTTTCCCAGGAGGTCCTTCAACGCCGCATTGTCCAGCATCGCATCAGCCAGCAACCGCTTCAGCCGCGTATTCTCGTCCTCCAGCGTCTTCAGCCGCTTGGCCTCCGACACCTCCAGCCCACCGAACTTGGCCTTCCATTTGTAGATGCTGGCGTCGCTGACGCCGTGCTTGCGGCACAGATCGGCGACCGACACGCCGGCCTCATGCTCCTTCAAAATCCCGATGATCTGCTCTTCCGAAAAGCGGCTGCGCTTCATGCTCTGGTCCTTGTCGTGGGCCAGAACGAACTTCAAACTGGATTAAGCCCGGGGGGCAAGCTCACATTCAATTCGGGTGGAGCTTCCAACGTCTCAGGTCCCTTCGATGCGCACGATGTTTTTCGGGCTTCATAACGAGCCTCTGTACTACTGTTCTTGAGTCAGACCTCGAGTGCGAGCTAACGTTGACGCCTTATGGGCCCGCTCAAGAGTTTTATGCAAGCACCTTAGCGAGTGGACGTGATTTCTGGATCCGAGCCGATTAACCGGGTTCTGACATCGGAAGGCCAATGCCACGTCATCGGATCGGGTGCCGCTTTTCGGGTGTAGCAGAACGTCCGACGGATGCCATTCCCGACGGCCTCTATTTGCGGTTATACTCACGCTCGCGCCGCGGTGGTGAAAGGCGCAACCGTCAGACCTATGATTCACGGAGCCCACCGACATGATCACCTTCGCACCACTGCTCGTTTTCCTCGTCATAGGCGTTTTCGCGTGGCTGCTCTTCACGCTTGCAGTCTTCGCGTTGCCCGTCTTCGCCGGCGTAACGGTTGGTCTTTGGGCCTTCCACACGGGAGCCGGCGCTCCGGGCGGCATCGCTGTCGCCCTCGTCGCTGGCGCCGCGACGTTCAGCATCGGCCAGCTCGCGCTCGCCCTCGTGACATGGACTTGGCTCCGACTCTTGGTCATCATCTTTTACGTCTCACCGGCGACCGTCGCCGGTTACAGCGCTAAACCGACGCAGCAGGATGATTGTCTCCTAGTCGTGAAGCTCATCATGCGATTGTTTTTCCAGACGCCGAAGCTCCTCTGAAGCGACGGAGGCCGCCGACGGCACGGCTTCATCATCCAGATGATCCAGCACTCGCCGAAGCTCTCCTTGAGAGAACTGCTCTGAATGCAATTCGGCTTGCGCGAAAGCCGACGAGGTGAAGTGATCCATCTCGCCATTCCTGAAGCTCCTCTGCGGGCTCCTCGTCAAGCGGTCGTCGAAGCTCCTCTGCGCGCCTCGTGACTGCCACGTGCCTAATCCTGCCGGCATAACGTTCAACGAACAGCCCGTTCGGCGCGCCGGAATCCTCGCCAAGTGGACGGCCGCTTCACAGCTCAAGCGCATGATCCGCGAGCACCTGCCGCATCAGTGCGCCCTTGATCTCGCGGGCGATCTCGTCGCGGATCTGGGCTCCGAACTGCAACTCGGCGTCGCTGTTTCCGGTCAGGTGATGGTCGGCGAGTCGCTGCTCGAGCCGGCTCGGAAACTCCCCGTCCATCGCCTCGGCGAGCCGGTTCTGCATCTCTGCATGGGCGTCGGGGGCAATCCGGCTCACCACCGTTTCCCAGGGCTGCCAGCGAGTTGCCATAAAATCGGCGAACCCCGCCGCTTCCTCATTCCGCACCTGCGTCTCGGCTGCGGTGAGGTCGTGCTCAGTGACGTACGAGATGTCATAGAACCGCATGTCCGGAGCGATGAGCTGCAGGTCCAGCCGGTCACGTAGCTTGACCTGATAGGCGAGATAGACCTCGATCTCATCGACGAACTGGAGTGAGTTGACCTTCTGACGGGCAATCGGCTCGAGTGCGCCCAGGCGGAACAAGACTCGGGCCTTCTGGATGAGCTCGCCGAGCCGATCGTCATAGGCCCCGTCCTCGACATCAGCGTTCAGGCGTGCGGTCTGCATGCTGTTCCAGGTCAGAGTGATGCGATCCTGGCAGCTCTCGCTCGCCCCGAAAGCCAACTGAAAATACTGCTCGCGCAAGTGCGGTCTGATCGCAGCCTGCTGCAGATCCTCGGCGACGGCCTCCCGGAAATGAGGATTATCATAATTTACGGTGTTCCGTAGCCTATCGAGGAAGAGCGCGTATTCGGGCGCCCGCGCTTCGCCGGCGAAGTTTTGCCAGGCGTCGATCACCTCCGGCTCCCCGTCCATCCAGTCCGCTACCACCTCGGCCAGCGACCGTTCCTGATCCACCGCCGGTCCCTCACCCATCGAGATGAAGACCCGCGGGCCGTCATAGCCCGGGGAATTGAGGGCTTCCGCCAAATTCGTACGCACCTGCTCGGGCAGCGGATTATTCTCCAAATAAACCATGCACCCAAAACCTAGCCGGGTTAGCAGCGCCTGCGGCAAGCTGCTCAGCCGATTATTGCGTGCCTCGAGCACCTGCAGTTCGACGGGGAGATTGTCGGGTAAGCTGGTCAGCCGGTTGCCGCTGACGTGAAGTCTCTGGAGCTCGGGGGGGAGGGTCTCGGGCAAACTGTCCAGCTGGTTGTCGCGCGCAAAGAGCACCTGCAGTTCGACGGGGAGTGTGTCGGGAAGGCTGGTCAGCCGGTTGCCATCGGCTTCGAGCTCTTGGATTTCAGGCGGGAGTGTGTTGGGAAGGCTGGTCAAGCGATTGCCGCCGACGGCAAGTGATTGAAGTCCGATGGGGAGGGCGTCGGGCAGTCTGGTCAACCGGTTGCCGCGGACGTCGAGGTCCTGCAGCCCATCCGGCAGAGTATCTGGCAGGCTGGTCAAGCGGCTACTGCCGACCGCGAGTGTCAAAAGCCCCTCTGGAAGGTTTTCAGGCAGACTGGTCAGCCGGTTGCCCCCGATGGCAAGTGACTGAAGCCCGTTAGGGAGTGTGTCGGGCAGGCGGGTCAACCGGTTGCCGCTGGCGCCGAGCGCCCGCAGTCTAGGCGGGAGGGCGTCAGGCAGGTGCACCAGCTCGTTGTCGCTCACGTTGAGCGACTGAAGCCCAGGCGGAAGGGCCGCCGGCAGTGTCGTCAGGGATAGATTTAAGAGCTCCAGCCCTGCATAGACGTCGCCCGCCTCACTCCAGGCTTTTATTCGTCTTACAGCCTCTTCGCGGTTCTCGTCTTGCGACTGCCCTTCCTCCTCGGCCCAACCATCCAGGATCTGGTTAAGCCGCGACTCGCTGAAGACAGGGTCTTCATGCGTCTGACCGCTTGCGCGCCCCGGAGCCCCCGTTTGCAAGGCTATGGTCCACTGCGCTGCGGCCGGGGTCAGTCTAGAGGTATTGCCATCGCCCGGCCGGGGCTGTCGGCCTAGAATCGATGCCCCGAAATTTTGCTCGGAACGATTTGCGGCGGATGTTGACGACTCCGGCGCTACATCACCGGCCTCGGCCCACGAATGCTCCTCCTGATCGACACTATACGGCGGCCAATCGGCAGCTGAATCCATGGCGTGCCAATCATCTGTCAGACTGAAATTGCCATCCGGCAACTGCCCGTCGCGATCAGCGACCGGAAAAAGCACACGCTGATCGTCTTGTTCAGAGCAGGCGAACGAATCCGACGGCGACCGCGAGGTGCCTTGTCGGACTACATCCTCGTGCGGCATTCCCAAACGATCCGCACCTCTGTTCGAAGCAACACAGGGTGGCTCGCCGAGGCTAATTGAATTGGGAGGCAGGCGACCATGAAGACGCAAGTCATTCACGTGCTGCTGAAACCCGGCTTGGTCGGCCTGCTGCTGTTGCCGCCGATCGTAGTACGTCTGATCGACACGGGTCTCGAACGGGTTGAGGTTATTGAGCGCATCCATCCCACCCTCCGAGTCAGATCTGAGCAGCTAGCGCCGGTCTGGATAAGTACGTTCACGCTAAGAGGCTTAGCTTTCTAGAAGCTGACGAGGAATCAGAATGATCGTAACTGTCCCGTAAGCCTTCGTGGAACACTTATTGCTGGATGCATCACTGCAGTGACAGCTTGCGTATGTCTGCTACGCAGACTTGAGCCTTGCCGGCGTGATCTCGAGGGAAGACGTGCTCATACTCCGCGAGAGCAAGTCAGCAAATTGCATCTCCCGCCCTGCATCCGGCAATCCGATCACTGCGCAGCTAGGTCGCACAGCAAATATCACCTTAACTTGACGCCACGCTGCGCACCTTCTTCTAGGTGACTGGTGGACCGATTGCTGCGCCAGTAAGTTCATCGGAGGCGGGCCGAAGTCTATCGTCTCACCTCGAAAATCACCAGATGCGCTCTGGCAACCACCGGCTGGAGAAGATCAGGTAACGGGATGTTATCCGCTAATCGTGCCCACGCTCGCGGGGTGACGGTTAGGGTGGTGCAAGATGGCTATGCCGATTGCTCTCACGGCAGCAGCAGGGAAGTAGACACTGCGCAAAACTGCAATTTGTCACGCGCATGCGGTGGCCACCGCCGGGGAGGCTGGGGATTGGAAGTTGGCATACGAAGGCTGTGAGGCCGCCACTGCCTTGTTCTTGCGCAAATATGGAAAGGCGCTCTTTCACAAAGTGTATCGGCGGACTTCTCGCGAGGGAAACGAAAAACCCCGGCATGAAGGCCGGGGCTCCTGTCATGCCACAGCGTACATCCGGCCGGAACAATCAGACGATGGTTAGCACGAGTTTTCGAAGAAAATGTGACCTTCGCGGTCGTCGCTCTTAAAGGTCGGAGTTTTCGCAAACTCTTGTAGACCGTACAATTGATCACGCCGGGCACTTTGTTGCCTTCAGCGGAGTAGAAGCGTTGCACGCTGCCTCGAGAGGCCAAACAGCAGACCCACGTGGCGATGGTCATTTCCGTTGAAGTCCCAAATCGCCTGCCAGAGACCTTTGTGCCTTTCTGAGGAATCAATGCCAGTTGGTCTCCGTCAAGGCAGTAACCCCGTCGGCACGAATTACGGACTGATTTGAGAGGTCTTATTTCCAGCCATTGCTGTGCGGAAGGGGAGCCAAGCCATGCGCGTTCCCGGGTATTGTTTTCGTCTTCATGGGGCTGGCCAGTCCCGCTTACGCCTGGCGGGATATGGCCGACATGCAGTTGCCGCAATCGCTTACAGGCGGCATCGATGATGCTTTGCGGCCGAAGGTCGATGCCCTCATCAAATAGCATCCGGCGTATCCGCCTCAGGCCTGATCGATGTTGAGAAGTCGTTCTGCGGCGATGTCTGGGCGGACCTTACTATTCTCGTCTACGACAAAGACGCCGCAATCATAACCGTTCTTCTGCTGGCGCATTGGGGCCCCTTGCATGTTAGCGTTCACGCATCAAGCGCGCTGCAGAGCTGTTTCCGAACAATAAAAACCTCCTGACTGCATTGAAGATGATGGACGAATCTCTGCGCGCGGTGGCTCAAGGCGGATGGTAAGCGATGCCAGCAATACGGACAGAGATCAGCGCGGCAATCACTGGTCGCTGTTGCTGGTTGATGCGCAGTCTGATCCGATTGCGTCCACTGACATTCCTGAGCGTCCGCCGAAGCGGAGTGATACCGATCTCGCTGCGGCCTTGAAGATGATATACGAAATTGATCCCGGAGACGCCGCTCTCATCAATGACGCGCTCGACGAAGCCTTGAAAGCCCCTAAAGTTCTGACTACAGAGCTAAGGAAATCTGCCCTGGAGCGGGCTGCACGACTTGGTGCTCTAAGTGCGCGGCTTAAAGAATCGCAGATCTAGAAATGTGGGTAATCGAAAGCTCCGTCGTAGGCGTACGCCTAAAGCTTGGGCGTAAGCCGACCTCGCCGAGCCTGTCGGATAGCTCGAGCTCCGAGGCGATATGGCGCGTTCAGCAGCAATTGAAAAAGCGCTCTGTTAGCTTGGTAGATGGCGGCGGAGCGGTTACGTCCTGAACCCGTCATCACCTGCGCGCCGTCGGCGTTGTGAACGGACCACAACCACCTTCGACCGCGCTGCTTCAAGACATATTCGAAGAATGGGAGACTCATGAAGCGAGCTCCATTTCTGACAGTCGTGCGTTTGGTCTTCTGAATGCCAGAGCGGGCCCATTCCGGGCGATGTCTCACTGTAGCAGCCTTGGCAATGAACTCGCTTGATCGGTCAATGCCGCTTTCATCAAAAGTGAGCTCATCCTGCGCTGTCTGTCGCGGCGCCAAAGTCGCGAGATGCTTGCGCGTTTTGGCCGTCAGCGACATCTGCAGGATCCGGTCATCGTGTGCGGAGGAGGACTTATGCCGCAGCAACCGTTTTTCTCTAGCAACTTTGAGTGGGTCGTCACGAAGGAAGGGTCGACGTGCATCAATCGTGACACCAGATTGGCCGGTACAACCCTTTTTTTCTGCCCAATTAGGTCACCGCCATCAGGATCGTCCACCGTGGCCCAGTGTGCCCAGCACAATGGTCCTCCCATGTGATCGGCCGGACAATCTCGTTTCCGTCAGTATAGATACGGCCAAGCACGCTTGCTGGATCAGCCATCTTAAGCCAGGTTCCGTCCTTTACAACCGTAGCGCCGATATTAGGGGGCGGCAGTGCTGCAAGAGCAGGTAAATCAAACCGTTGGTATAGTTCGGACGGATGGGCTTGCGAACAACAGGCTGGCCGGAGCTATGGCCCAGTGTCTTGATCCAACGGCAGTATGCACGGCAAAGTTGCGTTAGGATCGATGCGCGCTGACAAGATAGCTGCGCGTCGCCAAGTGAGATTTCCGCGATGTGGGCTGCTTCTTTGCCGCACTCGCCGGCATGCCGAATATTCAGCGAGGTGCATGTCGCATTTTCGGCTTCAATTCCCCAGCAACGGCAACTTATGACTACACGTAATAACCTTCCTGTACCGCGGGCGGTCTTCGGCAAACGTCCGTATAGCTCTTTCCAACCTTCCCATATCCGCAATCGATCTTCGTGTAATTGAGCTGCCGCTTGATGTCGGTTTAACTATCGAGCAATCGAGGGGGGCGGACTGCAGTTATCTTCGGTGATCCCGCCGATCGATCGAACCGAACGGATCTAAACTCATGAGTGCTATACAAAAGTCGTGTTTTGATACTTTGCACGGGAGCGGCTGTCGATGTGATCGCCCGGCTGGCTTGTTTCGCTCAATCGAGCGCGCGCCGGCAGAGTTTGCTTTTCAGGCACGAGGGTCTGAATGATGAGCGGACGTTTCGGCCGTTCGCCTGCGGTGTGCTTTCTTCTTGGTCTTCCACGATCCGGGACGACACTCCTGGCGCATTTGCTCCAGCACCATCCAGACATTGTGGCTCCGCCTGAACCCTGGTTGATGCTGGCGCTTGAAGCATTTGGCAAGGTGGACCAGCGCCATCCAGCGGGCAGCTCACTGATCAAGGCCGCCACCTCGGAGTTCCTGGGGCGGATAGATCGCACGATCGCCAGCCGCGCTTATGCCGATGCAGCATATGATCAGTATCTGGCGGACGCGGGCAAGCGCATCATCATAGACAAGACACCGCGGTATTGGACCGTGCTTGAGTTTCTTGAATCTGTCTATCCAGAAGCGCCACACATCCTTCTGATGCGCAATCCCTATGCCATCGCCGCTTCACTGAAATCGACGTGGGGCATCCCACTGCGGACAGAAAGCCCGCATTCGGTTAGCGTATCCAGTCTCGCCGATCTCATGCTCCGTCTGCCCGACGTCATCATAACTTCACTCGCCGATTTGGTTCTGGGCCTTCCCAAACTCGCCGCGCACCGCTCTCGCCCGCAGACACAGTTCGTGCAATACGAACTGCTCGTGGCGCATCCGGACGAGGAAATCCGGCGTCTGTTGAAGGGGCTCGGCTGTGACCCAGCGGCCGTCGAATCGGCTGGGATGAGACAAGCAGATTATCTTCGATCCAGCAGCTTTGGGGATCGAAATATCCTGGAACGAAACGCCGTCGACGAAAGCTCTGTCAAATCATGGCAATCTCAATTGAGCGTCGAAGAGATGCAAACCGTGACTGATTTGGTCGGCTCTGAGCTTTTGCTAGAACTCGGATATGAGCAGGAACTGCTGCGTGCACAGAAAGCGGGAGTGCTGGATAGGGGAAGTGAGGTAACTGAACTCTATCGTCGGATATTCCGAACCTGGTGGGATTTGCGAAGTACCAAGGCCGGAGCATTATCTGGCCCCTCTCACGCTGGAGAGCCGGTCCATACTGCTTGGAACGTTTCGGAGAACCGCGACGCGGCTATCGAGATGTTGCGAGGCGAAGTCGAGCGGCTTGAGCGGATCCTTAATAACTCCTAGTGCGATCTGAATGCTTGCGATCAAAACACGTTGGTTGATTTAGCCAAGATGCTTAACCCGCACGAGCTGATCTGCCGATCAGGTGTGAGGCCGGCGCCGGCCGCACCAGCGGAGGAATACGAGATGCTGCCGCGTCTGCAAGTCTGCTGTCCAATGGAGCTCGACCTCATGGACGAGCCTGCCGCTTGGCCGGCCGTTTCCTCCGCGCATATTCTCCACTCTGGGCTGGAGCCACAGAACGGCGAAGAACAGAGATCCTGCATCGAAAAGAAGATATATGCTGCCGAAACATCTGCGCCGTCTCGAAGCTGAGTCGATTGAAATCATGCGTGATGTGGTCGCCGGATTCAAACGGCCGGTCATGCTTTACTCGATCGGAAAAGACTCAAGCGTGATGCTGCACATTGCGATCAAGGCGTTCTATCCGGCAAAATTGCCTTTCCCCCTGCTTCACGTCGACACGACCTGGAAGTTCCGTGAGATGATCAGCTTTCGAGACGCGACAGCCAAGCGGCTCGGCCTCGACTTGATTGTCCATATCAACAAGGAGGGCATCGCGCGCGGGATCAATCCGATCGATTCCGGCTCCGCGCTCCATACCCAGGTGATGAAGACAGACGCGCTGAAGCAGGCCCTCGACCTCCACGGATTTGATGCCGCCTTTGGCGGCGCCCGGCGCGATGAGGAAAAGAGTCGCGCAAAAGAACGGATATTCTCCTTCCGTTCGGCCGGACACGTATGGGACCCCCGTAGCCAGCGACCGGAGCTTTGGAGCTTGTTCAACACACGGATACGCCAGGGTGAAACCATGCGCGTGTTTGCGATGTCAAACTGGACCGAGCTCGATGTCTGGGAATACATCATGCTCGAGAAGATTCCGGTCGTTCCGCTCTACTTCGCAAAACTAAGACCCACAGTACGTCGAAATGGTGCGACGATCATGATCGACGACAAGCGATTGCCGCTTAACTGCGGCGAGACGCCGGAAATGCGGATGATCCGCTTTCGGACGCTTGGATGTTATCCTTTGAGCGGGGCTATTGAATCCGACGCGATGGCGATTGAAGACATCGTCACAGAAATGCGGATTGCGACTGTGTCGGAGCGCCAGGGACGCCTAATTGATGTCGATGAAGCCGCTTCAATGGAGAAGAAGAAGAGGGAAGGTTACTTTTGATGTTTGTAAAGCCGGCAACGGAAGCGGTCCCGGCCAGGACAAAGGATCAGCTGCGATTCATCACGTGTGGCTCTGTGGACGACGGCAAATCGACGCTGATCGGCCGGTTACTGCATGACAGCAAGATGATCTACCACGATCAGCTCACGGTGCTGAAACGCGACAGCATCAAGCACGGTAGCGCCGGAAATGACATCGATTTCGCGTTACTCGTGGACGGGCTCGAGGCCGAACGGGAGCAGGGCATCACGATCGACGTCGCCTACCGCTTCTTCACGACGCCGCGGCGCTCCTTCATGGTGGCCGACGCTCCCGGCCACGAGCAGTATACCCGCAATATGGCTACCGGCGCCTCCCATGCCCAGCTCGCCATCATCCTGATCGATGCCCGCAAAGGCGTCATGGTTCAGACCCGCCGCCACTCCTTTATCTGTTCGCTGCTCGGTATTCGTCATGTCGTGCTGGCAGTGAACAAGATCGATCTTGTCGCATACAACAAAGAGTGCTTCGATCGGATCGCCCGTGACTATCTGGCCTTTGCCGCCGGTCTCGGCTTCACCTCGATCGTTCCGGTCCCGATCTCGGCCCGCTACGGCGACAACGTTGTGGATCGCTCCGCTCATGCCAACTGGTACGATGGTCCCTGCCTGCTCGAGCATTTGGAGAGCATTGACATCCCGTCCGGCACCGCAGGCCAGGCTTTCCGCTTTCCGGTCCAATGGGTGAACCGCCCAAACCCGGATTTTCGGGGCTATGCCGGGACGGTGGCTTCCGGGAGGATTTCGGCAGGAGACGAGATCGTTGTCGCCGCCTCGGGACGGACCACGCGCATCAAGCGGATCGTGACCCATGACGGCGACCTTGTCGGCGCCGAAGCCGGCGATGCGGTTACCATTACACTGGAAGATGAAATCGATATCGGCCGTGGCGACATTCTGTCGCGGCCGGACGACCGACCGAAGGTCGCCGACCAGTTCGCCGCTTATGTGATCTGGATGGACAACGAGCCGCTCGCTCCCGGACGCAATTACATCCTGCGGATTGGATCGCAGACGATTATCGGCAGCATTACCGCAATTAGACATCGGATCGACGTCAACACTTGTGAGCATCTGACCACCGGGATGCTTTCCCTCAACGAGATCGGCTTCTGCGATGTTGCGACCGCAATGCCCGCAGTATTCGATCCTTACGAGCTCAATCGAAAGACCGGATCATTTATCTTCATTGATCGTTACACGAATCGTACGGTCGGGGCCGGCATGATCGCCTTTCCGCTACGGCGGGACACCAATGTTGTTAGGCAAGCGCTATCCGTGGACAGGAGGGAGCGCGCCGCGCTCAAGAATCAGAAGCCTTGCGTCATCTGGTTCACTGGCCTGTCTGGCGCGGGAAAGACGACGATTGCCAACCTGGTTGATCAAAAGCTGTGTGGCATGTCGCGGCATACTATGCTGCTGGATGGCGACAACCTCCGGCACGGATTAAACGCGGACCTCGGTTTCTCGGAGACGGACCGCGTGGAGAACATTCGGCGCGTCGGTGAAGTTGCCAAGTTGATGGCGGACAGCGGCTTGATCGTGATCTGCTCCTTCATCTCGCCCTCTAGGGCCGAACGGGACAGGGTGCGCGGTCTGGTTGGCAAGGATGAGTTCATAGAAGTCTTCGTCGATACGCCGATCGAGGAATGCGCTCGGCGAGATCCAAAAGGCCTGTACTCAAAAGTGAAATCCGGCCAGATCAAGAACTTCACCGGGATCGATTCGTGCTACGAAGCACCAACAACACCGGAGATTCATCTGAGGACCATGGAGCAGACCCTAGAGCATTCAGCGGAAGCGGTAGTGGATGTCTTGATGGCGCGCTCAATTCTTAATGGTTAGATGTCCCTCGCATCGCACCATCGAATATCCTGCGGGCCCGGCCAAAGACGATTCGGCTCGGGCTGGCCTGGGATCGGACTTTTCGCTCTAAAGGAACAAAATTGTCGCACCCACTCCTCGAGTGCCCGCTTCCGGTTACGTGCTCGAAGTGACGGGCAATTCGAGAGCGAGTACGCGAGCAGAGATTGAGCATGGGCGGGAGCGGAGGAGATCAAGAAGTGCCTTCCATGCTCCAGATGAGAATCTACGACGATGACAAAGGCCAGAGAGGAATTCCGACTCCCAGTCGGTTGAGTTTCGCTTAGCGCTTCTTTCTACGCGTGGGGCCAGCGACGCCGAGCTCCCATTTAGCCAAGCCAGGCAGCGTCTCGGCCGGCTTCTATCTTTCGCGCAGCAGTATGAGGGTGGGGCCCCGGTTTTTTGAGCCTGGCCGCGTCCAGCGACCGGGCGCTGCTTCAGTATATTGACCAATCCGAACTTAGCAGTCGACCCCGACTCTCTCCTGTCGCGACCTGCCAGCTTTCGGGAAGCTTGCTTCCTTTTGGCCCGCCGCTCGTCGACCGATGCGGCCCGTGTGCGCGCCGCGTCTTCGCATCGCAAGACAAAGCAGCCGCGATCCTTAGCCATCCTGCCATGAAGCCGGTGAGGGGCGCGGCCAAAAGGGCAAGCGAGTTCATCCATGACAAGCGACAAGGCCGATGTCTTGATGATCCGCTCTGGGTCCACCGTCAACCTGTTCGACCGCGCGGTACACCGCGTCGAACGCGAGCTCGCCATCAACGAGCAGGCGCTGCAGAGGAGCCAACGCGAGCAGGACGGCTCGGAGGCGCAATCCGTCCAACCAGATCGCCTCGAGGCTGCCAGCTAGCGATTGCTCGCAGATAGGGACACGTGCCATCACCTGGAATCGGCTCGACGTAGTCCTAAGCAGGACGACATGTTCTGCTCCGCGGCGACTGGCCGAAAGGTGTCGAACTGATCGTTGCTAAACGGCCAGCGATTCAAGGCCCCCCAATTGTCTTCAAGCCGGACTCGACGAAGGCCGCTCCATTGAAGCGCAACGATGTGATATCGGCAGTCAGGTGCGACGAGCGCGTACATTTTCCAGGCACCAGCAGCCAGGAGGATCTCGCCTGCACGGCGGAGAAGCTCGGTACCTCCATCTGGGGGTATGGCGAGGATCGCACGTGAACGGAAAATCGGGCCATCACTTCCCTCCAAGTATCGCGCTTGCGGGCGGAATGCCGACGGTCCCGATGTCGAACTCTCACTCTAGCGCGCTGTGAATCTCAGCACTCTGCCGCCTACGTCGGCTCGTCGCCGCCAGATGGGAGTACGTCAGGAAAAATTCACACGAGAAAATGCCGGGAGAGGGTTGAAACGCCCCTAACGTCAAGTTGTACGATCTCGAAATGGACAACGACAGTGATTGGCGTCCGAAATCCTCCAAAAAGCGACGGAGTGCGAATGCATCGAGTCTCAAGCCCACGCATCAGACTGCCGCTGCCGACAACGATCATCAAGTGTGTCGTGGCATGGTCTGCATCCAGGCGCGATGACATCCGACTGCATCGTTTTCCTAACGCCGAGTTTGCCTGAATAGAGCAGGTCCACCGCGTAAGGTCGGTCACCGACCTACTGCTTCGCGCCGGCTAGAAGCCGACGGCGCTTAAGTCTTCATATGGATGATAGTTGGGATGAGATCGCGCGTCAGCGTCACCTGCGTTCGAGCGCGCGCTCGGAAAGCCAATGTCTAGGAGATGTGAATGGCATCCGTGAGGAGCTTTATGAGCGATCGCTCCGCATCTGCGATGAGATACGGAGGTCGCCATCCGGCAGGGGTTTCGGACGCCCACCCGAAACGCGCCCGCGTATGGCGCTGGGCCCGAAGCTGTTGACCTAGGAAGTCGATGCTCGCCCAGGGCTCCCTGGTGGCTGGCGTTATCCAGATCAATTGACACGACAACTTGAGGAGGAATGGTTTGACGAGACAGCGCTCTTTGCTGACGCCTGGTCCATTGTCGTTATCGCTGGCGGTCAGGAGCCAGATGCAGCTTGATCTCGCGTCGCGCGATCGCGAGTTCAAGGAAGTGACCGCCTGCATGAGGCGGCTGATGCTCAGCTTGTTGGGAAATGCTGAGGACTATTCGGTGGTGCCTATTCAGGGAGGCGGCTCTTTTGCGATGGAAGCCGCCCTCTCTTCATTTGTGTCCCGAGCGGACAGGCCGCTCGTTTGCATAAACGGCATCTATGGCGAGCGCATTTTACGAATCTTGCGGCTGTGGGGCGTCGAAGCGCTGAAGCTCGTCAAGCGAGCGACCGATCCTTTGGATCCTGAAGAAATTGGCGAGTATCTGAGCCGAAATCCTGGCGTTACGCACCTATGTTTGGTGCATTGCGAGACGACAACCGGAATCGTCAATCCGCTGGACGCGATCGTGGAGGAGGCGAGGCGACGTGGCGTAAAGACCATCATCGACGCGATGAGTTCTTTTGGCGCCCTTAATATCGATCTGAGCCAGCGTGGAGCTGACGTCCTGGTCACCTCGAGCAACAAGTGCATAGAAGGGCCGCCGGGAGTAGCGTTTGTCATCGCGTCTCGCGAGCTGCTCGAGAATGCGGTTCAAGAACGGAGGTCCTTTGTGCTCGACGTGAGAGATCAATGGCTCTCGCTCGAGCGCAGCGGGGAGTGGCGATCGACCCCACCAACCCACATCGTTCAGGCAACGACAAAGGCCCTGGAGATTCTGCACGAGGAGGGCATTGATGCGAGGCGCCGCAGGTATGAGAAGATTAGGGTCGATCTCGTCAAAGAACTCGAAGGAGTAGTGTCGCCGCTGCTGTCGACCGAGTTGCAATCGCCGGTCTGCGTCGCGTTCGGTGCGCCGTCCGGAATCGTGGACCAGGCAGGATTCGACGGGCTGTACCGCCACTTGGCAGCCCACAACCTTTACGTCTACTCGAAGCTGCATCTTCCGACGCGGAGTTTCCGTATCGGTTGCATTGGAGAAATCCAATCCAGCTGGATCGTGCAGTTGGGCTGCGCATTTCGTACATATTTCCGCTCCAGTCAGGGTCGGTCAGCTGCGCCGATGTCGGCCCAAGAGACATGTGGCGCTCGGGTAAAGATGCCAGCTCGAACGGCTGGAGAACCGCAGCTGTCGTTTTCGGCCGAGACCGCGGTTCTGCATGCGGGCTATCGACGCGACGCAGTGACGAAAGCCGTCGCAGTGCCGATTTACCAGAATACGGCTTATGAACTCGATGGCGATCTAAACCACATTGCTGACGTCTACAACGTCAAGGCCGACGGGTTCACCTACACGAGGATCATCAATCCGACGACCCGCGCGCTGGAAAGGCGCTACGCCGCCGTCGATATGGGAAGGGACTCGCTCGCCGTCGCGTCAGGTCAAGCGGCGACGTTCCTGGCTATCGTCAACCTGTCAAGCGGCGAAGTGGGAGACAATGTCGTCGCCTCTCCGTATCTATATGGCAATACCTGGAACCTGCTCCACAACACATTAAAGCGTCTTGGCATCAGCGTGAGGACGGCAGATCCTCGAAAGCCCGAGACGTTTGAACGTGCCATTGATGATCGCACGATATGCCTGTTCGGAGAGGTGATTTCGAATCCTTGTCTGATTCCGCTCCCCGTCAAACAGCTGGCCCAGATCGGCCGAAAGTACGGCGTGCCTTTGGTCGTGGACAATACGACAACGCCACTGGTATGCCGGCCGTCAGATCTCGGCGCTGCGATTGCGACGTACTCCGCAACAAAATATATTTGCGGCCACGGTACGACGCTCGGCGGACTGATCGTTGACAACGGCGAGTTTAGCTACCGGGGAGCCTCTCGCTTTCCCTTGTTCAATCGTCCCGACGATGCGCATGGCGGAATTATCTGGCATAACGCGGTGCGCGATGTCGACGATCTCGGAAAGAGCGAGTTTCTCCTCAAGGCTCGCATGACCTGGTTGCGCGATACCGGCGCGGCGATCGCCCCGTTTGCGAGCTTTCAACTGATCCAGGGGCTTGAAACGCTGCCACTTCGCATGAAGCAGCACTGCGCGAATGCCAGGATCGTGGCCGATGTTCTCAAGGAGCATCCTAAAGTGCGCCGTGTCTTCTACCCCGGGCTCTTTGAAGGCGCCGATCGGGAAGTCGTCGAACAGACACTCGATGTTGCATACGGACACGGGGCGATGGTCATGTTCGAAGTGGAGGACGAACAAGCCGGGCGCAAGTTCATCCAGAACGTCGACTTGATGTATCACGTTTCGAATGTAGGCGACGCCCGCACGCTCGTGACCCATCCTGTCTCGACGACCCACACCACCGTCCCGCGGGAAAAGCGCGAAGCCGCCGGCATATTTGGCGGCTCGATCCGGCTTTGCGTCGGCATCGAAGATGTCAACGACATCCTGCGCGATCTGGACAAGGCGCTTTCCGCAATCTGACAACCGGCAAGGCGATCAGGAGGAAGTTCTCATGAATCAGGCAGATGTTTGGAAATTGAGGTCATCACGCTATGAGGCCGTTCAATTCAGCCGAGAGATCAATAAGCAGCTCTCTGAGCTGAGACCCGACAACATAACGGGAGCTGCCTATATTGCCAAAGATTACGCCGTCATCACAGCGTGCACGCTCGCGACTGTATCAGTCTCATGGTGGCTCTACCCGCTGGCCGTCCTTCTAATTGGTGCCTATCAGCGCGGATTGACAACCATCGCTCATGATGCGGCTCACCGCACGCTCGCGAAGAACACGACCTGGAACTACGTCCTGGGCATTCTGTTCGCTTCGTATCCCTTGTTCCAGCGCCACTGGGCCTACCGGATCTCGCACGTCTATTTGCATCACCCCTATCTTGGAGACCCGGACAAGGACCCCGACCTGAAGTTCTTCCTGGCCAGCGGCGTTTACGACGTGCAGCCTCCGGAGCGGTACGCTTTCAACATGATCTGGAAGCCGATCTTCGGCGGCGCGACAGTGGCGTATCTGAAGTATCTTTGGGCGAATCGATTTTCGGTCACAGATGTCGAGGATCAGAGCCGCTCAGGCATACTTGTCGACAAGTATGGCTTCTATCTCTTCTGGATCAGCATCCTGGCCGGATCATATGCTGTTGGGCTGCTCCATATCATCGTCCTGTTCTGGATCGTGCCCTATCTCACCACGTTTCAGGCCCTCGGCTGGTTTATCGAGCTCGCCGAGCACTCACCTATGTGCGAAACCGAGACGCAGAACGTCTATCTCACCCGGAATCGGAAAGGAAATTTCCTCGAGCGGGCCATCCTCGGGCAGAATTTGGATGAGTACCACCTGGAGCATCACCTTTCGCCGGGCATTCCGTTTTGGCTGTTGCGCAAAGCTCAGAAAATCCGAATGCAAGATCCGAACTATGCGAAGGTTGCCGCGACCTGGGGCGGGCTCTTTGTCAAGGGACCTCAAGGTCAACCTAGCGTCATAGATCAGTTAAAAGAGCGAAATCGACGGTTGTATGAGCAGTCCATTGCCGAGGTTCGCACGCGAGGGCAGGTGGCGTGACGTTGCTACGGACAGAGAGCACCCGAGCCGTGGTAGGCGTCACTTCGAACCGTCTTCTGGTCGATGCTGTGCATCGCGACTGGTTGCGGCGCAAGTACTTGCAGGCACTCCATCGTCAGGCGGGCGTGGCTTGCGTCATATTGCCGACGGTCGACGCCGAAGATGCGAGGGAGGAGGTCGTCCCGGCGATCATGCGCCGGCTCGACGGCTTGGTGTTGACAGGTGATGAATCGAACATCGACCCCGCCGTCCTGAGAGCGCCCGCGTCCTTGACGGAGGATGACCGGCAGTACGTTGAGGTTGGGATCCTCGACCGTCCGCGGGACAGGCTCTCTGCAGTAACTATCGAGAGCGCCATCGCGCTCGGAATGCCTATTCTGGGCATCTGCCGTGGGCTTCAGGAACTCAACGTCTATTTCGGCGGCACGCTCCGCTCATCGCTTGCGGAGTGGAGGCCGGAAAGTGGTGCGATGCATGCCGAGAAGCCAGATCGTCCAAGAGACCGCCAATACGACGCCGCCCACAGCGTCAAGATATGTTCCGATGGCGCGCTCTTTCCAATCGCGCGAACGATCGAAGCGCAAGTCAACTCGCTGCACAATCAAGGCATCGAAGCGCTTGCCCCGGCGCTGAGACGGGAGGCGTGGGCGCCTGACGGTTTGGTCGAGGCGGCTTCGGTCATTGGCGCCCCGACGCTGCAAATCGGTGTGCAATGGCACCCCGAATGGCACGTCTCAAGCGATCTCCTCAGCAAGCAATTGTTCAAGGCGTTTGGAGAGGCGTGTGTTGGGTACTACCGGACTAAGAAGACCTAGAGGCGGATTGTGACATTTCACACCAAACGTGGTCCGTGCACGTCAAAAGGACATTCCCTCGGAGCCGACGCACGCGTCCGGTCCTGCGAGGGCCGCGCGTCGCTTCGCGGGCACAGGAAGACTGGACGATTGGCGGATCGCTTCGCTCTGGGAGTGTTCCTTGTGGCGCTTTATGTCGTCGTGAGCGCGGCAGGTGAGGTTTATGCAGCGTCGTACCTTCAGCAAGCGGATGTGTTCGTCGCGCTCCTGCTGTCCTTCGCCGCGGTATGTCTGATATTCAATCTCCTGGCTCGCCACGAGGGAAAGGAGGCAACGGTGGCGAAATGGTCGCTCCTGGTCTTCGTCGCGCTCAATGTCGTGACAGCAATTAGCTGGATCGGCTTATTTATCGGACTGAAATACGCCGAACCTGCGATCGTCGTCGCCTTCATGGTCGCACTGGGGCCCACCGCGACAGTGTGGTTAAACGCACTGATCAGGCGCCAGGGTGCCCCTCCAGCATCCGATATTGTCGTGAGCGTTACGATCGCAACGATCGGCAGTTACATGATTTGGATCTCGGCCAGCGGCAACGCAGGTGTGGAGTGGGGGGCTCGATCGTCCTTTGGCATCGTCTTGGCAATCGTGGCCGGGCTATCGCTGGCTCTTACAAATATACTCGTCAAACTGCTGTTCGACCATGGTTGTTCTGGTCGACAAGTCCTGGCGCATCGCTTTTATGGAACGATTCTCTTGCTGCTGGTACTGGTCGACTATTCATCTATCGTGCCTGAGATCTCGCAGCATTGGTTTGCGATCGCAGTAATTGGGCTGTCGGCGATCATTGTTCCATTGCTCTTGATCCAGCAGGGCATTCGGCGCGTAGAGCCCTTCACCGTCAACATGGTCCTGTCAACCGCCCCTATCATCACCTTCCTGTTCCAGTACTTCGATTCTCGCATCGTGCCTTCGTCACATACGTTCATTGGAAACGCTCTCATTACGGCTGTCGCTGTCGGCAACATCTACTTGCAGTATCGGAGATCCGCATGAAACAACGGAATTGTGTAATCGTAGACGCATACTCTACCGGTCGATACCTACCGGAAGAGTTCAAGCGCTATGGAATTGGAACGGTGCATGTGATGTCGGCTGCACAGATTCCGCCCATATTCCAATCGCATTTCAATGCGGATCTGTATGGTGAAGTCATTCGCCCCAGGGAGCGCATGGGGTACGACGACATCGTTGAATATCATCTTCAGGCTCTTCATGGCCGGGAATTGGAGTTCGTTATCGCGGGCTGCGAGACCGGAGTTGAACTCGCCGATTCGTTGTCGGAGCGGCTGGGCTTACCATCAAATGGGACCGCATTATCCGCTGCTCGGCGTGACAAAGCGCGATTGTCTTGCGCGCTCACCTCTGCAGGCGTGCGATCGATCAGACAAATCGTGTCCGACAGTCCTGTAGAGATCGCGAGCTGGAAGCGCGAAGCGAGGTTCGATCAGATCGTGATCAAGCCTCTGAACAGTACGGGTACCGAAGATGTATTCTTTTGCTGGACAGATGCTGATATTCAGCGGGCTCTTAGCGCAATTGTCGGGAAGACGAACCGTGTCGGAGCATTGAATCGTTTTGCCCTTGGGCAAGAAAAAATAAATGGCCAGCAATACACGGTCAATGCCGTATCGATGGACGGGGAAGCCTTCGTTACGGAGGCCTGGACATATGACACGGTTCCAATTGAGGGGGCATCATCGGTCTGCTCACTCGAGAGATTGTTGGAGGGCAGCGAACCAATCGTTCAGGAACTGTCAGACTACTTGGAGCGTGCGTTGCAGACACTACAGATCGTCGACGGACCGGCTCATGCTGAGATCATCGTCGACCATCGAGGACCGGTCCTGGTGGACTTCGGAGCGAGGCTTCAAGGGACCATGTCGGCAAAAGCACGAACGATGGCGTTGGGGCACAACCATATGACCCTGACGGCCTGGCGCTACGCAGATCCCAACGGCTTTGGTGAATATATGAGGCTGCGCAGGCCCTACAAGCGGCAGGCTCACGCACTTTGCGTCTCGCTGATCTCAGATATGGCTGGTGTCGTTGCCGGTTACCCGGGACTCGAAGCAATCCGCAAGCTCCCAAGCTTCGCGGATGCCATCGCATTCGTTCCGATTGGTCAAGAGCTAGTTCCCACGATCGACTTGGCGTCAACACCAGGCATCGTTTATCTCGTGAATGGCGATTTGACTCAGCTTGAGAGTGACTATCGCAAGTTGCGAGCAATGCGGATGGACCAGGTGTTCGATTTAGTGATGCAGGACCGCGACTAATGCCAACTGATTTCAGGTTGACCGGAGGGAATCCATCCCGCGTGGCGATGGTCGGCGCAAGCGACTTCGATGGCGTTCTGCGAGGCAAACACATCTTGGGTGAAGATCTCTCGGATGGAGATAAAGTTATCAAGTTCTCTGAAGCGGTGCTGGCGTGGGATTGTACGGACCGGGTCATTCCGGCCAGTTTCACGCAAAAGCCGCTATCAGCGTTCGGAGATGCTGACCTGCGTATTCTGTCAGGCACCGGCCGTTCGGTGTCTCATCTTGGCGGTCAATATCTCTACCTCGCGGAGTTCACGGGCGCACATGAGGACATCTGCCCGCGCGGTATTCTGCGTAAGGTCCTGCGAAGGGCTGCTGAACACGGATACGACTGCACTGCCGGGTTCGAGTTTGAATTCATGTTGTTTAGGGAGAACGCAGACACGATTGAAGAAAAGCCGTTCGGCGAGTGGGCTCCTTTAACTCGCGGCCCGTTCGGCTACTCGATTGCGCGCTCTGTCGCGCAACATGAGCTGTTTGATGAGATCTTGGCGCTTTGTGAGAAGGCTAGAATACCTCTCAGCGGACTGCACTTTGAAACGGGACCTGGCGTGGTCGAAGCGTCACTTAGTCATTGTGATGCGCTGGAAGCTGCCGATCGAGCAACCATATTCAAGTCGATGATAAAGGCCTGGGCGCAAACGCGAGGCATGATGGCTACATTTATGGCCAAGGTTTCCGAGGAATGGCCCGGCCAGTCCGGGCATATTCACATCTCGATGTCCTCGGATGGTCAGAATGCGTTTTACGACAGTGATGCGTTCGGCAACGTCTCGAAGCTTATGAGGCAATTCATCGCCGGACAACTAGAATACATGAATGAGTTCTGTGTGCTCGCTGCGCCGAACTTCAACAGCTACAAGAGATTGGTACCTGGCTGCTGGGCACCAATCTGTCCAAGCTGGGGAGTTGACAACCGCTCCTGCGCAATTCGCGCCATTCCGGGAGAGCCATCTGCCCATCGCCTGGAGTATAGGCTACCTGGCGCAGACCTGAACCCATATCTCGCGCTCGCAAGTGCGATTGGTTCGGGAATATTGGGTGTCGAGACAGGTCCGGCACTGCCGGCTTCGATCGTCGGTGATGCAAGCGCGGAAATGTGTCGGCCGTCCGCGAGACTGCCTCTAAGCCTATCAGAGGCAACTTCTCGGTTTGCAGAGTCTGCGGCGGCAAGTGATGTCTTCGGAGAAAGGTTTGTTGAAGCGTTTTCTTGCTCGCGCCGTTGGGAGTGGGAAGCCGTTCAACATCGGGTCACCGACTTTGAACGTCGGAGATACTTCGAGATCATTTAGCTTGAACTCTTCGACAGTTCTGAACTGCATTCCTCTGGCTTGCCGGCCACACTATTGCGGCTGCCTGTTCTGCTGATGTTGGACTTCATACAGAGCAAATGTGTGTTACTCGTTAAGTGAGGACCTCGGGAAGTTGAGGAGGTCTGCTGTTATCTACTCTGTGGCAGCAACCGCGATTGCTCCGTTGGGATGCTAGATTATATCTAACGTCCGGTCCTTCTCGTAAGCTTTACATCGGCAAGCAGATGTTGGAGCTCAAGCATGCGCCCGGTTGGCAGCTATCCCTCGCAAGCCGTCGAGCGTGCGCGCGCTTGCCTGGGTTGGTCCCAAAGCGGCAAGACAAACGCTGCGCTCCGTCAGCCAGAAACGCACTCCGGCTGAAGTGAACGAGCTGAAGTTCCTCGCCTCTTCATTGCCGACTTGGCTTGCCAGACCGGTAAGCGGATTGTAAGCGTAGCTCTGCGGCCCTTTTGATGATTGACGCTTGATATCTATTTGAGCCGCGTGCCGCGACGCCGCGGCTTCCAAATTTTGGACAATGCGCTGGCGCCGGCCTCGAGCATCCTCGGGGCGACGAGGTTGGGATCGAACTGTACGTGCCCCAGAGGCGCATATTTTCATATTCCAGGTGAGTAGGGTCGCCGCTGGCGTCGAGGTATTCGGCATAGCCGGGCGCACCGCGGACGTCCTTGAGGGGGAGGGAAGTCCCTCTATCGTCGTGGTGTCGAACCATTTTTCGAGTTTGATCACTTGGTCTCAGTTGTCACCGAAGTCATAGAATAATGGATCGTCTTCGCGCCGATCTCCTGAACGATATTGAAGAGCCGCCGCGTCACCTCCGGTTTCACATCACCTTGATCCGAACCGAGGTCGTGTTCAGGCCCATGCCGCCAGCCTCGGATCATGTGCATGCATCCTGTAGATCGACGCTCAAGCCGTCCAAGGCAGTCAGGAGATGCTGTCCATTGATTGGAAACCACCTTGACAGCGCTTTCGATACGTCAGGCGCTGAGTTCAGCATTGAAGATTGAGCGGTGGACGCCATTTCTTAGTGGCGCTTTCGATAATCGCAAGGTTGTTTGCCTCAAAGCAGTTTGGAAAGGCCGGCGCAGACCTGACGACGCTCTTGCCGATGTTTCTGCTAATACCCTTCGGCGGTATCCTTCTCGTCTTCGGACATGCACTGGGATACATGCATCTCGAAATATCTGCATAATAGTCGCGATATCGGTCGGAGCAATCTTGGTGGCGGAACCGATTCTCACGCTTTCTGCTGTTTCGAGACGGGCTAACGGTAGTTCGCCGATATCAGATTGGCGCTCGGTGTGCTTGGCACGCTCACTGCGCTGTTTTTATTCTAAGTGCGCTTAACTGGGCAGCATCCTCGGCGAGGTCCTATTCTGAAAAGGACTTGCGCAGCGTAGGTTCTGCTCACTCGAACGCGAGAAGAAGAGGTCGAGTTGACGGAACGTTCCACATCGAGCCAGATCTACGCATAGTTGGATCCGAAACTCTTTGTTCGACCAATAGCATCTCCTCCCGGTTAATAAGAGCTTTGCTGCTGCCGAAAGCCTGACAATCGACCCTGCGGTTCGCCATGCCCGACGGCTTTCGGCATCCGGGAATGACTTTGGCAGGACTATTTCTGGGCGCGCACATTTCCATACTGGTCACGGCGAGGGGCGGAATGCGGACCGGCGCTACAATCGACTATCCCGCACCTTATGGGTCATCCCCTATTGCTGCCTCAGCACCATAACACATTCCAAGAAATTGGAACTCGGACGGCGGGGTTGTGCATTCGGAGAGCATCCTTCGTCAGCCAACCGTCAGCCAGGCGGCCTATCCAGGGACGCTGCGCATTGTTGACCGTATTGGAGATGGAACATGACGGGCATTGGCCGACCTGGCGAACCGCACGTTGGGGCTGCGGGAGCCGACACCACGTTGGTATCGAGCAGTGCGCATTCGGAGCCAAAGTTTGTCCCTGCGGAAGGCGACCGCGTTTTCAACTCCGTCGTGGAGCGGATGCGCTTAGCGTCTGAAGATAGAATGGCGACGCTCGCGAGCCTGCCCTCAGCTTCGGGTGTGGCAGTCCCCATTTCCTCAAGCGGTGAGGGGATCACGGCAGCGAAACAAAATATGGACGGCCTGCTTGAGGAACTTGATGCTTGCCACAGTGCTGCCATGGGCGCTCAGAGCTCGTCTGAGGCGCAAGAGCTGATCGATCAGGTTGTCAAAGCAGGCGCAGCAGTTCTGGACTACTACGCGAGCCTGTCTCCAGATGTGGCGCGCAGCATTCTGTCCGAAGAGCAGGCTTGCCGAATTCGTGACCGGACTCTGGATGCGGGGAACGAATGCAACGCGCTGGCCGAACCGACTATCTACGCCTTGGAGAAGAGTAGGGAGAATGCGGGTAAGATACTCGAGCGGATGCGCCAATCCAATGCTCCGCCCGACCAGCTGATCCGAGCGGCTTCCGGTGTGGCGAAACACTATTTGGCCTGCACGGAGTGGTGGGAAAAGAAGGCATTGCGCTCTGAACGGATGCAGTCCGTCTGCGCAGCCACTGCCAGCTTGCCAAGTGCAACGGCCGAAAGGCGACAGGCCGAACAGGCGACACTACGGCTGCATACCGGCTGGGCACTGAATACGAGGTGCGTGCATCTGCAATCGCAAGTCCTTCTCGCGCGGGTCATGATTGAGTCGCACGCGAACACGCTCGACCCGGCCGTCAGGCAAATCCTCTTGGGTGAGAACGGTCGGGCGCGATTACTCGGAACCTTCATGGGCGATGTTGTTCCGGCATTCCTCTCAACGGGCGACGCTGTTCTGAACAGCAAAGGACAAGCCCTCGACGCAGAGCACTGCGCCGTTCTCGAAGGGGTCATGGAGCGGCTATCGGAATTTGCGTCGGCGTTGCCCAACATGGTTGCCGAACTAAGGAATAAGGGAGCAAGTCCCGAGCTTCCGTTGGATCTGTTGGATCAGATCGTGGAAGGATCGTGGGTCACGGCCCATGAGGTCATGCGCCTGCTAGCAGTGCAGCCGAAGACACCAGCCATCATTGCACCGCCAACGGAGGCTGGCCTTGCGTCACCGGCCGACACTGGCGGCAACGACCCGGCGGCCGAAGGCAGTCCAGCGCGAAGGAAAGGGAAGGGCAAGCGGAGGCAGGCCGGAGGTGCGGGGAGCTCGGCAGGGGGGCAGCCCGAGCCGCAGCTCGCTAGGCCCGAAGCCGACACGGCGCGAACCACCAAGGTTATTGTGCTCTCGGATCTGGGCACGAAGAAACTCGCGAGCGCGGAAGAGGCGCATACGAGGATGTCATCGTCCGCGAGGGAACACTTGGCAATATGGCAGGCCCCGCCATCGAAGGAGACACTGACGCGCCTGCTCGCGCGATTGGACGAACTCTTGCAATTCGATCTGCCCAGTGAGCAAAGAGCCGTGTCGCAAGCGCGCCACATGAAGCCCGAAGATGCCGAGCACGTCGTGGACACCGTGGTTGAGCGGCTGCAGAGCCAATCCGCGGAGATTGAGGCCTGTGTAAAGGCGCTGGACGAACCTCGCCGACGCGGCCTACTCACGCCTATCCAAGTGCCCGAAGTGCAAAAAAAAATAGTCCGCCTCAAGGCGATGTTGTCGGAGGTTAAGGGGCAGGCACGTACTGCGAAGGCGCAAAAGGCTTCGATCGAGATCGATTGCATGAAGACCTATGCGTTTCCCTCGCAGAAGTACCTCGAACGGTTGCAGGCGGCCGAGGAGTTGGCTCCCTTGGAGTCACCGCGCGCGCTGAAGGGTGAGCCGGGAACGCTGTTCGAGCTCAAGCTGCAGCCTACGCCACTGCGCAATGGTACGGTGAATCCGATGTGGGTGCACATCCATACGAAGCGGCCGGTCTATGCGTGGCAGTTAACGACATTGGATGACGCCGAATTCGCCGCTTGCCACGTGAAATCCAACGAACAGCGCGGCTACAATCGCCTCTGGCAGAACGCTCGAGCTGCAACGGGTCACGAAGACGTCGTGATCCACCGCGGCAAGCTCACGCCTGCGTTCTGCAAGTCCTTGTTAGGTTCCGCTTTTAGCGGCTATCCAGGGTATCCTTTTGCCGGAACGGAGCGCGGGGCACGCAGGTGACTCGATACGATACTAGTTAAGCGACTCGATAGAGCGCCGCTTGTGGTACGGCATCGGTCTTCTTCGCATCCGGATCCAGTGGCCGAACGAACCGCACTTTGGCCTCCAGGCTCCAACTCCTGAGTTAAGGAGCCGGATTGAGCTGTGTTGGAGAGGCGAGCGTTCGCCATTGGCAACTCGAGGAAGAGGCCCAAGAGTTCTCTGAGCCGGGCGAGGATGCGGCTGGAAGTTGTGGCCGACGGCTGAGAGGACGACATTGGCGGCGTCGCCGGCGCGGCCTTTGGGGTAGCAGCGGCCGAGGGTGGCCTTCGGCCTTTATGTGCCCGATGATGGGCTCGATGACAGAGCGACGGCGCAGCTCGCGCTTGATGACACCGAAGATGCTGCGCTTCTGGCCGGAGATGAAGACGCGACGGGGATTCTGCGCATCGTGGCCGCGGTCCCCCTCGTCGACATAGGCCCGCTCGATCGGACAGCCGGTCAGCGTCTCGGTACGCTCTATGACGTCCCGCAGGGGGTGCCCATCATACGGATTGTCGGGCATTGCGCTCGCGTGCAGCACGAACACTCCGCCGGGAGCGCGGCGATTGTTGGTGACGACGGAGGCCTTCACGCCGATCTATGGACCACGCCCGCGTTGCAAGAGGAATCGACAAAGGGATGAAGCGGTTTGCGCCAATCTATCCGGCTTCAATTTGGGGCTGTTGCCCCGAGCCATCATGGATATCCGCTCACTTCTGTCCTCAATAACTCGCCGGCCTCAAGAAGGGCCATGGAGTCGAACCAGGCTTCAGAAGTGTCGGTGGAACCGTTTCTCCATTCGTCCTTTCCGTCTCGCAAACCTCGGCGGGTTATTGTGCCTTCTGATCCCGACCTTGGATTTTCCTTTCCGGCCCTGTTTCTTATGCGGTGCGGCCCAGGAGGTTGGCGTCGTAGTCACGGCCCTTTGCGAGCATGCTCCAGGCCATGCGCGCAAGTTTCGCGGCCAGGGCAACAACCAAGACATTGGAGTGGAGCCGCTTCGACGCTGCCTCTAACCAGGCTGCGAAGCCATGCCGAGGCCAACTCTGACGCTGCAGAAGTACGGCTCTGGCACCTTGAATAAACAGCGTTCGCAGGTACCGATTACCGCGCCTCGATATGCGCCCGAGAATGGTTCGATCGCCGGTCGAGATTTGCTTTGGTACCAGACCAAGCCATGCTGCAAAGTCTCGGCCTTTATGGAAGGCATCACCGGTTCCGATGGCGGCGACCATCGCGCTTGAGATGATCGGCCCGACGCCGGGCGCACTCATTAGGCGGCGACAGTGTGGATCTTGATCAGCGAGTTCGTCGATTTCTTTCGTCATTGACGCGACCCGTCGGTCGAGATAGCGCCAGTCCTCGGCCAAGTCCTGAATGAGCTGGATCACGCGAGGCGATAAGTTGTCGTTTGGCGCTGAGAGAATCTGAGGAAGTGCCAGTCGGAGTGCTGCCGCTCCCTGCCGCACTGGTAGCCCTCGCTCAAGCAAAAAGCCCCGGATTTGATTGATGACCGCCGTTCTCTGCGTCACCAATCGACTGCGAACTCTGTGTAGTGCCTGTAAATCAAGTTGTTCGGCTGACTTCACTGGAACGAACCGCATTGTCGGCCGCTGAGCGGCCTCGGCGATCGCTTCAGCATCCCGAAAGTCATTCTTGTGACCCTTGAGGTATGGTTTGACGTACTGCGCCGGCAAGAGCCGTACTTGATGGCCTAATTTCTCGAGCCTGCGCCCCAGATGATGTGCGCCTGCACACGCCTCCATTCCGATCAGACAACGCGGAATATTGCCCAGCGACTGGTCAAGCTGATTTCTCGACCGCTTCTTGCGTAGCGTAATTGCGCCTGTGGCATCGAGACCGACGACGTGGAATGTGTTCTTCCCGAGATCGATGCCGATTGTGACAAGGTTCGTATTCGACATGGCTTGCGCTCCTGCTGCTGCCCCCCGCCGGGCTGCACGTTGCCGCTGAGAGCGGGCGTGGTCCATGCCACAAGGCGCGGCAGCCTTGCCCTTGCCGATGCACTCCACCTCCGGACCATGGAAGGAATAAAGCTTCCAGCCGCGCTGGCGCTGCTGCTGCGAACGAATCTGCGCGGCCCAGCCGAGCGAAAGGGCGAAGGCCTCCTCCAGTGCCGGCTGGCCCTCGATGTTGCGGCGGATGTCGCGAATGATTGGGCCGGGCCTGCTACGCAGGATGCGCAACTGTCGCTGATGCCGCCTGAACTGTTTGGCGCGAGCGTAGCGGGAAGCCATCATCGCGGCGGCCTTGGCCACGCGAGCATAGGATTGCCGGACCTGACCCCGTGCCTTCTCGCCAACTGATTGAGGCCCTTGATGCCCGCATGCAGCAGCTTGGCATCGGCCGGAATGGTGATGGCCTTCGGCTGCACTGTGGTATCGACCGTGACGCGCTTGAGGTCCTGGCTGCGTAATGTGCCGGCCTCGTGCGCCACCCGCAGGCGCTCGGTTCGCAGCAGCTCCAGCTTGTCGCCGAGCCGCTTGCGCCAATGGCTCAGGTCCGAGCGCTCGTGCGTGAAAGCGTGCTGGAAGAACTCTAGGTCGTGAACCCGGCGCTCGCACACCCCCTCATCGGACAGCTCGTATGTGCTTGAGCAGCAAGAGCCCGATCATGAAGCGGGTCGCGATCCCGGGCCGGCCGTTCTCGCTGTAAAGCGGACACCCAGATGATCGACTCCACCCACGTCAAAGCGCATCGCTCGGCAGCGGGCGGAAAAGGGGGGGCAGAAGCAGGCTGTTGGTCGCTCGCGCGGAGGGCGCAACTGAAGATACACGCACTCGCAGATGCTAAGGGGCGCCTGATCGCATTCTGTTGACTGGAGGCGAAGCGCACGACTGTCTGATCGCAGAACGCCTGATCCGCAGGGTCAAGCGGCCGAAACGGATGCTCTGTGACAAAGCCTATGATAGCGCCGAATTGCGTGAAGAACTCGATGAGCGCGGAACCAAGCCGGTTATTCCAAACCGCAGCAATCGCAATCAACCGTACGGCTTCTCAAAGCGCTTTAGCCTGCTCCGGGCTCCTCTGTGTTTGGCCGAGGCAAACATTTGGGCGATGTAGCCACGCGATTTCAAAAAAGTCTCTGTCGCCGCACGGAGTGAGGCGTCGTCGTCAACGACGGAAATCAAAGGCGTGGACAAGACGAGCCCTCCTGAAGCGGGAATAGCGGCTGCAAGCATTAGCCACCTTGCGCGAAAAGTGGGCTCGACTGATGAACTTGTAAAATCATACTTGCGTTTGTTCAGGACGATTAGTGCGAACTCCCAGCGTCTCAGTCATTCTGATCAAGTCGGCCAGCGAGCGTGCACGCATCTTTTTCATTACGTGTCCCCGGTAGATCTTGACCGTAATCTCGGCGAGCCCAAGCTCGGCGGCGACCTGCTTGTTCATCAGGCCGGCAGCGACCAGTTTCATCACCGCCTGCTCGCGCGGGCTTAAGGTCTCAAATAAAGACTGCAGGTTCGCGACCGTCTGCTGAGCCTCCCGCCTTTTGCGATCGCGTTCGGTCGCCGCAACCACGGCATCAAGCAGTTCCTGATCGCGAAACGGTTTGCTGAGAAAATCAACCGCTCCTTCCTTCATGGCCCTGACAGTCATTGGAATGTCGCCATGGCCGGTAATGAAAATGATCGGAATATGTATGTTCAACCTCGCGAGCTCGGTCTGGAAGTCAAGGCCGCTCAAGCCTGGCAGCCGGACATCAAGAACTAGGCAGCTAATAATGTCCGGGATTGGGCTCTGCAGCATTTCGCGCGCCGATCCGAATGCAATGACGCCTAACCCTACCGATTGAAAAAGGTTCGTAAGCGAGCGACGCATGGAGATGTCATCCTCGACGACGAAGACAACCGCCCTTGTCGAGGACTCGGCATTGCCGACTTCACCTGGCGAGTCAAATCGTCCTGTCACGAGACGGCCTCCTTATGCGGCGGTAGGGCAACTTGGAAGGTCGCGCCCGGTCCACTTTTGTGGACCATTGACAACCGTCCTCCGTGAGCTTCCACAATCGACCGGCAGATTGAAAGACCCATTCCAAGGCCAGTCGGCTTGGTGGTGAAGAAAGGATCCAAGACGCGGTCCGCGTCGTTCTCGGCGATGCCGACGCCGCAATCGGTCACGGCAAGGTGGATGTGCCCCAGATCGTTCTTTGATGATTGAATCAGCAGTTCGCACGTCCGGTCGGTAACTGCCTCCATGGCTTCGATTCCGTTCATCACGAGATTGATGATCACCTGTTGTAGCTGAATCCGATCGCCGAGGATCCTAGGCAGCCCTGCCGTCAACTCGGTTCGTAACGTCACTCGGTGGGTCACCAGCTCTCGTGTTACCAGCGCAATGACGTCCTTAACGACCTCATTGATATCGAGCGGCGCCATCTCAATCTCGCCCTTCTTCGCGAGCGCGCGAATACGACGGATCACCTCGCTTGCCCGGATTGCGTCTTCGATGATCCACTCCACCGAAGAGCGGGCGGCGGCAAGATTAGGCGCTTCCCGGCCCATCCAACCGAGGCACGCATCGGCGTTGCTGATAATAGCGGCGAGTGGCTGGTTTATTTCGTGGGCGATGGAGGTTGTCAGCTCTCCTAAAGTCGTTACACGCGTCACATGCGCAAGCTCCGACTGTGCCCTTCGTAGTTCTTGTTCGGCTTGATCGGCGCGAATGGTGGCGGTGATGTCAGTGCTGACGCCACGGTAGCCGAGAAAATTGCCCTTTCCATCGAAAAAAGGCTTGCCACTCGTGCGGACGTAGATCGGAGAACCTGTCCGATTCACGGTGCGGTAGACGAGATCCCGAAACGGAAGATGGGCCTCCAATGTCGCCCGATGCTGCCGCCACTTCTCGGGTTCCTCTTCGAGGTCGCACGCAATGTCCCAGCGAAGCAGGCCGATCAATCCTGTCGCCAAAATTCCCGCAGCACTGGTGTGCTCGGATAAGTGAGTGACCTGATGATCCGGCCCGGTCTCCCAGAGCCAGTCGGAAGCTGTTTCGGCGTAGTCGCGAAAGCGCTGTTCACTTTCGCGCAGCGCGGCAAGTGTGTTTTCCAGGCGTTCCCTAGCTGCGTGTTGCTCGGTCACATCCATATGTGTTCCGATCAGCTCGCTGACGTTGCCATCGCTGCCAACCACCACGTGCGCAACGGAGTGTATGCGTCTTATCCCGCCATCCGGTAGAAGGATACGAAAATCATATTCGAACCGCCGCTCCTTGTGTTCAATCGCCTGGCGCTGCACCTCCTCCAGCCGCGGCAAGTCGTCCGGATGGATGCGCGATCGAATGGTCTCGATCGACACCGGCTCTTGTGGGCTAAAGCCGAACAGACGATCGACCTCGGCGGAGCGATACACGAAATCTAGACCGTAGACGTCCCAGGACCAGCTGCCCGTGTGACTGAGATGCTGGGCCTCGGCCAGATAGGCCTCGCTGCGGCGCAGCTGCTGTTCTGCTCGCCTCGCCGCAGTGATATCCGTAGCTGCCCCAACAAACTCGATGCCACCAGAGGCTGTTCTCGTCGCCCGTGCCTGCGCATGGATGTGCTTTACCGAGCCGTCCGGTAGCAGAAGCCGGTATTCGTGCTCGAAATCGCTCGGGTCTCGCATCGCGCGATCGATAATTTCTTTAACCGAAGCCCTATCATCTGGATGAGTGCGCTCAACGACGAGCTGCGGCCCCGGCTGCACTCTGTCAGGATCTAATTGGAAAATGCGAAATGTTTCCTTTGACCAGAAGGCCTCGCCCGTAGTGGGGTTCCAGCTGAAGCTGCCTGTGTGACTCAACTCCTGCGCCTGGGCTAAATGTGCTTCGCTCCGCTGCAGGGCAAGTTCTGTCCGCCTTCGCTCCGTGATATCTTCGCAGGCGATAAGGACAATGGGCTGCTCATCGCCCCAGAGCATGGCTTTGGCGTTTTCACGTACCCACAACACCGAGCCGTCCTTCCTGACTTTCCGGACGTCCCACGTGCGCGTTTGTCCGACATCCTCAAGGCACGTCCGAACGCATTCGCGAACGAAACCGCAATCCTCCTCGAGAAATACGTCCAGCACTGATCGGCCGACCAGTTCAGCAGGAGCATAGCCGAGTTGTGTCGCGCCGAGTGAATTGACGTTGAGGATAGTGCCGGCTTCATCGACCATGAAGTACATGGCGGGATTGTGCTCGAAGATGGCGCGCCACCGCTTTTCGCGATCCTCCAAATCGGCCGCACTCCGCTGAAGCTTGGCCGCAACGACACGCGCAGCCTCTCTTTCCTGGCGGAGCTTTCCGATCAGGTGCGCTCCCACAATCGAGGCGATAAAGAATGCAACAACCACCGGCAGATCTTGGGGGTCATCGATACGCAGGCTGAACGCCGGCGGCGCAAAGTAGTAAGCGAGAGCAGCGATGGCTATGATGCAAAGCGCGGACGACGCAATGAAGCTTCCCATCAACGAAAACAGCAAGATCACTAACAAATACGCGAACGCCGTCGCGGCGAAATGCGCGTGAAGGTACAAGCAAGCCAGAGTTACCACGGCCAGCGCTATGCTGCCGAAGGTAAACTGAAGGGCTGAACGTTCTAAACTGCTGATCGGGCTACGCATTCTGATACCATCCGGCCTGTTCTCCGGCGGGAGAGCTATAACATTTTAGGGCGCGTACTGATAAGCCACGACAATACCGGGCGTCAGATCAGTTGTCCGCGCAGTTCTGGTTCCGGTGATCAAGCGGGTTTGTGGCGCAACCATCCCTTCATTTTGAGACCGTCCCGCATGTTGAGAGCAAGAAGTGTAATGTTTGTTGCGCCCGCCACGAGCTCGATCACCTGCACAGCATAGAACGTGGCATCGAATTCAGCCGCCTGAGCCTTGGACGCAAGGAAGAGCGCAGACGGAATAAGAATCAGGATGCCGTTTCCTGCAATGAATGGCATGCGCTTGAATTTGGGCCCGATCAGTCCGGCCCGGCGCGCCTTTGCCAAGATGACACCTGTACCACCGGTCGCAGCGAGCGCCGGAATCAGCAACAAGAAACCCCACGGTATGGTGCTCTTAACCGCTGCAACTGTGGCATGGGACGCGAACAGCTCGCTCAGTACCGTCGACAGCCAAAATGTGCCGATCGTTCCGATAGCCAAGGCGCCAGCGACAGGATGGATCAACTTGATCATGAGTATCTTCCCTTCCTAAAAAGAGCAGGGCTAGGCCACGCAGATGCCGGGCACGGCAACTTTCTGGAACAGATGAGGGGAGGCTATCGCGGAGGCCGGATAGCTGGCGATTTTTGCTAGAAAGTCAGGATGGGTGAAGGCCGCGCGGAAGTGTGCGGTGGATTCCCAGACGGCGTAGTTCAGATAGGTCGAGCTGTCGCCGAGAGCTCTGTGCAGCTGAGTGGAAATGAAGCCCGGCTGTCGCTTCATGAACGCTGCGTCGTCCTGCCAGGTCTTGAGAAAAGCCGCCTCATCGGCTTTGTCGAGCGTGAATGGGTTCACCAGGACGACCGAATTTGCGTCGATAGCGATCTGGCGGTCGATCGGGAAGGAAGGGTCGAGTGGGCGTAGCAGCGACATGAGTGCCTCCATTGCTATTTGATATGTGATGTCTAATTGGTATTATGACCACATACCACTTTGACATCATGATGTCAATACAAAGCAATGGTGACAAATGAAAAGAGCCAAGCGAAGCCCGGAGGGTGACGCCCTGACCGACCTTGTTCTCGATCTATTCAGGCTCGACAGCCTATTTCTGACGGCCGGCGACCGTCTGGTCGCCCCGCTCGGCCTAACAAGCGCACGCTGGCAGGTGCTTGGCGCCATTGTGTCCGCCGAACGTCCCCAACCGGTCGCTTGGCTCGCACGTGACCTCGGCGGCAATCGTCAAAACGTGCAGCGGATTATCAATGATCTCCACAGAGAGGGCCTCGTATCTTTTGAGGTCAACCCGCATCACCGACGGGCGCAGCTCGTCGTGCTCACTAAGAATGGACAGCGCGCCTTCGAAGCCGCAATGGAGTTGCAGGCTCCCTGGATCAACGATCTTTCAGAAGGGCTGTCGGTCAAGGATATACGGATTGTCCATCGCGTGATCACGGCCTTGCGAGATAAGCTTGAGGGCAGTCGTGAGGACAAGTCGGCCTGACATGGCAAAAGCATTGTGATTGGCCCGGCGCCCGTTATTCAAGCTCCCAAACTGGGGCTTCGAACCGTGCGCCATGAACTAACGGACTACGAATGGGCAGCTATCGAGTCTATGCTACCAAACAAGCCGCGTGGAGCCCCTCGGGTAAAACGATCGACGCGTCCTCAATAGTATCTGCTGGATGCTGCGATCTGGTGTATGGTGGATTTAATGAGTTTCAACCTTGGTACGCGGTTCGCGCGCCGATTGCCCTCAAGCCGCACGACCTCATCGCGCAGGACCGTCCTCGGGATATCGTGCAGACTTCGAGTGTACGAAGCATCCAACACTGATCTTGATAAATCATGATTATCGAGAATTAGCGGGAGGTGTTCTGCGGCCCACCTAAGGTTGGCAGTTCGTCTGGGAATTGCCGAGTGCATCTTCCAGGATAGCCTTAAGCCGCGCGGCTCCCTTTACCAGCTCGCGATCCAGGTCCGCTTTGATGGCTACGGCATAATCGTTGCCGAACTCTACGGCGTGGCCCGAATCGTTGTGGTCCAGCGTTCCTGGGGGTAGGAGCTGATAGGCTCTTATGCCCAGGGCGTGCGTATCGTTCGCGCAAGCAGCAACTCGTGCTTCATCATAGGGCGGGGCTTCGACTGTCGGCAGCAGATCGGCATCCAGCGCATCAGTTTAACTCCCCACGAATACGCCTGGAGATCGATCAGAGAGTCCTCACATATGCTGTGGAATGTCGGCGCACGCGTATATGACGTGCCGTCGTATCGCTTTGCGTGCAAGATGACATGCAGTTTGTTAACTCCTTGATCGCCGTTATGTTCGCTTGCGTGCAACGCTGCTCCAGGTCCCCAGCCAGATGGACAACAAGCTTCAGCGCGCGCAACCTTCTTCCTCAGAGCGCGAATTGTCTTTGAGGATCGCAATCGCCGCCGGAAGACCTTCGAGGATGCAAGTTCTCTGGTCGTGTTCATCCTTGCAATCAAGAGCGTCGTCATATGTCGGCCGATCGATGTCGATGTCGACGAAATGCCAGCGGTAGGTGTCCTTTCCTTCTGGCGTTGAATTTATAGTCGTACGCCCAGTTTGAGATGGCGGCCAACGAAGTTCGCCGATCGGCTCCTTGAGCTTGGGCTTGCGCTGCCGGACTTAAGTGCCGCTACGCCACTTCCGCAATGACAGAATGACGTGGCTGTCCCCACGGTAGGGAAGATGTACTGCCTACAGCAGCGGTGCAGATCGCAAGTATGGGTCTGAGTGGTTACCCAATATTGATGAACTGCGTCAGTCGTTTGCGGACAAAGGCAGGTGCCTGGGTTACGGCACGTCGACCGGGGGCATGGATGCCGTCGGACGTGGCACGAAGCCATTTTGGTGCCGGTCACGTGCTGCCAACATGATCGTAAAAGCCGTGAGGAGGATTAGGAGAGCGCGCATGCAACAAGGATTTTCGAAACGATATATCGCAATTATGAAACGACTCACAGAGCGGGCCTGGGAGGAGGGGCGGCACTTACGGGGCATCCCACGGCCTATGGCCAGCAAACACCCCACAAATTTTGATACTCGTTCGTTCTCGCCGGCGGCCGCCGAACAGTGGGACGATTGCGCTTAAAAAATGCTTTTCCCCTCGCAGACTGCAGGAATAGTGCAGCAAATTTGAGTGGGAATCCGGTGATTGGCTATTCACGACGAAGGCGGCAACCGCCCCCTCGTGCTGCTTCGGGGCGCCATGAAGGACGGTTCATGCGCAATCATGACATTGGGTCCGGCAGCCTGTTGGCGCTGACCGCGGCTGGGCTTGCGCCGCGTTGCTCGAGCCTGCTCGCATTTGCTTTCATCCCGCGGCCCGACCTGTGGTCGCGCTAGGATCCCTGCGAGACCTCACGCAAGATGGTACGCGGCTGGACAGGGGCGCTGGTATGTTTTCCACGTATGGAGGCCCGGCGCTTGCAGATGATCAGCTCAGGCATCCGTAGGGATCCGCTTCCTCGATTCGCGTCGTTTTCGCATGTAGTGCCGGTCTTTCTGAACGGCCGACCTGATCTCCTGGCTGGCCTTCGTGCAGTTGCCCATTAACAACGCAATTCCCCTCCATCGAACGATATAGTTAGTCTTATGATTGCGCTCGCATCACGCGTTTGTTGCGTGGGTTGCGCAGCATTTTTGCGCCAGGTCAACTTCGACGCTACGACTACCGACCCTCGAACAATCAGGCGCAGGACCCGCTGGAAGCCTCACCTAGCAAATCCCCGACGCGCATTGCCTTTCGGTGAGGCGGCCCTCTCAAGAGCACAGGTATGAATGTGCTTCACGGGTAATCCCCTCTACCGGCCCTCATTATTTACCTCACCACCTGCAGCGCAGTGCGTTGCTCGCAAAAACCCTGATGCGATCAAGACCCGGCCTTGGGGACAACATTGCTGAAAACGATGCAGCGGGGGTTGCGGCTCGAGGCAGCTCTTGACCATCTTCTGCTCTCGCGGCAACCAGAACAACCAAAGCAGATCGAGATGATGAGAGCGGGGTGTGGCTGTGACGGATCAATCCCAAGCTTCGGAGTTGCTGCCGGTCCTGCAGAGACCGTTGAAAGGCTTTCGGTGGATCTTTGCTCTTCTAGCCGTATTGCTCGTTCTTTGCGCCGGAGGAGTCAATTTTTTGACGAATATCGAAACGTTTGCCGAGGCGCCCTCGGCACATGAAGTCGTGCCTCCCACGCTTGGCTTGTCACCTGATGATAGGGACGTGCTTTTAGGGATCCAATCGGGGCAGCAGAAGACAGCCGATGAAATTGCCGAGCTCAATCGCAACGTCGATGCGCAGCAAGCCGAGCTAAAGCGGATCTCGGATCAGATCGCAGCCCTGACCCAAAGAATCGAGCAGCTGCAGAATCCGGCGCTTGTTGCGTCTCCTGCTCCTGCTGCTTCTTCGCCACCAGTGCGCACCACATCCAAGCCGGCCAAGAGGGACGTCCGGCCCTTAAAACCGCAAGGTCCGGTTTCTGTCGGAGGCGCGCCGCTGACTGCGGAGCCGAGCACGGAATAGCGCTGATTACCACAAAATGCCTACCATATGGCGGTGCTCGTAGAGACGCGGACACCAACGGTGCACCATCTTGATCGGCAGGCCGAGCCTCTCATTCGTCCGCGTGGTTTCGCAAATCCTCTGCGAGTCGCAAGAAGTTCATAAGCAAGACGTCCCCCTGTGAGGTAAGGATCGACTCGGGATGGAACTGGACGCCACAGGTGAGATGATAGCGGTGCGTGAGGGCCATGATCTCGCCTTCCTCTGAACGCGCTGTCACTATGAGGTTTTGCGTACATGACTGCTCAAACTCGACGATAAGAGAATGGTAGCGCCCAACGTCAAGCGGGGTTGGCAGCCCCTTGAATAACCCTCGGCCGTCATGCGCAACGTATGAGCGCCGACCGTGCATGGGCCGTTGTGCGCGCGCAACCCGTCCTCCGAAAGCGCTAGCAATACACTGATGTCCAAGGCAGATGCCGAGAATTGGTACGCGTCCTGAAAGTTCGCGGACCACTGCTCTCGATATTCCTGCCTCAGTTGGGGTGCAGGGACCGGGCGATATCACCACCGCGCGCGGCTTGAGACCAACGAGCTCGCCGATGCTGATAGCGTCGTTTCGGATCACTTCCGTTGCTTCACCGAGCTTGTGGAAATAGCGGGCAATGTTGAACACGAACGAATCGTAATTATCGATGATGATAATCAAAATGCGCCAGCTCGTTCAGAACCAAATGCATCAAAGATTCGCTCTGCCTTGGCGAGCGTTTCCTCGTATTCGGCCTCGGGCTCCGACAAGGCCGTTATACCGCTGCCCGCATGAAACACAGCCATGTCGCCGTCGATCGTGACGGTGCGGATCGCAATACTCGTGTCCATGTGCCCGTTGAAGCCGATGAAGCCGATCGCACCACAATAGACCTCCCGCGCTATGCGCTCGATTTCTGTAATAATTTCCATCGACCGCACCTTTGGCGCTCCCGTAATGGAGCCCCCCGGAAAGCAAGCACGGAGCAGGCTAACGGCGTCTTCCCCTCCGGCAAGTGCCCCCGTAACGATCGACACGAGATGGTGCACCGAGGCATAGGACTCGAGATCGCATAGAGCCGGAACCTCGACCGAATGCGCCGTGCAAACGCGGGACAGATCGTTTCGCAAAAGGTCCACAATCATCGTGTTCTCGGAATGATCCTTTTCAGAAGCGAGGAGAGCAGCCGCACGGCGGTGGTCTTCATTGAAATCAGGCGAACGTGCGATCGTGCCCTTGATGGGTCGTGTCTCGACTTGTTGCTCGTTAAGCTTCAGGAATCGTTCCGGCGAACTTGAGGCGATGGTCAACTTTCCCCATCGCAGCAGGGCCGCAAAAGGCGCCGGATTCAATGATCGTAGCTGGCAATAGAAGGCGAGCGGATCAAACGAGGTCGGCAGGCGGGTGCTGAAGCGCTGCGCAATATTCGTCTGGAACACGTCACCCGCCCGGATCAAGTCGATCACGCGTTGTACCGCCGCAATGTAGCCCTCGCGGCTGAAGTTCGAGCTCCAAGCGCCTGGTTTGCTGGGATAACCATTCTGTGGCGCCATTGGACCGTCAAGCAATGCTGCAAACTCATCGGCCCGATGACGCGCTCGGTCGCTCCGTCGCACGCGATCCTGCTCCGGCCATCCGGTCGAGACGATCCAGCATTTGTTATCCCGGTGGTCGAAGCTGATGACCACGTCATAGAAATGCAGGACGGATTGGGGCAAACCCAGACCGGCAATTGCCGGCGCAAACAATCGCTCCAATGTCCTGTTCATGTCGTAGGCAAGATAGCCTGCCGCTCCTCCCTGGAATGGCGGGAGATCGGGACGATACTCTTGCGGGTACTTCGCGAGTAGCGTGCGAAGGACCTTCCATGGATCGGCCTCGAGAGTCAGTCCGTTCCATCTGGCTTGGCCGTTCGCGACCCTATAGGTGCTGAACGGGTCGCACGTTACATATGAGTAGCGGCCAAGCAGCTCGTGCCTTGCTGCGCTATCGAGAAACGTGAGATGCGAGCGATGCCCAAGACGTCGCATCGCTGTGAAAGGTTCAACCCACTGCAACTCGCGAACGTACATCGGATTATCGGCCGCCGGCCGCTGACGTCGTGAAAGGGCCATTCCATCTGTTGCCCCACCCGATGAGAGCGACGCCGGTCTCTGATGGCACGAAACTTGAGGCCATTGCCAAGTTAATCCGGCGGTGGACCTTTTGCTGCCACGGCACCTCGATCATCCTGCCGTTGAGGCGAAAGGAGTATCTAGTGATACATCGTAATCGGCCGCGAACCGAAGCTCGCGGAGCGGTCGGACCCGTTTGATCGACTCCTGGTAGAAATTGTGCGCTTTGTACGCTGCGAGCTCCGTCTCGCTGTCAAACTCCCCATAGACCACGATGTCAACATCGTTGCCGAGCTGATCGGTCTTGCGGTTGCGGGCAACCTCAAGCCGGCGCGCATGTGGTATCGCGGTGAGACGCGAAAGACCTTCGATGATCTGGTCGATATGCGCCTTGTCCTTGGCGCTGAAGAAGACGATGTGACGAATCATGGCCGTCCGGAGATGTCGCTAGCGGGGGCATAACTATCTGGAAATAGAACCCGTTGCAATGAGGCCAGTCGCTTACCGCATGATCGTCGCTTGCGATCGTCTGCGATCCGCAATGAAGCTTGCCAGATTTGTTCAGGACGCCGGAAGGGTAAGGCGCTCAATGGATTGAATGTGCCGCGTCAGCAGGTTACAGGCTTGATCGATATTGCGCGTTCGCAGGGCTTGCAGAATCAGGCGGTGATCTTGATTGGAGCGCGGTCGCCAGCCCACCGATCGCGCCATCGCGAACACCAATCGAGAATTGGCAAGCTGCAGTCCATCGAGGCTCGCGAGCAGACGCGGCATTCCGCACGGCGCGACCAAGGCTTGGTGAAAGGCGCGGTTGGCCATCTCAAACTCCTCGATCGTCTTTGCGCTGTCTCCTTCAATCACAGTGAGCTCGATCCGAGCCAAATGAGCTGTTGTGAGCCTTGGCCCCGAATGGCGCAATGCCACCACTTCCAGCGCAGCGCGCATTTCGGAGATCTCCTTCACTGAATGGGTATCGAGCGGGGCAACCCGAACACCGCGGCGTGGCACAGCGACAACAAGATGTTGTGCCTGCAGCTGCCGAAAGGCCTCGCGTACCGGGACGTGGCTGGAATTGAATTCTCGTGCAACGTGATCCTGACGCAGTGGCGCGCCTGGCTCTAAGGCGCCGCTGATAATGCGCTCAGCGATTGAATCCGCGATGCGCGCGCCCGTCGTCATGTTGTCAGCAGTGATCATAGATTATCTACCGCAATAACCGGTGCATTTGCGAGGCAGCTCGATTAGCATCTCTTCGAGAGCGATGACTATAGATAATTCATGCGATTATCTACAATTGAGCGGGATTGGATTATGGATGCTGCTGCGCAAGTCCACCGGAAGGAAGCAAGCAAAGGGGCGCGGGTACGTCATCATTGGAACGTCGAACGGGTGAAGGCGCTCTACGACCTGCCTTTTGCCGACCTGGTGTTTCAGGCGCAGCGCGCTCATCGCAAGAACTTCGATCCAAACCACGTCGAAACCGCGAGCCTGCTCAGCATCAAGACCGGCGGCTGTCCGGAAGACTGCGGCTACTGCTCGCAAAGCGCGCATTACGAGACCGGCCTGGAGGCCACCCGTCTGATGCATTGCGCCGATGTGGTTGCGAGCGCGCGGCGCGCGAAGGATGCGGGCGCGACGCGCTTCTGCATGGCCGCGGCCTGGCGCACGCCAAAAGATCGCGATCTCGATTCCGTTTGCGACATGGTCAACGCGGTCAAGCGACTCGGCATGGAAACGTGCGTCACGCTCGGCATGCTGACAGCGAACCAAGCCGCGCGCCTCGCCGAGGCTGGCCTTGACTTCTACAATCACAACGTTGACTCATCACCCCAGTTTTACAGCAAGATCATCACGACCCGTAGCCTGCAGGACCGCATCGATACGCTGGCGCATGTGCGCGATGCCGGCATCAAGATCTGCTGCGGCGGGATTATCGGCATGGGCGAGCACATCGAGGACCGCCTAGGTATGCTCGTGCTGCTCGCCAATCTTCCTAACCATCCCGAAAGCGTGCCGATCAACGTGTGGAACAAGATCGAAGGCGTGCCGGTGGAAGACCACGCGGAGCCTCCCGATCCGATCGCGCTGGTCCGCCTGGTGGCGACCGCGCGGATCATGATGCCAAGGAGTGTGGTTCGCTTGTCCGCCGGGCGGCAATACATGAGCGATGAATTGCAGGCGCTTTGCTTCTTGGGCGGAGCAAATTCGATCTTCATCGGCGACGTGCTCTTGACCACCAAAAACCCGAAAGTTGATCGTGATGCGGATCTGCTGGCCCGGCTCGGCATCACGTCCGGGCTCGCCGGAGGGAAGCAGTGCGCGCAATATGTTGCCCCTACATCCCGCCTAGGTGAACAATGCAGATAGCTTTGATGAAGGGTAAAATCCATCGCGCCTCAGTAACCGAAGCTGATTTGCACTACGAAGGCTCGATCTCGATAGATCGTACGCTCCTGGAGGCGGCGGGAATGCTGATCAACGAGCGAGTCGAAATTTACAATGTCGAAACAGGGACGCGCTTTGCCACCTACGTGATCGAGGCGCCGCCGAGGTCTGGCACGATAAGCCTGAACGGTGCGGCCGCCCGACTCGCAATGCCCGGAGACAAGATCATTATCGTTGCATATGCCTCATTCGACGAGGCCGAAGCAAAGATATTCAAGCCACGCATTGTGCGTGTGGACCAAGACAATCGCATCCTGGCAAGTTGAGCCTCAAGGGCCGTCCATCCTTCTTCAACCGTCAACGGATCTTTTGCGTGATTTGATGCGATCCTGGGAGCGATGAATGCGGTCAATGCAAGCAGCTAGACTTAGTCCCTACGTCGCAGCGTTGGATGCCTTGAACGAAGATAAACGGCTGCGCTGCCTCAAGCCGCGCGTGGGGATCGATTTCGCATCAAACGACTATCTGGCGCTCGGGAGCGCCCCCCGCATCAAAAAGGCGATAGTCGCCGCGCTCGAGGCGGGCGCTCCGGTTGGAGCCGGCGGGTCGCGGCTTCTGCGCGGCAATTGCGAGGAGCATGAACGGCTCGAAGCGGAGGCGGCTCAGTTCTTTGGCGCGGAGGCAGCGCTTTTCTTTGGAGGCGGCTATATCGCAAATTTTGCTCTCCTGACAACGCTGCCGCAGCGCGGCGATCTGCTCGTTCTCGACTCGCTCGTGCATGCCAGTATTCACGAGGGGGCGCGAGCCGGCCGCGCAGACTGCCGAATTCACGCGCACAATGATCCCCAGTCAATCGAAGATGCAATTCGCGATTGGCGAACCAAAGGTGGAGCGGGCCGCGTCTGGATTGTGGCCGAAAGTCTCTACAGTATGGATGGCGACTTCGCTCCACTCGAAGAGTTGGTGGCAATCGCCGATCGCCATGACGCATTTCTGATCGTGGATGAGGCTCATGCCACAGGAGCTTACGGGCTTCAGGGACGAGGGCTCACGGCCCCTTATGAGAGGCGCGACAATCTCATCGTCGTTCATACTTGCGGCAAAGCGCTCGGTGCGGCGGGTGCACTTGTTACAGCCTCCGGCATCCTGCGCGATTTCATGGTCAATCGCTGCCGTCCGTTTATCTTTGCCACGGCCCCATCACCATTGATGGCCGTTGCCGTTCGAGAGGCACTCCTCATGCTGCGGGAGGAGCCGGAGCGGCAGCAACGGCTGGCCGACCTTGTTTCGTTCGCGCATCGGCAGATCACCTCCCTTGGTTTGCACACGCCGTCGACCTCTCAGATCGTGCCGTACATAGTGGGTGACAATGCTCGTGCAATGCGACTAGCCTCTGCTCTGCAGGGGCGCGGCTTCGACATCCGCGGAATTCGGCCGCCAACCGTCCCACCAGGCACCGCCCGTTTGCGGATTTCGTTGACACTCAATGTTGGGGAGGCGGACGTGCGCGCAATGCTCGATGCGCTTGTTGAGGTGACGAGGGGCTCGTTTTGATGAATAAGCGGATCGTCGTGGCTGGTACGGACACCGGAGTCGGCAAAACGGTATTTTCCGCAGGGCTCGCCGGCCTTCTAGGCGCGAATTACTGGAAGCCGGTCCAGGCCGGGCTCGAACAAGAGACCGACTCCGAGTGCGTCCGCCGCCTCGGCTGCCTCTCGTCCGATCGCATTGTCCCGGAGCTCTATCGACTTCGGACGCCTGCCTCGCCCCATTACGCCGCGGAGATCGATGGCGTTCGCATAGACACAGAGACGCTTGGACTGCCGGACAGCGGTGAGCGGCAGCTCGTGATTGAGGGTGCCGGCGGACTCATGGTGCCGCTGACAGCGCACACTCTTTACATTGACATCTTCGAACGCTGGCAGCTTCCCGTCGTGCTTTGCGCCAGGACGGGACTGGGCACAATCAATCACTCCCTGCTCTCCATAGAGGCTCTGCGGAAGCGTCAGATTCGAATCCTTGGAATTGCGTTCATTGGCGAAAGAAACGCCGAAACTGAAAGCGCGATTTGCGAGATCGGGAGAGTGCGTTGGTTGGGACGGCTCCCGTGGCTTGTTCCCCTCACGGACGAAAGGCTGCAGGCCGCTTTCAAAGACTCCTTTCTTGGCAGTGATTTCCTGAACCTATGACGATAGCCAAGAGGTCGCCGATCTGGCACCCGTTCACGCAGCATGCTCTACAGCGGGACATGACGAAGGTGCTGCGGGGAGAGGGGGCCTATCTCTACACCGAAGATGGCCGACGCCTTATCGATGCAATCTCCTCCTGGTGGGTCGTGACCCACGGCCATTGCCATCCATGCATCGTGAACGCGATCCGAGAACAGGCAGGCAAGCTCAACCAGGTCATCTTCGCCGGATACACTCACGACCCGGCTGAGCAAGTTGCGAGGGAACTATTGAAGGTCACCCCCCCGGCGCTCGAGCATGTGTTCTTCTCCGATAGTGGATCAACCAGCGTCGAAGTCGCGCTGAAAATGGCGCTCGGCTACTGGCACAATACCGGAAGACAGCGAACCCAAATTGTGGTGATGCAGCACTCGTACCATGGCGACACGATCGGGGCGATGTCGGTGGGTAGCCGAGGCGTCTTCAATGCGGCTTACGGGGCGCTCATGTTCGAGGTGACCTCGATTCCGTTCCCGGCAAGAGATCGTGAGCAAATAGCGCTCGATGCGCTTGAAAACGCGTGTCGAAACGCACATCCGGCAGCCTTTATCGTGGAGCCCCTGATATTGGGTGCCGGTGGAATGCTGATGTATTCTCCCTCGGTGCTAAGAGAGATGAAGCGAATCTGCGAAGCCTTCGACGTCCTGTTCATTGCGGACGAGGTCATGACCGGCTGGGGGCGGACGGGTACCTTGTTTGCGTGTGAGCAGGCCGATGTCACGCCCGATATTGCCTGCTATTCGAAAGGCCTCACGGCTGGGGCGCTGCCGCTCGCCGTCACACTCTGTCGTGCCGATATTTTCGATGCGCATTATTCTGAAGATCGCACGCGTACGTTTTTCCATTCGAGCTCATATACGGCCAATCCAGTGGCCTGCGCCGCTGCCAAGGCCAATCTGGACCTGTGGCAGCAACAGGAATATCGCAGGCGAGTGGCATCCTTGGCCAGGATGCAAGAACAGGCACTCGCGCCATTTTGCGCCGATTCACGGTTCGCAAACGTCCGACGCACAGGAACAGTCACAGCGCTCGAACTCAACACGAGCGATGCCGGCTATCTGGCGGACATCGGGCCGAAGCTTTTGGCTTTCTTCCAAGCGCGGAATCTGCTGTTACGCCCACTCGGTAACACGATCTACGTGATGCCTCCTTACTGCGTTACGGCGGCCGATCTTGATGAAATCTATGCTGCGATCCGGGACGCTGCGGACTTGCTGATGTGAGGTGCCATAAAGTTTGCAATCGTCTGCAGTGCCAGGATCTTGCACGGCGTGTCCGTATTGCTGCCGTTTGAATTGCAAGGAGGATGCTGTGCCCACGGCTAGCAGGCTAATCGTGCTTTGAGCACTTGCTTTAATCGCTCCTGACCCAACTGGCGCAGCAATCCTGCGGACTGGCTATGAAAGCGCAGCATTTAGCTGAAATTCCGGGTGAATTGTCTCAATCACGATAGAGAGATCCATTATCTTTGGGGAAATTCTCGGGGAGGCATTCTGCGGAAGTACCGCTTCGCGAGGCAGCCGCACAGCAGTAACTTGATGGCTGCAAGACCAGGAAGACGGACCGCCGGGCGGCCGCACCGTTGGTGCGTGCGTGGTGCTGCCGTGAGGGGCAGCGGGGGCTTCCCAAGTAAATGTCGACAGGAGGCGAGAAATGCACGTTGGCTCCCGTAATTCCCTCGACTATTCAGCCGTATGCTGCGCGATATGCGGCGGAAAGTTTGGGCTGATCCGCCATTATTGGTGGCGAACGGCCCTCTGCTCCAAGAAATGCGTCAACCGCTTCAAGGCGCGACGGGAGGCCGATCAGAAATGGCTTCGATGGTTGCGAGTGGCTTAGGACTGGGCCGAGCTGTGCCGGTACCGCCCTGGTCGGACTTGTTGCGAATTCGAGTGGCCCTATGGAGCGCGTGGAAATCAAGTGACAGACGCATCGGCAAAAATAATCGACTTCAGGGCCTACAGGGCCGGCAGGTTGGCTCGGTCTGAGCGCCTTCGCGACGACGTCTACCCGACCGCGACTCTCGCTGCGTTCACAGCGGCCTGTCAGCTTTGGACGTTCCTGGCCTGCCATCCGTTCGCTTTGCTCGGCGCGCTGGCGCCGAAGCAGGAGCCTCACGAGTACCCCTAGGGCAGGCACGGAGGTGGGCCCCCAAAACGGAGTGCCCACTGCGCGCATCTCCAGCTGGGTCCGGTCGAGCCGTCACCGTTTGGAGAGACTGCAATCAGCCCAGAAACGCGTGCAGATGGTGGCTCGTCGCGAGCGCCGCGCCTCGATAGAGGCTCCGGCCGGCATAGTCGCTGAAACTGTAGGGGAAGACGAGCCATCGGGTGGTGAAATCGTGATGAGGAAGGTCTTGGCTCATGGTTGCGCGACCATTGGACTGTTTTTGCGCTGTTCTCCAGTTTTAGAGAACTGGGATCTCCATCCTCCATGCCATTGACAGGTTTCTCCCGCCTTCTCTAGGAAGCGCCGACGGTGTGTGGGGAGCGGATTCAATATGAGCCACAGTTCAGGGCAGCCTCTAGAATGTGTCACGATTCCGGCACTGCAGCAGTGGAAGGATGAAGGACGTCGTGTCGTGATGACCACCGCCTACGATGCGGTTGCGGCGCGCATCGCGGATCCCATTGTCGATATCATCCTGGTCGGCGATAGCGTTGGAAACGTCTGTCTGGGATTCGACAACACGCTGCCCGTCAGCGTGGCCATGATGAATCATCACCTGGAGGCTGTTGCGCGCACGAGGCCTCATGCCCTGCTTGTGGCCGACATGCCCTTTCTGAGCTTTCATGTCGGTTCTGAGGATACGATTCGCAATGCAGGAGGTTTTCTGCAGCGTGGCGCCGATGCTGTAAAACTCGAGGGTGGTGCCAAACGCGTCGAGATGGTACGCGCCTTGGTCGATTGCGAAATTCCTGTGATGGGACATCTCGGTCTGACCCCGCAGAGCGTCAACGTCATGGGTGGCTTCAGGGTGCAGGGAAGGACAGCGGATACCGCCTTGCGGCTGCTCGACGACGCGCACCGTCTGCAGGAAGCCGGCTGTTTCGCTTTGGTCCTGGAGGGGATCCCTGCCGAGCTCGCGGCGCGAGCGACCGAATTTCTCACGATACCCACCATCGGAATCGGAGCAGGACCCGATTGCTCGGGCCAAGTGCTCGTGTTCCATGATGTTTTGGGGCTAACCGAAGGCCACCGTCCCAAATTCGTTCGTGCCTATACAAATGGATTCCAGCTGTTCCAGGAGGCGCTGTCGCGCTGGGCTGCCGATATTCGCAAAGGTGCATTCCCGGGCTCAGAGGAGTGTTATCGGCTTCCTGATCAGCTTCGCGATGCCATCGCCAATTGGGTGCCCTCCAATTCAATCTGAAGCAAGGTAAAGAATGCAAGTAATTACGAAGCTCGTTGAGCTGCGTCGGGCCCTTGCAGACGTCCGCGACGCCGGTAAGCGCATTGGGTTCGTTCCGACAATGGGATACCTGCACGATGGCCACGTGTCCCTGATCTCGGCCAGCCGTGGACACTGCGACGTCACTGTCGTTAGCATCTTCGTCAACCCCACTCAGTTCGGCCCAAATGAGGATCTCAGCAGGTACCCTCGCGACTTCGCGCGCGATGAAGCCTTGTGCCGTAATGCCGGCGCCTCCATCATCTTCGCGCCAGGTGCAGAGGAGATCTATCCGGCTCCGTTCGAGACCTTTGTCGAGCCGGGCGAACTCGCAAAACCGCTCTGCGGAGGTTTCAGGCCCGGACATTTTCGTGGTGTAGCGACTGTCGTCTGCAAACTATTGAACATGGTGCAGCCGGACCTCGCGTACTTTGGACAGAAGGATTTTCAGCAATGCGCTGTGATACGCCGCATGACGATTGATCTGAACCTTCCGATCGAGATTGTCACCGTGCCAACTGTGCGGGAGCCGGACGGGCTGGCAATGAGCAGTCGAAACCGTTATCTCAGCCCGGAAGAACGCGGTCGGAGCCTTGCGATCAGCCGTGGCTTGTTCGCCGCAGCGCAAGAGTTTGCCTCAGGGGAGCGCGACGCGGCAACGCTGATTGCGCTTGCAACAAAGCATTTGGAATTGATCGATCGATTGCAGTACCTTGAGCTTGTCGACGCTGGGACTCTCAGGATTGCCGAGAGCCCGCTGCGCTATCCGGCGGTGCTCTGTGTCGCAGCGTACGTCGGCTCGACTCGGTTGATCGACAATGTAGTTCTGAGCTAGTCACGTGAATCTAAAGTTCGCCACATAAAGTCTGCTGGGCTTTGTGGCAGAAGCGTTTGACGGAAGCCAAAATCTGGTCTGCGGACTTGGTCCATTTGAAGGGCTTGGGATTTTTGTTGTGCAGGTCGATGAAGGTACGGATGTCGGCCTCGAGCTGCCTGACGGAGGTGTGAACACCTCGCTGGATCTGCTTTCGGGTGAGCTTAGCGAACCAGCGTTCGATCTGATTGATCCATGACGCGGAAGTCGGCGTGAAGTGGACATGATAATGCGGCCGACGGGCGAGCCACGCTTTGATCTTGGGTGTTTTGTGAGTGGCGTAGTTGTCCATGACGATATGGACATCGATCCCTTCAGGGACTTGAGCGTCGATCTCTTTGAGGAACTTCAAGAACTCGACTGCCCGGTGGCGCTTGTAGCATTTGCCGATGACGAATCCAGAGGCGACATCGAGCGCGGCAAACAGCGAGGTCGTACCATGCCGCACATAGCTGTGCGTGCGCCGTTCCGGTACGCCCGGCATCATCGGCAGGACCGGCTGCTCGCGATCCAGGGCCTGGATCTGGCTTTTCTCATCGACACTGAGGACAAGGGCTCGGTTCGGTGGGGACAGGTAAAGGCCGACGATATCGCGGACCTTGTCGACGAACAGCGGGTCGCTCGACAGCTTGAATGTCTGGCTGCGGTGCGGCTGCAGGCCGAACGCCGTCCACATTCGGCGGATCGTGGTGTGGGAAAAGCCAGTTTCCGCAGCCATTGAGCGGATCGACCAGTGCGTCGCGTCGGGTGGCGTTGTACGCAATGTCCGCTCAATTACCTCAGCAACCTGATCGTCGTTGATGGTTCGAGGGCGGCCCGGGCGGGCCTCGTCAAGCAGGCCATCACAGCGATCCTTCAAAAATCGGCGGCGCCACTTGCCAACGGTGTGTTCGTGGAGGCCGAGTTCGACAGCCACAGACTTGCTTGGCAAGCCATCCGCACACCGCAGGATCGCGCGGCAGCGCTCAGATAGCGATCGGGCAACGCGATGACGACGAACTTGTCTCTCCAAGTACGCCCGCTCCGGCGGACTAAGCACCAACGGCGCGATCGGCCGGCCTCGCTCACCTGCATTCGCCACAAGCTCTCTCCTCTGTAGAGATTCGAGCTATCAACTAATGTGACGAACTTGCGTTCCAGATGACTAGCCCGTAGCCAGATCCGCAAGCGACTGCGCTCAGAAGCAGTCGAATCCGATCAGTTGGCGCTGAAATCCTCAAACATCCTGAAAGAGCTCTCGAACGCGATCCGAAACTGCTCCTTTGCGTCCTAAATAACTGCCTCACACTCGAGCACTTGATGTCGGTTGATCGGCTCTGCCGCTCAAGTGGAGCGAGACGGAGCCGCTCCACTCTGCAGAGAGCAGCCAAGCGCGGGTTCGCTTTTCGTATTATGACTTTGGCGGCTCGCTCAGACGTTCCGAGCCATTCTGACTGCTTTGCACGCTTTCTACGACGTGGCGCAAAGCAATTTCAGAAAGTCGTGCAACCAGCTGTTTGAGGCGCGCAATTTCCTGCCTGCAGCGGTCCAGCTCGTACTGTTCGGCCGTCATTACAGATGTTGTGCGACGTTGGCTGCTGCCGAGATGATTCATGTGGCTCCCTTTCCGATTCGACAAACACAGCAGAAAGTCTGAACTGCCTAGTCGCTTCTCTTCGCTGAACGAGGCGCCTCGCCGTCAGATTTGAGTTTTCACATGCGGGCCGCGGCGGGCTGGTTTGCTAGCTCACTCCCTCCAAAGGGTTCGCGCCCAGCTCGCTGATGCGACCGCACGTTCGGCGACGCCATCTGGCTCATGGCTCATGCTCAGTTGCAGTAATGGCTTACAATGTGGCCGCGGAATATGCCGCGCTCCGGCTGCATGTGATCGCTCTGGGCGGAGACTGTAACAAAATGGCAATATCGATTAATGCGACGAGCCCCGCTCCCGCGCTCAAATCCTGCATTACGGCAGCGCCTCCGATGAATTTTCACACGACGTTCGCGTTCCCGTGCTTGGGCCTTCGGCTACGACAGGCTTATATGTCCAAAGCGCAAGTCGCTACTGAGATCATCCGCCTGTAAGCGGGCATTGCCAAAGGAGGATCGCTCAAAATCGTGTGCTGCCAATACGTGCGATGAATTATTCGCCACACATCCGTAACCATGAAATCGCTTCACGATCGCGAGCCGACCGGCTAGGGGGCAAGTCACGGGTCACTGATCGTGGCGTCAGATCTTGGCGCGATTTCGGCGCCAAACACAGGGCTGACGCTGGTTTTTGACGCGAGGATATACTTCATCCCAACAATTGATCGCGACGTCCCTCTGCAGTGCAAGATGCGAAGCGCTCGGGCTTGGTTGGACGCGGCAGGCGCGATAAGCGGCAAATCCTCTGACCGCAATTGAACCTGATGAGATCGGCAACCGAACTGGCGCCGTCCGAACACATTGGCCAGCCGCAGCCGGTCAGCCAGTCCGGCGCGCAATAGAAGTCCCAGCATGCCTTGCGTAATCGCAGGGCGTCGCATTGGGCTCTGGGCTTCGCCAAGCTTGTCAGTTAAGCCAGAGAGGGGCGACGAGAAAAGCAAAAGCAGGCCGATTAAGCGAGCTGCCGCAATTTGCACCGCCGTGAAAATCGGCTCACCTGCAGTCACAAAGCCTCACGCGATCTGATGTGCTTGCGTTGCGGCCCAGCAAATGTCCATTATCTTCCTCGATGGGATGAGGGAGATCTCCCAATGCTGGACGGTGTCACGACCGCGCTCCTGCGCACGATCCTGGAGGAGGTTTGCGAGAACGTCTCACCGTATGACGCCGGTGTCCGCGCCTACGTTGCTTCCAAAATCCTGGAGGCCGCCACCAAAGGTGAGACGCGGCCCGATCTGCTTAGACAGATAGGTCAGGAAGCTCTTTCTAAAGCGCCAACGATGTGGCGATAGATCTAGGACCTCGCTTGTCATTGAGGTGAATTTACAAGTCGCAGTGCTGAAGATCCTGGCCTGTTCTCTAGGTTCGGTCGCGGTCGCGTCGCCTGCGGCATGGCGACCCGGCTAGCTCGCAGGGGTGTATCCGTCCGCGCAGAGGTTTTACTCCCGTGCGAGCGCCGCAAGTGCCTTTTCGATCACTGTGATTTCTTGACTGACCTGAGCGATCGCTTCCGTCGGATCAATTCCGGTTACACGGTTCAACTTCAGCAGTAGCTCCCGCCGATGCGTCAGAAGGTTCTCCAGCGCGCTGCGGTTGTTTAGTTTCACATAACCGTCCACAATCAATCCAATCGAAAGAGACATCGAAACTCTCAAACAAACCTGTTCTCACCGAAGCTCCGTATAGCACATCGGCAGATGATGTTCAGCTCGCCGAGAGAGAATACCGACGGGCGAGCTTGTTGGCGATAAGCCTCCGCCACCCGCGGCCTGCCAACCGTTCCTTGTCTTACAAGCGTCCAGCTCTGTTTGAGGGACTAGCGGAGCAGAAAATCGGCGCATGGCGAGCGAAAAACGCTGCGGATCGTCGAAATGGAAATGCTAGGAATGATATTACGAGCTGCCATGCCGAACGGTTTCCGCGATGCGACGACAGGCAGCGCGTTAACCAGCGACATGCTCGCCTGAATATCTCTTCGTAGACATTGCGACGACGTCAGGAGCGTCCAGGATGCTCGATGAATACTTCGCCCGCATTCGTGCTTACCGCAACAACATCCACCGCTATCGTCGCCTGCTGAAGTCGAACCTGTCGGATGTGGAGCGTCAGTTCATCGAAAAACGCCTCACCGAAGAGCAGATCGCGCTCGGGTCTCTTTCGGCCGAAACCTTCCCGCTCGCGTTTGGCCTTCGGAAAGGGGGCGGACGAGCCGGCGAGCTAGGCGCGGAGCCGCGAACGACGTGCGCGTCCGGAACCCTGGTGGTCTGATCTGCTGACCTGCGTGGGGCGCGGTGGCACCCTAGTTCTACTCAGGGATTGCCCCAATTTTTCCGACGAAATCGAATTAAAGATCAATATGTTAGTTAGAGTGTTTCTGGGACGCGCACGCGACTCATCGAAGCAAAATGGCCGCGCGAGCGAGCGGCCGTTTGTCCCTGTCGTCGGGACGAGTTGGCTGGCAAGGGAATAGCCTGGCTCAGTAGGTTGAGCGTGCGCGTTCCGTCCGCGTTCAAACAGCACGCCACCGATTGAAGACGTGCAGGGGGCGCGGTAGGCTCGTGCAGGTGGTGATCAGCGGAGTCCTATCATGCCGCAAGGATCTATTCTTCTCGTGCACGGCACTGGTGTTCGGCTTGGCAATTACGAGAAGAGCTTAGCGGTCGCCGAGAAAACGGCCAGCGAGTGCAGCTTGGGACGGAATTTGTTCCCCTGTGCTTGGGGAGACTCCCTCGGGGTTGAATTCGAAGGGCTTTCTCTTCCGGATGTTCCGACCGCGGAAGTCGAGCTCAAGGCGGAAGAGGATCTCGCTCAGTGGATCTGGATCCTAGATGATCCGCTTGTCGAACTTTCCTTGCTCGGAATTCCCGATGGAAGTGCTGCAAATGCAGGCGTTCTGAATCCGGAAGGACCAACGCCGGCCGAGCAAAATCTCGAACAGGTGAGGGCGTACGCTCCCAGCCTGGAGTTCCGGCAATTGCTCGCTCGCGGTGGCCTTGAGGATGTTTGGGAGCCCGCCCGAACCCGGATTTTATCCGATAAGGTCACCGAGCGCGCATTTGAGGCGTCCGAGCATGAACCTCAAGAAGCGTTCCGCGCGCTCGCCCGAGCTTTGGTGGCGCAGCTGCATGTGGAAGCCATCTCTCGCTCGCGCCCCGCTCTGTCCGCCGTTCACCGAGAGAAGCTGGTGCGGCGGCTCTTGATTGACTGGAAGCAACAGGTGTTCGGGATAAGCGACCGATTTCTCAAATTTGTGGCGCGCGCCGGGACGAGATACGTCAGAGATCGTCGCAACGCGCTCAATGCGGTCGCGGCTCTCCCTCTCGGAGACGTCCTGCTTTATCAGACCAACGGAGCCAAGATCCGCTCGTTCATTCAGAGCAAGATTGAGTCCTGTCCTGCGCCAGTGACCATCGTCGCACATAGCCTCGGCGGCATGGCCTGTGTGGATCTGCTGGCTTTAGGCGACATTCCGCAGGTCGATGGTCTCGTGACCCTCGGCTCCCAATCGTCGTTCATGCACGAAATAGGTTCGCTTTCCTCATTGAAACCTGGAGAGAAGCTGCGCGAAGGCTTTCCGAGATGGCTGAATGTCTTCGACAGAAATGATTTTCTGAGTTTCTTCGCCTCGAGAATTTTTCCCAATGCGATCGATTTCGAGGTCGCCTCAGGGCAACCCTTCCCTGAATCTCACAGCGCCTACTTTGGCAACGAAGTCGTCTGGACCAGGATCAGAAGTTTCATCACCGGGCAGGAATAATGAGAGAGATTGTGGCCGTAATCGTTGGAATTGAGAAATATTCCCGTAGCGGAATCGATATCTCCTCGCCGTTTGCTAATGCGATGACTGCTGCTCGCCACCTCTTGGGGATGGGCGCCAAGGCAAAGAACATTCACCTTCTCGTCAATCGGACCTCATCGTCGGACGGGTATAGGGGCGAAGTGGACATCGAGAGACTTCGGGCCGAGGGCGTAACAGTCTTGGAGGAACCGACGAAGGCGGCTATTCTCAATGAACTGGCCTCCGTTCCAGCTGGGATACCGCCGGACTCGCGGCTGTTCTTATACTGGTGCGGACATGGATATGCCGGCGCAGGAGATCGGATCCTTCTCTGCAGCGACTACGATGCCGCGAGATGCGATGACCGCACTTTCAGTGCCACACGGAGATTCCGCCGGCTCGGCTCCCATCCGGAGTACACTTGTTTCACCGAGCAGATCTTTCTGGTCGACGTCTGCGCAAGGTACAGCGACGTGATTGATCCGGACCAGCTTTCGGTCAGCGGGCAACGGCACGCGAGACAGGTCGCAGCTTTCGCCACACGGGAAGGCGGGTACTCCAGAGGCGGATTTTCTGACGTCGCGCTGGATTGGCTTGGTCGGCAGAAAACCTGGCCTGACACGGGTATTGTGCTCAAGACACTCCTACCTGAGCTGGATAAAGCCAAGCTGAAGCCGTTCACGCTTGATGCCGATGACGAGGCGACGACGATCGCAGGCCGACGGTTCGGCGGAGCCTCCGCACGGTCATATCCGCCCCATGTATTGGAGATGCAGGCGTTGCTTGCCAGCGCAAATCTGAGTTCGCAAGCAATCCGCAACTCCTATGAGGCGACCCTTGTAGATTTGAGACTGCCAGTGGAAGGTGATCCCGACCTGGTCCAGATGCTCGCCGAGCTCGCGGAAATGTTGGATGCCGAGGACCTTACGGACATATCGGACGCCTTCCTGCAATTCGTGACGAGGCTCAGTTTCGATCCCGAGGGCGCGCCTCTGAAACGGTGGCTCGAGGAGTTGCCAGCACCTCTCGCGTACCGGCGAAACTCGGTCAGGGAAAGATTAGCCGCCGAAGCAGACGAGAAGCTGCTTATCGTTGAAATTGACGGCAATGAACGCGCAGACCCTTCGCTTCTTTCCGCATTTGCATGCACGCGGGCGGGGAAGTGGCTGAATGTTCCGCCTTTCCAACGGCAGCTAGCGGATTGGGATGAGCTGAGCGCTGCCGTGAACAGCGCGCTCGACTCCATGGTTCAGAAAGGAGTCCAGATCAGCGAGATCCAATTCGTGGTGCGGCCTTTCCTCTTTCATCACGAATTCCACAAAATACCGCGGCCCAACGAGGGCGAACTAGGTGAGCACTACGTCGTGGTGCTGCGCGACAAGTACCGAGCCTATCAAGATCCGCCGCCACAAGCCGTTCTGGCTTACAAGCAGGCAATGGCGAAATGCTCTCCGGACAAGATCAAGCTCGTACAGATTCCGAGCGAAGCAACCAAGCTGCCGCAGATGTTTTCTGGTGATCAAGGCTTCTGCTATGCCGGCTTCATTTGCGGGCCCGATCCTCACGCGGAAACAGGGCGCCGCGATATTCTAAGACGCGTGGTGCTGCGCGGAGTTGGTTACGCCTATTGGCTTCAGAAGGAGCCGGCCTGCGGCGGAGACTGGACGATCGCACTGAAGAAATATCTTCTAGGCGCCCTAGCCGGTGTGGGTCAGCTCAAAGACCTTCCAAGCTGGATTCGTAACGGACGGCAGGAATGCAACGAGTTGGCGGTGCACGGGGCCTTGCTATGGGACGATCCTGATTTCAAGCCATTTTTGAAACTCTCATCTCCTTCGCGAACGAGCACATGACACAAGACTGGAAGATATTTACCGGCAAAGACGCAGAACAGACCGACAGGCTCTACGATCTTCCGCCGGCGCCGCCATGGCGGTTCGCTGGCCGCAACAGCCAATTATCGCGTCCCGCGGGGCTGGACTTGGCCTCCGAGAAGAAGAGGGCCGACCCCTTTATTCCCACTGAACCGATGAGGATGGCTGTCAATGCTGCCCTCTATCTTAGGCGCCCGCTGCTCCTTACCGGCAGGCCAGGAACTGGCAAATCGACCCTCATTTCGAAAGTTGCTTACGAACTCCGCCTTGGATCTGTCATCCGTTGGCCGATCTCCTCGAAATCTACAGTGAAGGGCGGGATCTACGAGTATGATGCGGTTGGCCGCCTCCAAGCGAGCAAGACAAAGGATCCGCCTGTGGAGGACTTCCTCCGCCTTGGCCCCTTGGGTACAGCGCTGATGGGCCAGACCTGGCCGCGGCCTCTCCTCATCGATGAGATCGACAAGTCCGATCTGGATTTCGCCAACGATTTGCTGAACGTTATTGAAGAGGGTACCTATGAAATCCCCGAGCTCGTGCGCCTGAAGCCGAAGCCGACGACAGCCCGATCCCGGAAGCGGGGCACGAATGCGCATGAAGTCCGGGTGCGAGACTACTTTGGAGATCTGGTCACGATCGCCGACGGAAGGATCGTGTGCGGCGAATTTCCCTTTGTGGTCATCACTTCGAATGCTGAGCGCGATTTTCCTGCTCCTTTTCTGCGCCGCTGCATCAGATTGAACGTTACCCAGCCCTCCGAGACACAACTGGCTGACATCGTCGAATCACAGCTGGGCAAGTACGAGGATGAGGATCGCACGAATAAGAGACGTCACCTCATCCAGGAATTCGCGGAACGGCTGGCTAAAAATGAGGATCTCGCAACGGACCAGCTGTTGAACGCCATGTTCCTGACGGTCTCGCTAGCCGATGGTACAAGATCCTTCGACAAGGAGGAACTCGAACAACTGAAGCAAAACCTTCTCCGCTCACTCACCGCGAGCTGATATGCAGCTTTCCGACCTTTTGAGGGGGCTGCGCTCGGGCGGTGTAGATCTAGCCGCTGAGCATATGCTCGACTGCTTTTGGCTGGCCCACCACGTCAGTGGCAAGTTATTCGACGACGTGGAAGACGTGCAGCAACGCACGCCGGCCGTCCAAACGCAGCCGGCGCTCGGTGGTGCTGCCGTCATCGAGCGGACCAGCGAAGCCGCCGCCGGTCCACGAAGCGCCGCGCCCGCCCAAGTCTGGGCCGACGCGCCGAGCGGGGTGGGGACGCGCAGGGCCTCGCTCGGCTCCGTTCCTTCAGCGCCTGCCTTACCAAACCGCCTAGACTTCTCGCGCGCTTTACGGCCGTTCACGCTCCGTAGAAAATCTGCCGAGCGGTCAGAAATGGACGAGGAGCAAACAGTCGACGCATCCGCGACCATCGGTTTTCCCTTTCCGATCCTCAAGCCGTCGGAGCAGCGCTGGTTTACCGTCGATCTCGTGCTCGAGGACGATCCGGCGATCCCAATCTGGCGACAAACACTTCGCGAATTTTTCAAGATCCTGCATGAAAGCGGCGCTTTCGACGATGTGCGTTTCTGGCACCTTGAGAAGCGGTCGCGCGCGACGGATGCGGAGGGTTCTGATTTCGTGCTCGTGTCACAGGCTGGCGCCCGCGTCTCAACGAAGTTCGTCGCCGGCAGCGGAGTTGCAAGGCTCGTCCTTCTCGCCACGCACGGTTCTTCGCCGAATTGGACGAATGGCAGTTATGATCGGCTTCTGCGCGATTGGCTGGACACATCGTCGGTCGCTCTCATCTATTTACTGCCAGAGGGTGATCGCAAGCGCTCCCCCTTGGGAGAGCCTCAAGGCCTCTGTTCGGCTGTGAAGCCGGGGCTTCCGGTAGCGCAGCTCGACGTACGCCGTTATTGGTGGACGATCTCTGACGAAACGACCAGTCCCTTCGTGCCGGTGCTAGGCCTGGATCCCGCGAGCGTACACCGATTTGCCAAGATGCAGATGGGGCTCGGCGGAAGCAATCCGGTGATCTTCCTGGATTCCTCGCGCATCACGTCATTGCAGCCGAACCAGGCCAACCGTTCCAAGTCCGATTTCGAGCAGATCATCTCAGCTCTCGCGGTGCAGTCACCCGACGCGCTCAGGCTTGCGCGTCTATTGTGCACGACCCCCTTCACGCTTCCCGTCGCGCGGCTGATCCAAGAAGCAGTTCTCGGACGAGATACCTCTCCCTATGTGCTTGCGCAGGTTATGCTGAGTGGGATCGTCGGCACCGCGGAAGCGGCGGCGAACAGCGATCCGGAGCACACCTATTTTGAGGTCCGTGCGCTCGCTCGAAGAATCTTAATGCGGTCTCTGCGCAAGTCTGAAGCCGAAGCTGCTGCGTCCGAGTTGGAGGCGCGCGTCTCGCTGCATCTGGAAAATATCCAGGATCGCGTGGGCAGATACGCCGTGAGATACCTCGACGAACGCGGTGAACATTCAATTCCCGATTTCGCATCAGCATTCGCCCGAGTGAGCCGGGTTCTGCTTGGCGATCCAGCAACGGCCGCTGATTTGAAGACGAGGGCTCACCAATTTAGAAATAGGTTTTCCGAGCGCCGGCTTGCTGACGTTCTGGATAAGCTCCGATACGGGCGCCATCTACCACTTGACCCAGAAAACACAGAGGATGACGCTTGGAAAGCGCTGCTTGAAAACGGACTCGTACGGCAGAACTCGAGTGGCGAATGGCGGCTGAGGGTCGGAGTGTGGGAGGAAATCGCGGGCGAGCCGCTGGCCGACGATGAAGGTGAGCAAGCTCCAACTGCACCCCTCAACACCGTTAGCCAGTTCGCCCTGGTCATTGGCGCTCCCGGCGTGCCGGGGATGCCGCTGATTGCCGACGCTCACGCCGACGCGCAAAGTTTTGTGAGGTGGCTCGGCGAAATAGGCATCGCGCGCGAGCAGGTTCTCTTTTTGGAACAGCCCGACCGAATTCAACTGCTGGATGCGGTCGAAAGCTTAGCCAAGCACGCCAAAGGCGCTGGCGACCATCGCCGAGTTTTCATCTATTTTGCTGGACATACGGTTGTCGACGGCCAGCAGCAGCTCTTTCTGAGGATGGGCTCGTCAGAACCGGAAGATACTGCGCTCTCGGAGATTGTATCTCAGTCAGCAAATCACGGCTCGTTTGACGATATCGTGTGCATAATCGATGGAGAAGGCGCGCCCCTGTTGGGGAGCAAGACCATCATGCCGCTGTCTTTCGTGCAGCGGATACCTCATCCCGTGCTCCCAAACATCCTGACAATTGTTGCCCAGGGATTTGGGCGGCGGGCTGTTGCACCACGGTCCTTTACGGCGGAGATACTGGACGCCTTGCGTACGGCGACCGTGAACGGCTACGTGACGACGCGATCCCTGACCCAAAGGTTGCATAAGCGGCTGAGTAGCGAGATCTCGATTCGCCTATCCGGGAATGATTTCACGATTTGCGGACCTTTAGCCGCAATGATTCCGACCCAAGGCCCAATCCGATCTACGTGGATTGTCACCAGTATCGGCGAAGTGAAGGAACTGCTTGCCCGCGAATTTCGTCGGACTGGGAGCTCGCGGGACGAGCTCGATTCGTTTGAACTCAAAGGACCTGATGGCGGGATGAGCTTGTCACTGTTTCCAAGCAAATTTCGCATGCCGCGTGCCGATCCTCCTCAGGCAATCATCGTGGTCGGGACCGCTTATCGAGCAAACGAGTCCGACCGAAGTCGACTATTGGTCGCGACCGAGTTCGCCCGGGAGGAGCGCGAAACGCTGGCTCCTTCAATGAGACTTCTCAATGCTGCGCACAGAGTGTCCTACGGCGACGACTGGTCTCGGTATATCTCCATTCCAAACGCTGGGGCGCTGCATGTAGCCTTCGGGACTCTCGCCGATATGCGAATGGAAAGGGGCCGGTCGGCTTTGTCCGCCGCCGGCTTTTCGTCCGGCATGGACGAAATCGCCGAGCTGCAGGAGGAGTTTCCGCAGGCGCATCTTCTAGCAGTATGCGTGTTGAGCGATGCGCCGCGACAGGATCTAACGGTCAATAGACAGCTTGCGTCGTTGTTCGTGCGCGCACTTGTTCAGTCTCTGCTGGAGCCGCCGGAACAGGAGCAAGGCCGATCGTCAGTTGCCCTCGATGTTCGACAACAGCTCGAACGCCGCCTCACCGCGGCCCTGGCCGCTTTGCCGCAGTCTCCAGCCGAATCGGAGAGCGAGCTTGGACACGTCGCAAAGTTGTTGTCGAGAGATGGCAAACGAGACATCCCATGGATGCATTTAGAAGCACGGCTCGCCGCTGCCTATGTCGAAGTCTCCTCCCGGATAAACCAAGCAAAAAACCTCTCGGCGGCGATACAGCACTACCGGCGCCTTCGGGAATATTATCCCAAAGTCGAGCTGGACCCGCTTGAAATTGCGCGCGTGGAGAGCCACCTCGGTGACACTCTCTTGCTCAGAAGTGAGCTTACTGAGAGCGTGACTGATCGCAAAGCCGCAGAGGCGTGTTTCCGACGGGCCGCAAACCATTTCCGCGCCGCTAACCGGACGAATGAGGCTGCGAGCCTGCAACACCGCGTCCAGGTGTTAGCCGATCGACGACGAGTGCAGAGCGCCTTTCAAAATGCTCCTGTGACTAAGAAGACCCGCCCGGGATCGCCACGAGCGAAGAAGGCCCCCTCCGAGTCAAAGTCTGCTAAATCTGCGACCAGAGCTCGGAAGCCGAAGCGCAAGATTGCGAAAAAAAAGAAATAGCTCAATGGGCAGCCACAGGGCGGCGCAGCTTGTGCCAACATTTCCGACGTTCACAACGAGTTTTCCTAGCGTGACGCCAGGAGTAGTTTGCAACTTCTAAAAGCGCGGATTGAAGCGGTTTGGGGGTCTTGGCGCTCCGCTCTGCTCGACCGGTTCTCGCTCGAGGACCTGTTTGTATTCGGCCAATATCTCGCCAGTTTGTTAGATTGGCTACACGCCCAGCCAAATCGTTCTAATCGCTAGCCAGCTGAGACAGTCACAACTTTTATCCTTCATCGGTCTGCTATCGCGGCATGACATTTGCTCTCCTAGCTGAGACGCTGGGGAAGCGTATTCGCGGCGAGAGTCACAAAGGAAGGAAACGACTTGCCAAATCTGTGGAGACAGTTCATCGCCGGCAACATCTCCAGCTGCATTCTGGGAAATACAAAGGTAAGCGGCGGTACCGCGCGAAAGGTGGAACATCAAGCTATTACGCGCCGATCCAGGTCGGCTGCGAAATACCCTCGCGCCTACAGTTTTAATAGTCGATGTGGGGCAAATGGCAGGGCGTTTGCGTGTAGCCAATCCCGTAGGATTACTGCACGTGCTCTCGGCAACCGGCCGCGGGGTTTTTCGACGGAGATCCCAGTCGGCCGCGCGACAGGGGAGGTCGCAGTACCGGGGCAGAACAACCGCCTCCCGCCTTTGGATCAATCACTTCAATCTGGGGCAATCGAACACTATGATTGTGCGTAGTCTGCACGACGTTGAAGCAACCGATCACTTCGTCGATTGGGGCAATGGTACTAGCCACCGCCTCTTGACGGATAAGGACGGCATGGGTTTTAGCATCTGCCACACCGTCGTGCGCGCCAACACCGTTTCCCTTCTGCAATACCGGAATCATCTCGAAGCCTGCTACTGCATTGGCGGAGAGGGTGAGGTCGAGGACATGGACGGCAATGTCTTTCCCATTCGCCGGGGCGACATGTATGTACTTGACAAGCATGACAAGCATTTCCTGCGCGGGGGACGGGGCAAGGACTTGATCATCGTTAGCATCTTCAACCCGCCCCTCACCGGAACCGAGCGCCACAAGCTCGACGACCCTGCAGGCTCTACATATTGAGCGACGCGAAGAAACACCATCCAATATGAACTGTCGCTAATTGCGAGAAACGTTTACTCGAGCCATCTAGCACTGCCGCGTGCCGCACGCGCGGACCTCAGAAAAACTCTTTGTCCCGGTTTTGCGAAAGGCGCAGGCGATGCGGTTCGGCTGAGTCGACAAATTACTTTGGGAGTCCAGGCTTGTCCGGAAGACCAGGCGGGGGGATGCTTATTCCGATTAATGGCGCGCTCAATTGTACGATGTCGGGCGACGCTGTTGGAGAGCTGACATAGCCCCGCTGTGACGATCGCAGAGATCGCACTCGATTTCACCGTTGGCACGATACATGCGTAATCCTCTAAAGAGCGCCATAGAGGAGAAGTCGTTCGATGAGAACGCTTACCTGAAACGCTGACGCGGTTGAGTGGCAGCTGCGATACTGCCGACACCATATTTGGTGATGCGGAATGAGCGATGAACACGTGCAGAGCATATCTGGCGCACATGAGCTGCTGGCGCGCGGGGAGGAGTTTTGGCGACGGCGCCTCGAGCAGTTTAGAAGATTGCATCCTCCTTTCGTGTCATCGTCCGTGGCTGCGGCGCCTTCCCGATGGCAGTCGAGTTCGTGGTTTAGCTCAAGCGCGCTGGCTAAACTTTCCCCACAAGACCGCTCGGAATATTTGGTAACGGCTTGGCTAATCTATCTCGCTCGGATCACGAGGCAAGAAGAGTTTCAACTGGGATGGAAGCCTGCATGGGACGGATTGCAAACTGGCTGCAAACTCGTCGAGATGTTGATCGCCTCCGTCGTGCCGATGGATGTTTTCATCGAGCTTGGTCATGATTTTGAAAAGGTCCGCAAAACCGTAGCGGCCGAAGTCGCTCAGCTGAAAGCGCACGCTAGCTTTTCCCGAGATCTGATCGCGCGCTGCCCGACATTGCGAGGAGTGGAGGCGCTACGGGCGCCTCAGCCTTGGCCGATCGGCATTGCCATCACGACAGAGAGCTGTTCCGTCGCCGACGGTCTGTCGACGAACCATAAGGCTGCCCAAGCCATATGCGGCGATTTGCTGACCTTTGAGGTTCGCGCTCTGGATGGGCGCTTCCGCTGGCATTTTGATGCCGCTCGATTAGCGCCCAAGCAGATTGACCGCATGACACAGCATTTGCAAGCTTTGTTACGCGGCGTGATGGACGATGCGGGGCAGTCTGTCGGCCGAATCGGCATTCTGCCAACCGACGAACGCGCGTATCTACTCGAGGATTTGAACCGGACGGCGGCGCCTTATTCTTTTGAGCGATGTATCCACGAGCTGTTCGAGGCGCAGGTGCAAAAGGCACCGGAAGCGGTGGCGGTGGTCCATGCGAAGGAGAGACTGAGCTATGGCGAACTTAATGCGCGCGCTAACCGGCTGGCGCATCATCTGATCGAGCTCGGGGTCAAGCCGGACCAGCCGGTGGCAATCTGCCTGGAACGCAGCCCAGCGATGGTGGTTGGTGTCTTGGCGATCCTGAAGGCCGGAGGCGCCTATCTGCCGCTAGATCCGGCGTATCCCTCAGCGCGGCTGCGGCAGATTGTCGACGATGCAAAACCGAAACTGCTGCTTTGCGATGTCGCCGGTCGAACCGCATTGGGCGCCGAGGCCGTGGCCGATGTGAAGGTGGTCGATCTGGAGATGGCGGCCCCGACTTGGGGCGAGCGGCCGCCTTCGAACCCGGACCCAGTCACGCTTGGCCTCACATCGCGCCATCTCGCCTATGTCATCTATACCTCCGGCTCAACCGGAATCCCCAAGGGCGTTGAAATGTCCCACGGCGCACTCGTGAATTCGCTTGCGGGGATCGGCGCGTCAAAACTGCGCACACTTCAATTTGCGACCCTGAACTTCGATGTGTCCTGTCAGGAGTTGTTCATCTGTTGGAAGGACGGCGGAGCGCTTGTGCTCGTGCAGGAAGAGACCCGGAGGCGCTTCTCCGACCTGCTGGAATTTGTACAGCGGGAGGCGATCGAGCGGCTTTTCCTCCCGTTCGTAGCATTGAATCATTTTGCGGAAGTCTGGAGTAGGCAGCGCGTGCAGCTGCCCTCTTTAAGAGAGCTTTATACAGCCGGCGAACGACTGCAAGCCACTCCACTGCTTAGGGCGTTCTTCGAAGCACACCCGAACGCGAGATTGATCAATCAATATGGGTCCACAGAAATCAGCGTCATTTCCGAGCACCGCCTTGCAGCTGATCCGTCATGTTGGTCCGAGATGCCTCACATCGGGCGTCCAATCGCCAACACGCGGGTGTACCTGCTGGATGGCTATGGCGCGCCCGTGCCGTTCGGCGCGGTGGGCGAGCTTTACATTGGCGGGGCGGGGGTGGCACGGGGCTATCTGAACCGCCCTGAGCTGACAGCCGAGCGGTTCATCGCCAGTCCCTTTGTCGAGGGCGATCGGCTGTACCGGACCGGCGACCTGGCACGCTACCTGCCGGACGGCAATCTTGAGTTCCTGGGCCGCAACGACGATCAGGTGAAGATCCGCGGCTATCGCATCGAGCCGGGCGAGATCGTCGCAAAGCTTTGCGAACACGCCTGGGTGCGCGAGGCGGTGGTGGTGGCGAGCCAGAACGGCGCCGGTGACAAGCATCTGATCGCCTATGTGGTCTGCGCGCCCGAGGCCGGCTCGGATGAGGGCGATGCGGGCGGGCTTGCGAGCGCTTTGCGCGCGCACTTGAGTGCGCGGCTGCCGGACTACATGGTGCCGAGCGCGTTCGTGCGGCTGGCAGCGCTTCCGCTCACGGTCAATGGCAAGCTCGATCGCAACGCGCTGCCGGCGCCGGCCGATCAGGCCTATGCGCTGGCAGCCTATGAGGCGCCGCAAGGCGCGGTCGAGACGGCGCTGGCGCAGATCTGGGCCGAGCTCCTTGGTGTCGAGCGCATCGGGCGCAACGACCACTTCTTCGAACTGGGCGGCCACTCCCTCTTGGCCGTGCAGATGTCGAGCCGGCTGTCGCAGGCGGTTGGGGTTGAACTACCGCTGTCAACGCTGTTCGCAAGGCCAGTGCTGACTGACCTGGCGGCAAGTGTCGTCGAGCTGTTGAGCCGCTCCGGACCGCAACAGCTGCCATCGATTGCAGCCGTGTCGCGCCATGAGCCGCTTGTGCTGTCATTTGCGCAGCAGCGGCTATGGTTTTTGGCGCAGCTGAACGAAGGCAGCACGAACTATCACATTCCGCTGACCCTGCGACTGCGCGGGGGGCTCGACCGCACCGCCTGGCAGCGCAGCCTTGATTGTCTGTTTGCGCGCCATGAGGCGCTGCGCAGTGTCTTTGTCGCGACGCAAGGTAAGCCCCGGGTTGAGGTTCTGCCGCCGGATGCGGGACTGCCGATAGTTGACCACGATCTGCGGGAGAGATCGGATGCGGAAGCGGCACTTTTGGCTCTGTGCCATCAAGAGGGACGCACGCCGTTCAATCTTGCGCGCGGTCCGCTGATCCGCGGGCATCTGGTGCGGATGTCGGCTGAGGAGCACGTCTTCCTGCTGACCCAGCATCACATCGTCTCGGACGGCTGGTCGATGGGCGTGCTGCTGCGTGAACTTAGCCAGCTCTACCGGGCGTTCGAGGCTGGGCAGGACGATCCCCTGCCGCCGCTTGCGATCCAGTATCCGGATTACGCCGCCTGGCAACGCCAATGGCTGTCGGGGGAACGGCTGCAGAAGCAGGCGCAGTATTGGCGCAGCGCTCTGACAGGCACGACCCGTCTTGTCTTGCCGACGGACCGTGCGCGGCCTGGCCAGCAGTCGTTTGCCGCGGCCACGGTCCCGGTTACCGTCGATGCGGATCTGACGCGGGAGCTGAAGCGGCTGAGCCTGCAGCATGGCACGACGTTGTTCATGACGGTGCTGGCGGCCTGGGCGGCGGTGCTGTCGCGTCTGTCGGGGCAGGACGATCTTGTGATTGGCGTGCCGAGCGCCAATCGGGGGCTCCGCGAGATCGAAGAGCTGATCGGCTTCTTCGTCAACACCCTGGCGCTACGGCTGGACCTGTCGGGCAAGCCAAGCGTGTCGGAGCTTCTGGAGCGGACGCGGCGCACGGTACTGGCTGCGCAGGAGCATCAGGATCTGCCGTTCGAGCAGGTGGTGGAGATCGTGCAGCCGCCCCGGGCTCTTGATCACACGCCGTTATTCCAGGTGATGCTGGCCTGGGAGAACAATGCGGTTGCGTCATTGGAGCTGCCGGGGCTGAGTGTCGAAGCTGCCGGGCATGAGTTTGACCAGGTCAAGTTCGATCTGGAGCTGAGCCTTGGCGAGCATGGCGAGCAGATCGCCGGAACGCTGGCTTATGCCACGGCGCTGTTTGATCAGGCGACGATCGAGCGGCAGCGTGGTTATCTGCTGGCGCTGCTGCGGGCAATGGCTGCCGATGCGCAGCAAGAAGTCCGCCGGATTGAGCTGCTGTCGGCTGCCGAGCGCTCGTATCTGCTGGAGGAGCTGAACCGGACGGCGGCGCCGTACGCTGCGGAGCGGTGCATCCACGAGCTGTTCGAGGCGCAGGTGCACAAGGCGCCGGATGCGGTGGCGGTGGTCTGCGGAGATGAGCGGCTGAGCTATGGCGAGCTCAACGCGCGGGCCAATCGCTTGGCACATCACCTGATCGCTCTCGGGGTCAGGCCGGACCAGCCGGTTGCGATTTGCGTCGAGCGCAGTCCGATGATGGTTGTTGGGCTTTTGGCGATCCTGAAGGCTGGCGGGGCGTATGTGCCGCTGGATCCGGCCTATCCCTCGGCGCGGCTGCATCAGGTGCTCGACGATGCGGCGCCGCGGCTGCTGCTGGCCGATGTGGCCGGCCATGCCGCCTTCGGCGCGGTTGTGCCGGCCGATGTGAGTGTGGTGGAGCTCGATGCTGCGACGCCGGCCTGGGCCAGCTTGTCGGAAGCGGATCCTGACCCGCGCGCGCTCAACCTGACCTCCCGCAATCTCGCCTATGTGATCTACACCTCGGGATCCACGGGCACGCCCAAAGGGGCACAGAATGAGCATCGGGCTATCGTCAATCGCCTGATCTGGATGCAGAGCGCCTATGATCTGAAGGCAACAGACGTCGTGTTGCAGAAGACGCCATTTAGCTTCGACGTCTCGGCCTGGGAGTTCTTTTGGACTTTGCTTGAAGGGGCAACGCTGGTGGTGGCGCCGCCCGGTGCGCACAGAGATCCCGATGCATTGGTCGGCTTGATCGTCAGCCAGCGCATCACCACGGTTCACTTCGTGCCATCCATGCTGGTCAGCTTTTTGGATGCAAAGAGTGTTGACCGCTGCACATCGCTGCGGCGGGTTTTATGCAGCGGCGAGGCGCTCCCTGCCGCCAGTGTGCATAGGGTTCGGCACGTATTACCCTGGACGGCCCTGCACAATCTCTACGGTCCGACTGAGGCCGCGATCGACGTTACATCCTGGAGCTGCCCGGCTGAGTTTGATAACGCTATCGTCCCGATTGGCCGTCCAATCGCAAACACGCGGGTCTACTTACTGGATGGTCATGGCGGGCTGGTCCCGTTCGGTGCGGTGGGCGAGCTCTGCATTGGCGGGGCGACGGTGGCGCGGGGCTACCTGAACCGCCCTGAGCTGACAGCTGAGCGGTTCATCCCCAGTCCCTTTGTCGAGGGCGATCGGCTGTACCGGACTGGCGACCTGGCACGCTACCTGCCGGACGGCAATCTTGAGTTCCTGGGTCGCAACGACGATCAGATGAAGATCCGCGGCTTCCGGATCGAACCGGGCGAGATCGTAGCAAAGCTTTGCGAGCACGCCTGTGTGCGCGAGGCGGTGGTGGTGGCGCGCGAGGAGGGTCGCGGCGAGCAGCGTCTCGTTGCGTATGTCGTTGCCTCTGAAGCTGAGGAATCTGATCTTGCCGGCGGTTTGCGCGCGCATTTGAGTGCGGGGCTGCCGGACTACATGGTGCCGAGTGCGTTCGTGCGGCTGCCGGCGCTTCCGTTGACGCTGAACGGCAAGCTCGATCGCAAGGCGCTGCCGGCCCCTCGCGACGAGGCGTATGCGCGCCGGACCTATGCGCCGCCACAGGGCGAGATGGAGGCGGTTCTGGCCCAGATCTGGGCCGAGCTGCTGGGGCTGGAGCGGGTCGGACGAGACGACAACTTCTTCGAACTGGGAGGGCACTCGCTCTCGGCGGTGCAGATGATCGAGCGTCTACGGCGGCGGTCACTGCGCATCGAGGTGCGCACCTTGTTCGTCAAGCCGGTGCTGGCGGATCTGGCTGCAAGCCTGGGTCGCCATCACGAGGTGGCGGTCCCGTCCAACTTGATCACCGAGCGGACTGCGGCGATCACGCCCCAGATGTTGCCGCTGATCGAGCTGACGCAGGGCGAGATCGACCGGATCATCGCCGCGGTACCCGGCGGGGTTTGCAACATTCAGGACATTTACGGCCTGTCGCCGCTGCAGGATGGCATCCTGTTCCATCATTTGCTAGCGGCAAAGGGCGATCCATACCTACTGGTCTCGCAGATGGCGTTTGCCGAGCGTGGGCTGCTCGATCGCTATCTTGCCGCGGTCCAGCGGGTGGTGGATCGCCATGACATCCTGCGTACCGCGTTTGTCTGGGAGGGGTTGTCGCGGCCAGCCCAGGTGGTGTGGCGGCAGGCGCGACTGGAGGTGATCGAGATTCAGGTGGATGGCGCTCACGGCACTGGCGCCGAGCAGCTCAAGGAGCGGTTTGATCCACGTCGGCACCGCATCGAGCTTGGCCGCGCGCCACTGCTGCGGTTTGTGATTGCGCGCGAGCCCGGTAGCGCGCGCTGGCTGCTGCTGGAGCTGCAGCATCATCTCATCGGGGATCACACAACGCGCGACGTGATGCATGCTGAGGTCCGGGCCGAGCTGGAGGAGCGTGTGCATGAGCTGACGGCGCCGCAGCCATTCCGTAATTTGGTGGCACAGGCGCATCTACGTGGTGATGCCAAGTCCGATGAAGCGTTCTTCCGGGAGCTGCTGGCCGACATCGACGAGCCGACCACGCCCTTCGGCTTGAGCGAGGTGCGCGGCGACGGTGGCGGGGTTCGAGAGGCTCATCGGATGCTGCCGCCAGCGCTCCATGCGCAGCTACGCGAACAGGCGCGTCGGCTGCGGGTGAGTCTGGCGAGCCTGTGCCATCTGGCGTGGGGACAGGTGGTGGCGCGCAGCAGCGGCCGCGAGCAGGTGGTGTTCGGCACGGTGCTGTTAGGCCGGCTGCAGGGCAGCGCTGGCGCCGACCGCGCCATGGGGCTGTTCATCAACACCTTGCCGCTGCGACTTGATCTCGATGGGACCGCCGTCGAGGCGAGCGTGCGGATGACGCACGCCCGGCTGGCCGACCTGCTGGCACATGAGCATGCCTCGCTGGCATTGGCACAGCGCTGCAGCGCTGTTGCGGTGTCGGCGCCGCTGTTCAACACGCTGTTGAACTACCGTCACAACACGGCGCCGGCTGTGCCCGGCTCCGGGACGGATGATGTCTTGTCGGGCATGGAATGGCTGGGTGGGGAGGAACGCACCAACTATCCCCTGACCCTTTCGGTGGAGGACTTTGGCGAGGCGCTGGGCCTCACTGCGCAGGTCGCGGAGCCAGTCTCGGCGGATCGAATCTGCGGCTACATGCAGCGCGCGCTCGAGCAACTGGCAAAGGCGCTCGAGCATGCCCCGGATACGCCGGTACGCGACCTCGACATCCTGCCGGCCGAGGAGCGTACCTATCTGCTGAAGGATCTGAACCGGACGGGGAGGGCCTATCCATCGGACCTGTGCGTCCATGAGCTGTTCGAGGCGCAGGTGCAAAAGGCGCCGGAGGCGGTGGCGCTGGTCTGCGGTGATGAGCGGCTGAGCTATGGCGAGCTCAATGCGCGGGCCAACCGCCTGGCACATCACCTGATCGAGCTTGGGGTCAAGCCGGACCAGCCGGTTGCGATCTGCCTCGAACGCAGTCCGGCGATGGTGGTTGGTGTCTTGGCGATCCTGAAGGCGGGCGGTGCCTATCTGCCGCTGGACCCAGCCTATCCCAGCCAGCGGCTGCATCAGGTTGTCGACGATGCCGCGCCGCGGCTGCTGCTGTGCGACGGCGTTGGTCGCGCAGCACTCCGCCCCGAGGTGCTGACCGATGTGACAGTCATCGATCTGGAGACGGCCACACCCGCCTGGGCCGAACGGGCGGCTTCAAACCCTGACCGGAGCACGCTTGGCCTCACATCGGACCACCTCGCTTATGTAATCTACACCTCAGGCTCAACCGGAATCCCAAAGGGGGTCATGGTCCAGCATCAGGGGTTGGTCAATCTGCTGTCGGCTCAGGTCGGCCTCTTTGGCGCTTCTTCCAACAGCCGCGTCGTGCAGTTCGCCTCCATTGCTTTTGATGCAAGCGCTTGGGAGCTTGTTATGGCGTTTGGCTCCGGAGCCGCTTTGCACTTGCCTGCGGAAGAGATCCGTCAAGCGAGTAGCAAGCTATCGGATTATCTCCAAAGCGAAGCCATCACCCACGCGACATTACCCCCCGCGTTGCTCCAGACCAGCAAGGATCCGGATGATTTGGCCGTACAAGTTCTCATTCTTGCTGGAGAGCTACCAAAGCCGGAACTCATCCGAAGTCTGACCCCAGCCTCAATTGTCAATGCTTACGGCCCGACCGAGGCAACCGTCTGCGCGACGATCTGGACTTGCCCGGCTGATTTCAATGGTTCGGTGGTCCCGATCGGGCGTCCAATCGCCAACACGCGGCTGTATCTGCTGGATGGCTATGGCGCGCCCGTGCCGTTCGGCGCGGTGGGCGAGCTTTACATTGGCGGGGCGGGGGTGGCACGGGGCTATCTGAACCGCCCTGAGCTGACAGCCGAGCGGTTCATCGCCAGTCCCTTTGTCGAGGGCGATCGGCTGTACCGGACCGGCGACCTGGCACGCTACCTGCCGGACGGCAATCTTGAGTTCCTGGGCCGCAACGACGATCAGGTGAAGATCCGCGGCTATCGCATCGAGCCGGGCGAGATCGTCGCAAAGCTTTGCGAACACGCCTGGGTGCGCGAGGCGGTGGTGGTGGCGAGCCAGAACGGCGCCGGTGACAAGCATCTGATCGCCTATGTGGTCTGCGCGCCCGAGGCCGGCTCGGATGAGGGCGATGCGGGCGGGCTTGCAGGCGCCTTGCGCGCGCACTTAAGTGCGCGGCTGCCGGACTACATGGTGCCGAGCGCGTTCGTGCGGCTGGCAGCGCTTCCGCTCACGGTCAATGGCAAGCTCGATCGGAACGCGCTGCCGGCGCCGGCCGATCAGGCCTATGCGCTGGCAGCCTATGAGGCGCCGCAAGGCGCGGTCGAGACGGCGCTGGCGCAGATCTGGGCCGAGCTCCTTGGTGTCGAGCGCATCGGGCGCAACGACCACTTCTTCGAACTGGGCGGCCACTCCCTCTTGGCTGTGCAGATGCTCAGTCGAGCATTAAATCTTGGGCTAAGTTTTAGCGCCATCGACCTCTTCCGCGCCCCTGTTCTGAAGCAGCTTGCATCGAAGATTCGTTTGCAGGTGCAGCCCAGTAACAGGGCGGTGATTCCCGTTCGACCGACCGGATCACAGCCACCTCTCTTCTTTGTCCCCACAGGTTTTGGGGATTGTTCGTATGTCCTCGGTTTGGCAGCGGAAATAGATGTAGACTGCCCGGTCTACGCTCTGCCATGGCCCCCGTTCGATGACGTTCGTCCACCGACTCTTGAGGCGGTGGCCGCAGAGGTGATCCTTGCGATCAAACAAATCCAGCCACGTGGCCCATACCGTTTTGCTGGATACTCATCAGGTGCGATCCTGGCTTATGCAATTGCCGAGCAGTTACTGAGTGGTGATGAAGGTGTGTCATTCATGGCGTTCATTGATGTTAGTTTACCTGCGGCTTCTTCAAACGGATCACTAAAGAATTTGGCGCGAGAATTTGTTTTGGATCGTTGTGGAATTTTGCGCGATCCGTATCACGAGATTTTGGAACGCGACTGCGAACAAGCTTCCATCTCTGAGTTGCTTGAAAAGGCGCAGCAAATAGGAGCGCTAGCTCCAGATCACGATCTTCACAGTGACGTTTCGATGTATCAAAAGGTCGACACATTTCACAGCGCGCTACGATCGTATCGCGTTCCGTCGCTCGCGATCGAAATACATCAGTTCTATGCGAGCGAGCCTCTCATCAGTCATCGGGTCCCACCTGACAAACAACTCAGAAGCGACTTGCCAAACCAGGGCTGGGACCGGGTTGTGAATGCTGAGGCTATTCGTGCTGTACCGGTTCCAGGCAACCACGCAACAATGGTGAGCAATCCAGAAAACCGCCGAGTTTTGGCTCGAGCCATTTCAAAAGCCCTTGATCGCGGCTGTTGAATAGACCAAGAGAACTTTCTCCGAGGCCCCGACCTTTTAAAGTGTCAGCGATGGCTTACACATGGCAGTATGCGCAAGCTGACATGAGGATCGAGGAGGTCGTCGATCACATCGATGGAGATACGTTCTCAGCCGATCAAGCTCTCTCCTCCCGAGCAGGCTGGCGCTGAGGATCATCAAGTATCCTCCAATGTGTCGTCTTCACTGTCCGTCTGAAGGATGGTTTGCGACAGGAGCGCGGCGGCTCTTTGAAGCGGAGGAATGAAGCGATCCAGCTCTGTGAAGCTCACTCGTGCTACGGGCACCGATACGCCAAGGCAGGCGATCAGTTCCCGGTCCGGGGAAACGATGGGGACCGCGCAGCCGACGACGCCCTTCACGTATTCCTCATTGGTTTTGGCCCATCCGCGACGGCGGGTTTCCTCGAGAAGCTTCAGGAGGGTTTCGAGATCCACGATGGTGTTGTCGGTGTACCGCGTCAAAGCGAGCGAGCGGCATAACTTCTCGCGCGCCCTCTCGGGTAACCGACTCATGTAGATCTTGCCAGTCGAGGTGCAATGAAGTGGAGCAGCCTCGCCGGGATTGAATTGAAGTCCCTGCGGCTGAGACACCCGTACGCTGTCGACGTAAGCGACAACATTGTCGCGCACGACGCCAATTTCGCACTGTTCGCCGATCTCGCTAGCGACTGCGCGCAGCACCGCATGTCGCCGGGCTGTGCGAAAAGCCGCGCCGATGACTTTGGCAGACAGGGTGACCAACTGATTGCCCACTACGTAGCGCTTTGATCCAAGCGCCTTCTGCAGAAGGCCGCGTTCTTCCAAGTTTCCAACAAGCCGGTGGGCTGTCGGAACGGGTAACGAGAGCGCCTTCGCGATCTCCGCGACCGAGGGAGCCCTCGTCTGACTAGCGACGTAACCGACAACGGCGAATGCCCGGTCGAGCGGTCCAGCCGTTCTTTCTTGCTCTTCCATGCTTACCTCCGTAGTCGCATATTATCATTTTCCGGAATAAATAATACTATAATTTGTAAAATAACTTGGACGCCTGGCCCTTTGCCCATATCGTTGGCGCTGTCGTCTCATGACCAGAGTTTGTGCGGCGCACAGGTGTTGGGATTGCCGTTAGGCCCAAATCCGACAGTGCGGGGCGACGTGACCAAGGATGGAGATGGGAATGTCTCGTCATTACGACGTGGAAGCTGTGCGCAAGGAGTTCCCGGCGGCCAAACGGATGGTCTACCTCGACTCCGGTTTCCAGACGCCGTTGGCGCGTCCTGTCATGATAGCGATCGAGACCTTCCTCCGTGAAAGCATGGAGACAGCCGGACCGAAAAGCGTATGGCTCGATCGGGTTGAGCAAACGCGTGCCAAAGTCGCCCGTTTCCTTGGAGTGGCGTCCGACGAAATTGCCTTCACGAAGAACACATCGGAAAGCATGAACATCGCGGCGAATGCGTTGCCTCTGCGAGCCGGCGACAACGTTTTGATGATCCACGGTGATCACCCAAATAACGCCTACGCCTTCCTCAATCTGAAAAAGAAGGGCGTCCAAATCGACTTCCTTCCGATGACGGATGTCGTAAACGCGGAAACATTTCTTCCCCACGTCGATGAAAAGACTCGCGCGATCTCGCTCTCGCACGTCACCTTCCACGCCGGACATCGCTTCGACATCGAGAGCATCGGCGCTCTTTGCGCGGATAAGAAGCTGTATTTCGTCCTCGACGTCATGCAGGCGATCGGGGTCGTTCCGATAGACGCGAAAGCCATTCAGGCAAGCTTCGTCGGCTCCGGCAGTCACAAGGGATTGCTCGTGCCTCAAGGGCTTGGATTGCTGTATTGGGATAAGAAGCTGCAGGAGTTGGAGCCTGCCTACCTTGCCGCTGCCAGCTTGGCCGAGGTTCCTGACGACCTTATCGCGCGTGCCGATTGCGTGTCACCATCTCCGAGCGCGCGACGTTTCGAACTGGGAAACTTCAACCTTCCTGCGATTCACGCGCTCGGCGCCTCGCTCGATATGATCGAGCAGATTGGCGTGACCAACATTCAGAACCATTGTTTCGACCTCGGTGATCATCTCATCGCCCAACTGGACGAACTCGACCTCAGTCTCGTCGGTCCACGTCAGCGTCAGCATCGCTCGCCTCACATCTACGTCGTTGGCCTGCCCGCGACAGAATGGCTCGGCTACTTCGAAGAGAACGGCGTGCGTGTTTCCCCCGAACGCGATGGCATTCGCGTTTCGTTCGGCATGTTCAACACAGTCGACGATGTGGATCGTCTGGTGCATCTTATCCGTGAGCGGCAGTCTAAAAGGTCATTCAGGGCCGCTTAGGATTTGGCATGGGAGCGGTTTGGGAAAAACACCTGCAATCGGGAGGCTCGCGATGTTCGGAGTTCTTCTTGAAAATACAATGGATGGCCAGCGGTACATCGACTGGCTTCTTTCGGGCCTTGGTTGGACGTTGGCGCTTGCCTTCTTCGGCTGGTGGATAGCGTTCGCGGTCGGAGTCGCGGTCGGCATCGGGCGAACAGTGCGGCACCCCGTTTTCGGGGCATTTGCCCGATTCTATGTCGAGATCTTCCGGAACATCCCCATCCTCGTGCAGATGTTTCTCTGGTACTTCGTCCTGCCCGAGCTTCTTCCGAGTGCGATAGGCGACTGGATCAAGCAGATTCCTCCGCCTTGGGGATCTTTCTTTCCGGCGCTGTGGTGTCTGAGCCTATACACCGCAGCGCGCATCGCAGAACAGGTTCGCGCAGGTATCGAAGCCTTGCCTAAGGGGCAAGCCGAAGCGGCTGCCGCACTTGGCCTGAGCGGATATCTGACCTATCGCCATATCATCCTGCCCCAGGCTCTGCGCCTCATCGTGCCAAGCCTGACAAGCGAGGTGATGGGCATCTATAAGAACACGTCCGTGGCTCTGACCATCGGCTTGATGGAGTTGACCGCCCAGGCGCGCCAAATCAGCGACGCTACGTTCCAAACCTTCACTGCATTCGGTGTCGCCACACTCATCTATCTTGCTTTGGCTCTGATCGCCTACCAGACGATGATGCTCATCGACAGAGCGGTGCGCATTCCAGGTACCGCACCAGGCAAGGAAGCCGTCGAGTCAGATTTTGACGATGTGCAGCTGGAAAGCTCCTTGCCTGGCAGTATGGAGGTCGTGAAATGAACAGCCTCGATTTCTCGATCATCGCGCAGGCATGGCCCTATTTATGGTCAGGATTGCTATTCTCCCTCTCCTTGACGGCAACTGCCTTCCTGATTGGGACGTTTCTCGGAACGCTCTTCGCTCTCGTGCAGCATTTTGAACTCCGCATTCTAAGCCAGCTCGTCCGTGGCTATGTTGCCATGATGCGATCGATTCCGCTCATTCTCGTCCTGTTCTGGTTTTTCTTCTTGGTGCCCGTCGTTTTGGGCCACCTGTCAGGCAATGGTCGTCCGATTCCGGTCGGTGCCACCTATACGGCGTTCATCACGTTCGGCTTGTTCGAGGCGGCCTACTATTCGGAAATCATCCGCGTCGGTTGCGCGCGGTGAACAAGGGACAGTTCGAGGCCTGCCAGGCTCTCGCCTTGTCGACATTCGATACGTATCGCCACATCATCCTGCCGCAGGTGTTTCGGGTGGCCAGCCCCATCATCCTGAGCCAGACCATCATTCTGTTTCAGGATACGTCGCTCGTGTACGTGCTGTCCCTCACCGATCTGCTTGGTGCGGCTTCGAAGCTTGCACAGCTCAATGGTCGCCTCGTCGAGATGTACCTCGCAGTAGCCGTTGCTTATCTCATCATAAGTTCCGCCGCGTCCCAATTCGTCGCCTCACTTCGCAAGAAGTACGCGATCGCGGGCGCCCACCGATAGTCATCGATGATCTGATAGCCCGTCATTCCCTGGCGGCTTCAACCTGGAGACCAGCATGCAGCAAGAGCGCACGGTTAGCCCAGCCGACCAATTCCCGATGGTTGTCGTCGAGCAACTCGTCAAGCGATACGGCAGCTTCAATGCCCTGAGTGATATCAATCTCAACATTGCAAAAGGAGAAAAGATCGTACTCTGCGGGCCGTCGGGTTCGGGGAAGTCGACCTTGATCCGCTGTATCAATCAGATCGAAAAGCATGATTCAGGCCGCATAGTCGTCGACGGGACCGAGCTGACAGATCGGATTGGCGATATCAACAGCGTCCGCTGCGAAGTGGGTATGGTCTTTCAAACCTTCAACCTGTTTCCACATCTCTCGGTGATCGAAAACTGCATGTTGGCTCCGATGAAAGTGAGGGGGCTACCCCGAGCTGAGGCGCATGGTCGGGCGATGATGTTGCTGAGGAAAGTTCGCATTCACGATCAGGCCAAGAAGTATCCCGCCCAATTGTCGGGCGGCCAGCAGCAGCGTGTTGCGATAGCTCGCGCCCTGTGCATGCAGCCCAAGATCATGCTGTTTGACGAGTCGACTTCCGCTCTCGACCCGGAAATGGTCAAGGAGGTGCTCGACACCATGGTTGAGCTCGCGCAGGACGGGATGACGATGGTCTGCGTCACACACGAAATGGGTTTTGCGCGCGAAGTGGCAGATCGTGTGGTCTTCATGGATCGCGGCTCGATCGTGGAAGAGGGTGATCCCAGCACCTTCTTCCAAGCACCGAACACGGAACGGGCCAAGACCTTCCTCAACCAGATCATTCATTAGCCGCGTTTTATCCGAACCGAGACATCTCCATGCTCAGAATGCTTGCACTGCTCTCCGCAACTGCTATCGCCATGCTTTCAGTCTCCACTGCTCAGGCCGGTCCGACGCTCGACAACATCAAGTCGAAAAAGGCGATCACCATTGGCTACCGCGAAGCTTCGATCCCCTTTTCCTATCTCGGCGGCGACCAGAAGCCAGTCGGTTTTTCCCTGGACCTGTGTGCGCATATCGTCGATCGGCTGAAAGCTGATCTCAGCACTCCAGACCTTCATGTCAAGCTCACGCCGGTCAATTCGTCGAACCGCATCCCGCTGATACAGAACGGTACGATCGATATCGAGTGCGGCGGCACTGCCAGCAGCAAGCAGCGTCTGGAACAGGTCTCATTCAGCGTTTCGACCTTCGCTAGCCAAACGGCTTGGCTCGCAAAGGTGTCGAGCGGGTTCAAGACGCCGAAAGATCTAAAGGGCAAGACTATCGTTGTCACACAGGGGTCGGATGCGCTTGGTATCGCCAAAGGTATCTCGCAGGATGAAGGTCTCAATCTTACGATCGCGCAAGCCAAAGACCATGCTGAATCCCTGCTGCTGCTGGCCACCGGGCGGGCATCGGCGTGGGTGGAGGCGGACATTCTCTTGGCCGGTATGAAGGCGGATTATTCGAACCCCGCAGACCTAACTTTCTTAAGAGCCAATTATGGCACGATCTACTATTATGGCCTGATGTTCTCGAAGGATGACCCCGACTTCAAAAAAATGGTCGACGACGTTCTCTCCAAGCTCATGGCTTCCGGCGAGTTCGCGAAGATCTACGACAAATGGTTCATGGCTGCGATCCCACCGAAGAACATCAACCTCAACTTTCCAATGACGGAGGCTCTTAAGGAGCGCGTTGCCCATCCGAGTGACGTCGTCAAAAATTGATCTAATCGGAGTGCGGTCGCGAAATGCGCCGTTGGCAAACGTTAGACATACATCATGGTTAACGCAGCGGTGATCGCGAATGCGGATGCAAGCGACTGTCCTTACCTGAAAGGAGTCCAAAATGAGTAGCGCTGCTATTGGCTGGGAGGCAATGACGGAATCCGATCGAAAGATTGCGCAGTGGGTGGAGGAAACGCCGTTTGTGGACACCCACGAACATCTGATTGAGGAAAGTCAACGCCTTGCTGGAGCGATCCATCCACGAACATTGCCATGCAACGACTGGGCTTATTTATTCAGGTCCTATACGGCCGAGGATCTGGTCGTTGCCGGCCTTCCGGGGGGCGATTTGCGCAGGTTCCTCGGGCCGGATCTTCCAAGCCAGGAAAAATATCGATTGATCGCCCCCTATTGGGAGCGCATCCGCCACACCGGCTACGCCCAGGCCCTGCGCCATACGTTTCGCGGCGTTTACGGTGAAGATGATTTGACGGCCGAGAGCCTGCCGCGCATCGCTGAGAAATACCGAAAAACGGTGCAGCCGGGGTTTTATGCCCGCATTTTTGGCCTGGCGAACATCGAGGGCTGCCATGTCAATTCGCTACAGCGCATTTTTATGGAGACCGAACAGCCAGGGCTACTCGATCACGATATAAGCATCCTTCAACTCTGCCGGTGTAGCGCTGCTGATTTTGCGTGGGTGGAGGCAGAGACGGGCAGGCGACCCGCGACGCTCGATGAGTGGCTCGACGTCATCGACTTCTACTTCGCAACATACGGTCCCAAAGCCGTCGCCGTAAAATCGCAGATTGCCTATTCCCGCGCTCTCAATTTCGAGCCGGTCACCAAGGCGCATGCGTCAAGGCTATTTCCTCATCACGCCGACAGAGTCGGCGCGTTACACGCCCTGGGTCCCGAGGACCTCAAGGCGCTACAAGATTATCTGTTCCGCTATTGTGTCGACAAAGCTGGCGAGTGCGGCCTTCCGGTCAAACTGCACACCGGCGTTTTGGCCGGCTATGGCGTGATGCAACTCGGCCGTACCCACAGCAATGCCGTAGACGTATGCCGTCTGTTGCAGGACTTTCCCGAAACCCGTTTTGTTCTCATGCATATCGGCTACCCATATGAGCACGAGTTTATCGCGCTGGCCAAACATTACCCGAATGCCGCGATCGACATGTGCTGGGCGTGGATTATCAATCCGGTGGCGGGCGTTCGCTTTCTGAAGGAGTTTCTGGTGGCGGTCCCGTCGAACAAGATCTTCACCTTTGGGGGCGACTATGTCGCTGTCGAGCCAATTTACGGCCATGCGTTTGTAGCGCGTCGTGGAATCGCGATGGCACTCTCGCAATTGGTTGCCGAAGGGTGGGTTGCGCTTGAAGAGACTCGTGGTCTGATAGAAAGGATCATGCGCGGGAACGCTCAACAGTTCTTCCGTAAACCACATCGAGAGCACGCAATTCATCCCTGAACGGTGCATAAGCACCATCATTTCGCTGGGGGAGGCTTGGAAAATGGTCGCGTCAGCGGGATAGCCTGGCTCGCTTTGGTCTACGGGTCTCCGCATCAGATAAGCGAATGAACCCGCGGTTACTCGAGTTGGCTATTCGAGCCTAAAGCCTAAGCCTCAACAGCGTTGCCAAGCGCATCAGCGGATCGACTCGCGGGCGCGTAGGTCGGCATGCTAGTCTAAGCGGGCGCCGTGCGCCACATGACTAAGGGCAGTGGCCGAGTCGCGAAAACTGAATTGCACCTGTACAGGCCAAGTCGAGGGTTAATTCTCCGCCACCTCGGTAGAGACTTGGAACAAGCCATCGAACTTCTCGACAATCGCCGACCCGCTGGCGGTACGATTCGTAGCGCTGATCTAGTCGTCCGTGAAGAACTCCCAAGCCGTTGATTTGGAATCCAGAAGCGGTGTTTTGCCGTAACCGGATTTGCCGGAAAGTGGGCCTTTGGAGCGGGATTCCTTGCAAACTTGATTTGTGATTCACTCGTCTCGGACTGCTTTGGCGAGGGGGCGAGATGCGACCACGGGAGCGGGGCGAGACGGGAGAGCAGGATCTTTTCCGCTCTCGGCTTGATCAGATCATCGACATGAAACATCCGCTGGTGGCGCTGGGGCGGACGGTGGATTGGAGGTTCCTGGAAGAGCGGTTCGGCGAGGTTTACACCGATGATCCCGGCCGGCCGCCGCTGCCGACGCGCTTGATGGCGGGACTGGCGATCCTCAAGCACACCTACGACCTCTCCGACGAGGTGTTGTGCGAGCGGTGGGTCGAGAACCCCTACTACCAATACTTCTGCGGCGAGGAGTTCTTCCAGCACCGGCTGGCGTTCGATCGCTCATCGCTGACGCGCTGGCGCAACCGGATGGGCGAAGAACGGCTGACAGCGCTGATCCAGGAGAGCCTGTCGGTCGCCACGAAGGCCAAGGCGATCAAGCCGTCCGAACTGTCGCGAGTGATCGTCGACACCACGGTTCAGCCCAAGAACGTGACATTCCCTACTGATGCGAAGCTTCTGAACCGGGCGCGCGCAAAACTGGTGCGGCTGGCGCAGCTTCACGGGGTAACTTTGCGTCAATCCTATGCGCGCCTGGGCAAGTTCGCCCTGATCCAGCATCAGCGCTATGCTCACGCCAAGCAGTTCAAGCGCGCCAATCGGGCGCTCAAGACGCTGCGGACCTATCTGGGCCGCGTGATCCGCGACATTGGCCGCAAGATCGACGGTGACAGTGGGCTCGAAGCGGCGTTCGCCAAGCTGCTGGCGCTGGCGCGGCGCGTGCGCGAGCAGAAGCAGCATCAGCGCGGACCGAAGGTCTATTCCTTGCACGCGCCGGAGGTCGAATGCATCGGCAAAGGCAAGGCGCATCGGCCATACGAGTTAATGGCATGGACCACGCCCGCTCTCAGCGGCAACGTGCAGCCCGGCGGGGGGCAGCAGCAGGAGCGCAAGCCATGTCGAATACGAACCTTGTCACAATCGGCATCGATCTCGGGAAGAACACATTCCACGTCGTCGGTCTCGATGCCACAGGCGCAATTACGCTACGCAAGAAGCGGTCGAGAAATCAGCTTGACCAGTCGCTGGGCAATATTCCGCGTTGTCTGATCGGAATGGAGGCGTGTGCAGGCGCACATCATCTGGGGCGCAGGCTCGAGAAATTAGGCCATCAAGTACGGCTCTTGCCGGCGCAGTACGTCAAACCATACCTCAAGGGTCACAAGAATGACTTTCGGGATGCTGAAGCGATCGCCGAGGCCGCTCAGCGGCCGACAATGCGGTTCGTTCCAGTGAAGTCAGCCGAACAACTTGATTTACAGGCACTACACAGAGTTCGCAGTCGATTGGTGACGCAGAGAACGGCGGTCATCAATCAAATCCGGGGCTTTTTGCTTGAGCGAGGGCTACCAGTGCGGCAGGGAGCGGCAGCACTCCGACTGGCACTTCCTCAGATTCTCTCAGCGCCAAACGACAACTTATCGCCTCGCGTGATCCAGCTCATTCAGGACTTGGCCGAGGACTGGCGCTATCTCGACCGACGGGTCGCGTCAATGACGAAAGAAATCGACGAACTCGCTGATCAAGATCCACACTGTCGCCGCCTAATGAGTGCGCCCGGCGTCGGGCCGATCATCTCAAGCGCGATGGTCGCCGCCATCGGAACCGGTGATGCCTTCCATAAAGGCCGAGACTTTGCAGCATGGCTAGGTCTGGTACCAAAGCAAATCTCGACCGGCGATCGAACCATTCTCGGGCGCATATCGAGGCGCGGTAATCGGTACCTGCGAACGCTGTTTATTCAAGGTGCCAGAGCCGTACTTCTGCAGCGTCAGAGTTGGCCTCGGCATGGCTTCGCAGCCTGGTTAGAGGCAGCGTCGAAGCGGCTCCACTCCAATGTCTTGGTTGTTGCCCTGGCCGCAAAACTTGCGCGCATGGCCTGGAGCATGCTCGCAAAGGGCCCTGACTACGACGCCAACCTCCTGGGCCGCACCGCATAAGAAACAGGGCCGGAAAGGAAAATCCAAGGTCGGGATCAGAAGGCACAATAACCCGCCGAGGTTTGCGAGACGGAAAGGACGAATGGAGAAACGGTTCCACCGACACTTCTGAAGCCTGGTTCGACTCCATGGCCCTTCTTGAGGCCGGCGAGTTATTGAGGACAGAAGTGAGCGGATATCCATGATGGCTCGGGGCAACAGCCCCAAATTGAAGCCGGATAGATTGGCGCAAACCGCTTCATCCCTTTGTCGATTCCTCTTGCAAGGCGGGCGTGGTCCATAGATCGGCGTCAAGGTCTCCGTTGCCACCACGATCGGCCATGCCAAGGGTGGCCAGTTCGTCACCCATGTGAAGGCGCTACCGGGCAACCCCCTATGACGGTCACACGCTGGCCACCGTGATCCCGGACATGGAGGCGCTGGTTGGCAACATCATCGCACGCCTCCTCGCCGACAAGGGATACCGCGGCCACAATGCGCCACCCGATTACAAGCTTAGGGTCTTCCTCTCCGGCCAGAAGCGAGGCGTGACGCCCAAGATCAAGCGCGAACTGCGCCGCAGGGCCGCGGTCGAACCCGTGATCGGCCACCTCAAGGCCGAGCACCGCATGGGCCGCAATTATCTCTGGTTCCGCCAGGGCGACGCTGCCAACGCCGTGCTCGCCGCCGCCGGCTACAACTTCCGCCGCCTCATTCGTTGGCTCAGCCTATTGCTGCGCCAAATCCTCTCTGCTCTCACTGCCGCGGTTCAAACCGTTCCAGCCTGAATCCAGAGTTCTTCACGGACGACGATCTACGATCAGGGATCGTACCAAATATCGTTCCCAGCCCGTGGCTCTTTGCAAGACGGACTGTGATGAACTGGTCCGGGAGCTTAGGTTTGTCAACTGCTAACGGGGGCGTGTGCACGAGGTGTGACCAGGATATCAATATCGGGGATACGATATGACGGGCATTGGCCGAGCTGGCACATCGCACGTTGGGGCTGCAGGATGAGGCAGTTCGAGCCTGGAGCCCGGCCTTGTCCCAGAGGAACGCAGCCAATCCTTCGACGCCGTTGTGAAGCGGATGCGCTCCGCCTCAAGATTGAGCCGCGGCGCTTGCGAACCCGCCACCGACTTCGGATGTGGGGCGCCAACGCGGTCACGCAGCAAAGCGAAAATTGGGGAGCCTCCTTGAGGAGCTTGAAACTTGTCGTCGAGCGGGCAGGCGCGCGCAGGACTTGCCCGAGGCGCAAGAGCTGGTCGACCACGTCGTCAGGGCAGGCTCAGCAGTTCTGGACTGCTACGCTGATCTGCCCCCAAACTTGACGCGTCGCATTCTGCCCGACGATGGGGCCCGCCGGGTTAGCTCATCCCGGACTTTCGGATCATCTCAATGCCGCGCCGGCACAGATTGCGGGAGCGCGCGACATCGGGGCCTTCTCGCGCGCAGTAATGCACAAAAGCAAGCGGTTCCGTGGCGCAGCTTGCTCATTCCGAGCCAACTGAATTGCTGCCGCGTTTTCTCAACTTGAGGACGCGCGCATTGAAACTATTGTCCAATAACGAAGTGAAAGCGCTGACACTTTCTTCTATTCTTCTATTCTCATGTTGGAAAATCCTCAAGGAAGGCCGGGTGGTGGGTGCAAGCGTGTCGGCACTGAGGCTTTCGGGGGCCGGAGGGACTCGAGAGGCGTGTGGGGCTCGCACCGGCTGGCACTCATTCTTGGCATGCAAGCTGCTCTGCTCGATTCCGAGGTGCTTCACCATCCTTACCCACGACGTCGGCGTCCTGTTTGGCGCCGACGTCGATGCTTATGAGCAGGCCTGGATGGCTCGAGAAGTAGTCTCGAGCCGGCCAAGATCAACTCTTTGAGTCGAACTTGTAAGAGGCCTGAAAGAATGTACCCCAGCGCTCCATACTGTACTTCGCAAGAATGCGCGGGGCACCGACGCAGCCGCTGCTGCTGCACAAAGAGTCGCTGTCCTTTTTGGTCCACATGGCCCAATAGCGGCCACCGACGCCGACGCTGATGTTTTTGGTGATCGAGTAGGACAACACGCCTTCGATCTGGACGCCGCCACCACCATTTCCGCGTTGTTCATCAAAGGTGGTCATGTCGCGCAAGAGATGATAGTCACGTCCCTTGAAGCCGGTCCAGGGCAAGTAGGCCACGTCGGCGTTCAAACGCCAACGCTCGGTCAGCATGGTTTCGGCGCTCAGGCCGATCCGAGGCGCATTCCATTGAGTATACTCTCCGCCGATGATCCTGCTGTCACCCGACGTCAAACACGAATACAGCGGGTTAGCCCCTGCATGCATCCGGTCGAGTCCGAACTCTGGCCGTAATAGGTCCAGCCTATAAATCCCCCGACTTTGTAGTCGCTGCTGCGCAGGAAGTCGTAACCGACGTCAGCCGTGTAATAGGCAAACCTCCCGTTTGACTGGCCGGAAAGGTTGTTGATGTAGGAAAGTCCGTCCTCGGGTATCCAATCTTCATTATTTATTTTTCCTTTGTTGAACTGCCCGATACCAAGATTGCTTTTCAAGAAAACTCCCCATGGACTGTCAACACGGCCGAATAACTCCCCGGAAAGTCCGTCCAGTCCATGATAAGTGAGCCTCGATTCCAGTATGCTGGGGTCTTCAGGCCAGCCGTTCCGAACTGCGCTGTGATCCCACTGGAAACGTCCCCGGCTCAGCCAGAGCCGCGAGCCGCCTTCGAAGGACCAGCCGGGCGAGTAGAAAATAGGTGGTACGCTGCCGGCTGATTTCGCATACAGCGGCGCATCGGACCATTGTGCGGCCTCTGGATCCGCACCAAAGTGGTAGTTCAGGCCAATCTTTCCGATGTGATAGTTACTGGTCAGGCTGGTTGTGCTCGCCGGCAGAATCGCAAGCGGCGGAAACTGCACTGTCGCAGCCGTCGCGACACTCGGCCCGCCAAAATGCAGATAGTCATATTCGACGTTCACCGACCATGCGGGAGTTAGGGCTTGCTCGACGCCCAGCCCGATAATGCCACCGACCCGACCATCGTCGAAATGCGTTCTGCCCTGTGGCCAGCCGCCTTCAAAGTTGTTGACGACATCGCCCCGATTGTTTTGCCAGGCTAGGCCTGCCTTGAGATAGGCCAGCGTGTGCCCGAGCGCGCCAAAGGCGTAACCGACGCGACCGGTCCCGGTGGCAAAGAGGCTCGGACCTGCCTTGCAATTTGCGCTCACAACGAAGCCCGAAGAGGCGAGGCATGTACTTGTGCCGTTGGAGACAGCACCGCTGGCATCCAGCTCGATGCCAAACACCCAGCTGTTGTTCTGCCAGTTGTAACCGATCCGGCCACCCGCAAGGAACGCCGGGGTATCGACGATGCCGCCATAGATTGATGGACCGTATGGATTGCTGAAGGAGGTCCGGCCGTACCCACCGCCGGCATGCCCGCCAATATAGCTTCCAGACCAGTTCCACACCGCTTGTGGCGGTTTAAGTTGTGGCTCAAGATCCGCCGGCTTCGCTGCGCTGCTTGCGACGAGCGCAATTGTTGTCGCACCACAAAAAAAGATTCTACATCGCATCAAAGTTTGCCCCGGAACTTGCCAGTTCACGACCCGCCTCCTCAAGTATCGCCGCACGACAATCGTCGGAGCAGACCAGACACGCGGGCGCGCCGGGTCCGTCCCCAAGATCACCGCACTACGATTGGTGATGATTTCCCGAATAAGCAAGCCGCGTGCCGAATTGAACTCGTACGCTTTGCGAGGTCTTCGGAAGTATTTGTCGCGTCAACTTGCCGATTTGACAATCTGAGATTCCGACAGTCTCTCCATACCCGACATTTGCGAGGGCAGATCCAATGCGCAACGTTTATGTTTGCGTGGAAATAGTTGCGTGCCAAAGCGCCGCCAAACGGAAGACAGCCAAGGCTTGGGAGTGAGTGGCGATTGTGACCCCGGATGCTCAAAAGCAACACACGATGGAGTGGCAGCCGAAATGGAGAAGAACACGGGACTTTTCTGAAACTGATTGCGCTAGGTGATTTCAAACGGCAGGCGCCCACTTGAAGATCACAAAGGATCAAATGCCGATTGCACGAGCCCTTTGAGCGCACGCTCGGCGCTAATAAAAATCGCGCAACTGGATTCGTGACGATCGGGTCGCTGAGTGTCGTGAAGCTCGGATCGTCGAGCTTCAGACCTAGATAATCGCGGCCCTCGTTGGAGCGCTTCGACCAGGCGGCCCCGATCTCCACACTGGATGAGGAAGGTGAGGGCTTCAGCCTGATCTGGCCCCGTCTCAGCCGTCGCAACGGCGACTGACCCGATCCACAATGCCTCGCCGGCTGCATTACCTTGCGCAGGAGCCGGCCGCGATCTTGCGGCAGCGTCGCCCCCCACCATGCGAGCTTCGCAGGACGGAGGCACCGATTCCCTCAAGGAGCTTTAGTCGCAAGTAACCGAGGGCTCGTCATTGTGCTTGAGGTGTCGCTTTCGGACATTGTAACTCACCAGCCAGATCACGCCGACCGCGATCGGCACGAAGGCTGCGGTCAGGAACGAGGGCTCTACTCGCAGTCCGACATCATGCGCGCCCTTGGCAAGATAACTAAACAGGCTGACCACATAATATCCTATCGCCCCGACCGACAATCCTTCGACCGTGCACTGCAGCCGAAATTGCTGTCTCGCGCGCTCGTTGATAGCCTGCAACAGGTCACGATTCTGTCGTTCGATTTCGACGTCGACCCGGGTTCGCAACAGGTCGGCGGCCCGCGCGAGCTTGACCGACAGAGTGGCCTGACGATCCTCCACAGTGGCGCAGGTTCGCATCGCCGGCGCCATGCGGCGTGCCAGAAACGACGACCAGGTTGGATAGCCCGAGACATCGTTGCCTTCAATGATGGATAGTCGCGATTGGACCAGCTCGTAATAGGCCCTGCTGGCGCCGAAGCGAAAGAGGCTGCCGGTCGCGCCTCTTTCGAAGGATGCGGCCAGCGCCGTCAGCTCGGCAAGCAGATGGTTGTTGAACTGCAGCCCCTCACCGCTTTGCATTTTCTCGAGCGCCTCAACAAGACGGCGGTCGATGCGATCAACAGATGGTGCAAGCTCAAGGGCCGCCGATAGGCCAAGCAGCGCCAATGGACGGTAGGTCTCGATTTCCAAAAGCCGCTGCACCAGCGCTCCGAGATCGTGCGATGTCAACCCGAGGTCGCAGACGAGTATTTTCGTGAAGCCTTTTTCGTCTACGCGGAAGTCTGAAGCGGCAACGCCTGTGCCGCTCTTTGTGACAACCATGGCCAGGCTATTCTTGTCAAAAATCTGTTCGGCCCGCCTGGTCGGCGAGCTGTCTCGCTCCACTTCTAGCCTGATCGCGACCAGCAACTGTCCGGTCTGACGCAGCGCGTGGATCAGCGATCGGACGGTCCCATCAACTTTGTCAAATTGGTCTGCGGCAGAACAATTTGCGTTAATCCAGATCCAGGTAAAGGTTGTAAATTCCGAATGCTGCTCCCAGCGTAACGTAGCGGGACCGATGACAATCTGATGAAGTTTCGCCGATTGCTCAGGCGGCGTAAGATTGCGCTCGAGGCAAAAATCGATAAAACGGCAGCGGTCGCTTGTGGCCGCCTCGCCCTGTGCAAGAAAAGCGAAGTGGATCACGCTGAACGGCGAAACAAGGCGCGTGAAGGGGCGCGCGTGCACTTCGCGGAGCACAGCGTCGCGTTGCGGATGTGGGGTGAAGGTTCGCAGATCCAGTTCATCGACCATGTATTGACGCCTCGCTTCAGGTGAGCAGGCAACCGGCAGCCTTGACGCGGGATGCAATGGCGGTGCTGGGAAACGGTTGCGCGGCTAGGTTGCTGATGAAAGTCATGTCGACGGTCACTACCGAGGCCGCCTTGAACTCGGGAAAGAGGTCTTGCGGGAGGAGCGTCGGGCCAGGCAGATTGAGTGAGCCGCCCCATCCAGCTTTCGAATGACGGCATCAACGTATGGTCCGGTGTTCACGGCGAAATGTCGGCATTGCGGCTCAATAGCTGTAGCGCTGCGTGCGCTAACTTGGCGGTGGCGCGCGGCACGGTTCGACGAATGCCTAGATTTACGTGGACATGGTTGTCTGGCCGTCCCTCAAGTGCCGCCGCGTGTCCGCCGATGAGCACCTCGGCTTGTGGCTTGATTATGCCGATGTCGAGAGGGGGGCGGGCGGAAGCTCCTTCGCGGCCATGAGCAAAGGTCCTGCTCGCCCTGCAAACGATCTGCGCGCGGGTTGGCGAGGTCGAACATCGCGAAGACCGAATTTATGAGGTTCGCCCCAGGAGGACGACGCTCGCATTTGGTCAACAGACCTAGTGCGCGGGGTTTTACAAGAACGGGCATGAAACCTGCCAAGACGTTTTTCGTCCCCACCAATATCTCTCTGGCGTGACAGACTTTCGGTCGCACGATGCAAACGCGTCTTTATGTCCCATACCAAATTTGGTAGGTAGCCGTTTTAGCTCCGCGTTGCGTAAACTGTCGTTCCCGCGGCGAAGGTTGATATTCGAAGCAAGCGCAATTTGCACCAGCAGAATCATCGGCTCCCAAAGCCGATCGATCGACCCGATATCGGACCAGACTGCCGCTCACCGAAGAATTAAAACCGTTTGTCTGTGTAGTCGCCCGTGAAGAATTCGGAAGCGATTGATCTGTCGCAGTGATTTGACGCGGGCAAGTATTCGATTTTGCAAGAATGCCGTGGGTAGGTCCTGGTTTTCTTGCGTTTTTGGATTCCGGATTGGGCGGCTTCGTGATTCCTTTGACGGCGAGATTCGCTATTGGGGAGAACCCATGAGCCATCCGCGCGACGATCGTCAGGACGATCTGTTTCGTCCATCTCTGGAGAAGATCATCAACCTTCGCCATCCGTTGGTGCGTCTGGCGGCGGAGATCGATTGGGACTTCCTGGCGGGACGCTTCAGTTCGGTCTGTCGCCTCGGGCCGGGGCAGCCACCGTTGCCGACACGATTGGTAGCCGGACTATTCATCCTCAAGCACATGCACAATCTCTCTGACGAGGCGCTGTGCGACAGGTGGGTCGAGAACCCGTATTTTCAGCATTTCTGCGGCGAGGTGGTGTTCCGGCACGACTTGCCATTCGATTGCTCGTCGCTGACCCGCTGGCGCCAGCGGCTGGGTGAGGAGCAGATCGCCGCGCTGTTGCAAGAAAGCCTCTCGGTGGCGCATCGAACTGGGGCAATCGAGACCAAAGATCTCGAGCGGCTCGTTGTGGATACCACCGTACAGGAGAAGGCGATCGCGCATCCGAGCGATGCACGGCTCATGCACCGGGCGATCGAGAAGCTGGTCGGTTTGGCCAAACGCGAGAGCGTCGAACTGCGCCAAAGCTATCTGCGCGTGGCCAGGCGCGCCGCCATCATGGTGGGACGCTACACGCATGCCCACCAGTTCAAGCGTGCCCGGCGAGAGCTCAAATTCCTGCGCACCCGGCTTGGCCGCATCATCCGTGACATCAGACGCAAGATCGAGGGCGACCCTGCGCTTGAGGATCGCTTTGGTCCGCTGCTCGATCTCGCCCACCGGGTTCGCCATCAAGAGCAGCGTCAGCGCGGTCCCAAGGTCTACTCGTTGCACGCCCCCGAGGTGGAGTGCATCGGCAAAGGCAAGGCCCGGGCACCTTACGAATTTGGCTGCAAAGTCTCGATTGCCACGCCTGCCACCGCGCCCAAAGGCGGGCAGTTCGTATTGCATGCCAAGGCCCTGCACGGCAATCCCTATGACGGCCACACGCTCGGTCCCGTCATCGCCGACCTCGAAAAGCTCACTGGTGTTGCAGCGCGCCGCATCCACGGCGACAAGGGCTACCGCGGCCACAACTATCCTGACCGGTTCAAGGTCTGGATCAGTGGCCAGGTTCGCCGTGTCACCAAAGCCATCCGCCGCGAGATGCGGCGTCGCGCCGCCGTCGAGCCTGTGATCGGCCATCTCAAGGACGACCACCGAATGCGCCGTAACCATCTCAAGGGTCGCGACGGCGACCGCACCAACGCCGTGCTCGCCGCCGCCGGCTACAACTTCAGCCTGCTCCGCCGCTGGCTCACCGAACTTTTATGCGGCCTGTTATGGATGCTCTGTCGCCACCTATCGCAATCACACCTTGCGTAAAACGGTGCTCAGGGACGTTCTTCACGAACGACTGTGTAGAATCGATACTTCGTGGCCGTGGGTAAGTTGCTTCGTTAGACGAAGCCGTTGATGCGGTGGACGCTAGCTAGACGCATTCGTCTTGCGACTGAGCAGGGCGTGCGTGGGGCGCCCTCGAGGCGGCTCGCTACATCTAATCCCAGCCGAGTGCACACGAAAGCACCGAGCCCGATCGGCGGTCCGGCCGGAAATCTTCGGTCGCCAACCTTTGCAAATTGATCGATGGCCGGCAAAACGGCAGATCAGACGGGAAGGATAACTTGTGAATCTCGTCATCGTATCGAACCGGGTTGCCGGTGGCGACGTCAATCAACCAAAAACACGACGAGAACCGACAGAATTCCGTGCCGATTTCGAGCTCACGCCTGATGAAAATGGTGTGGTGATTTCCCGCAATAGCCGGATGACAAGATCGCAAGTATTTCCGATCGGCATAGATACAGATAGATTTGCACAATATGCTGTCGAATACCGATGCCTTGTTGCTATTGCAAGGTCTCAATCGTGAGAAACTTGCCGTCGACGTCGACCGGCTTGACTACACCAAGGGTCTCGACAATCGCGTTCGGGCAATCGATCACCTTCTGAACGGGGAATCGCGCAGCATTTCGCTTTTGCAGATCGCGACCACCTCACGATCCGGCATCAAGAGCTACGATGACTATCAGAGCGATATCGCGGCTCTTGTCGAGGACGTCAACGCTCGGCATGGCGCGGACGGCTGGAGGCCGATCCGCCACGAACGAAGCCTCAGATTCAGGCTGTGCTCGCCGCCCTCTACCGCGCCGCACGTGTCACGTTGGTAACGTCATTCCGTGACGGTATGAATCTCGTAGCGAAAGAATAGGTTGCAGCGCAGGATGGCAGCGATGCCGGCGTACTGACTTTGTCGAAAGTTATCGGCGGGGCTAAGGAACTCGACGCGGCTCTGCTCATCCATTCCAACAACATCGAAGACATAGCGGCCAAGATTTCGATCGCATTTTCAATGTCGCAGCCCGACCGCATCTGCCGCTGGATGATGGCGAAGCTTCGAGTGTATCCCATCCAGAAATGGTTGGCGCACTTTATCTCCAAGTTGAGAAAATTCGGGCCGAGAAACTCGCGAGACAGAGCCCTCGGGATGTGCGCGGGTCCAGCAGTCTAAAACCAAAGATCGAGGGAAAATTGGCCGGAGGAGCTGGCCGCCTGCCGCGGCAGTAGGCATGCCCAGCATTCGATCTGAGAGCTAGGAGATTAAATGAGGATTTCACCTGATGGCGGCAAGGTTTATTCGCCACGATTGGTGAAGACCTTGACGAAGACTGCCTGCGCGGCTGGACAACTCTGACGAGTTTGAGGCTTGTAGCATCGCTGTTCTAAGTCAACTGGGGTGCGTCGTGCCCCGCAGTTTACCGAATTCGAGGAATTGATCGCGGCCGTGTAAGGGTAAGCACGCTTGATCAGAAGACCGATCGACAACTTGCCGGCATCGAGCTTTACCGCACTTTCACCGATCAGGCCTCCGGCAAGGACACCGATCGGCCCGCGCTCACGGAATTGGCGGCATACGTGCGTCAGCGCGATCCGGTCGTGGTTCACTCCATGGACTGCCTGCCACGAAAGCTTGAGGACCTTCGCAATCCCGTTAGGATGCTCACCGAGAGGGGCGTCCGTGTTCAGCTTATCAAGGAGAGCCTCACGTTCACCGCCGAGACGTCGCCCTTATCGCAGCTTCTCTTGAACGTCATGGGTTCGTTTGCGAAGTTCGAGCGCGCGTTGATTCGGGAGAGGCAGCGCGAAGGCGTGGCGCTCGCGAAGGCGAGGGGGGCTACAAGGGGAGCAGGCGTGCGTTGACTCCCGATCAGGTCAAGCAACTGCTGCAGAGAGTGGCCGCTGGCGCCAAGAAGGCTGTTATGGCGCGTGAACTCGGCGTCAGCAGGGAGACGGTTCACTGCTATCTCCGGGGTGCTTCGCTGCTGGTCGTGGCTGCGGCTCACGATCGTATCCGCCTGGTCCGTCTTGTGGCCGCGCTCGAAGCGCTCGCAGTGCTGCACCGCGAAGACAAGTCTGAAGGCCTTGCGTGGCGGCGTGCATTTGCCGGGAGGTGGACAGGCTGCGGTCGGGCGGTGCAAATCGTTGAGGATGTTCTCTACGCATACTCTGTACGAAATGCCGTGGTTCAGGGCGATGGCCCCAACGAGTGGGAAGCGATTTCCGCCTTCTACCGGCTGGAACGCAATCTGGTCCCCATCTACCTCGGATTTCTGCGCCTCCACGCAAGAACACAGGCTTGCTACCGTCCAACCCACATCCGACATATTCGGCAGGCTTTCGATCGGCACATCGAGAGCTTCTTTTGGAGGCCCGACGAGGTCTGGTAGAAGCGGGCAAAGCACCACGACGGGCGCATCGGTGCGACTCGGATGGCATTTTCGTGTAAACGCCAGACCGTCAGATTTGGTTGCCACTCGCCGCCGGAGAAATGGATGATGGACAGCGAGCAATTCCGACTATCACCCTTCTTTCTTCTGTTTGCTCCGTTGCCTGCGCTTTGACGCTCTCGGAAGCCCGCCTTGCGGAGTTGCACAAACACTCTCATAGCAAGCCTTCTCACCCTTGTAGTTGGCCAGCGCTTGGACCAACGGCGGCGTGTAGTGCTGTTTCAGTTCGTCGGGCCTAGGCTCAGGACCGCTTAGCGAGTTCAATGCCACCTCGACCAATTCGATTGCGCGATCCTTGTTGCCGCTCTCATAATAATACTGCGCGACCGCCCCATAAGACAGCCACTTGAGCCACCGTCCCGGTGCGGAGGATCCAGCGCAAGAATGTGTTCGGACAACTCTTTGCCCATCGCAAAGCGCTCGGCAGACGGGACGTGGGAGTTGTCATTCGCCGGATTGAAGAGTTGGCGCAGCGCCTCTTCCATCCACACCTCATTGTTTTTGTCGATCGCGTCGCGAGCGAATTGCCTCATAACCGGCAAGCCGGTCTGCATGTTGCGCAGTTTGTGAAGCAACAGATCCGCATGGCGCCCGCGGAAGTCGAGCTCGTCCGGCATCACCGCGAGGGCCTCTTCGACCGCCGAAACCGCCTTTGCCCAATCCTCCGCCTTCATCGCGGCGAGAATCGGCTCAGTCAACGCCCGCTCGCGCGTCATTTCGTCCATTTCGCGTCGTCCGGTTTCGATCCGCTCTGTGTCGGCGGCTTTAGCTTCATCGCTGGTCCGCCAGCTGCCGTTAAGAACTTTCGGCAAGACGTCATCGAGCTGCCTCGGAAGACCGATAAAGGCGATGTGGCCGTCACGGTCAACGACGAACGAGGTGGGAATCCCGATAGAAAAGCTGGAATCCATCCAAAGCTTGTTCATTTCGCCTGTGGAGTCGAACCCGATCCGAAAGTTCAGGTTCGAGAACTTGTCGGTCAACCACGCGTCCAAGCTTGTTCGGGCCTCGTCCGCCGTTGGAGCTTGTTCGTAAGCTGCGACGCCGAGCAGCTCAAGTCCGCTGTCTTTGTATTTCTCTTGCAGCTGTACTAGATGAGGCATCACTGCCGCACATGGTCCGCACCAAGTTGCCCAAAATTCGACGATGTACACCTTCCCGGGCTGGAAGCTCGTGAGGGGCTCGCCTCGCAGCCAGTTCTCCACCTTGATCGGGGGAGCTGGGACTCCATGGGCAGCACCATGTTTCTATTGCCACTCTTTGCGCGACTTTGTGTGCTAGCCTGTCTCTCCCAGAAACAGAGCACACGGGTTCAAGAGGAAGGCGAGCATCACTCGTTTGCGCATTTGTGCGCTCAGCCCTCACTCCGTGTTTCTGCATCCCAATTGCAACAGGCGTGCCAGCTTCGTCAGCACGCGTCAAGCGCCTGACTACGCTTTGAAAACTCCAAGGGGCCCCAAACGCAGCCGGTGTTTTGAACCTGACGGACTTTGTCCCGTGTCAGAACTTGGACACGGATCGCGCGCTTCGCGCCACCAGAAAAGCTGGTTTGTGAGTCACCGAATGGAGCCTGCTAACCCCTTTCGCCGCCAGGCAGGATGAGAGGAGAGCTCGATGCAGATCGGAATCGAAATAGCCAAGGCAAGGACCGCACGGGTTCGTGGTCGATGACGAGGGAATCATTCGAGGGGCACTGGAGCGCGAGCTGCGGATCGGTGCGCCTTAAAAACTGCCAGTGCTCGCCGGCATGCCAAGCGTTTCCTGCACCAACTGGCACTTCGATCAATTTTGCTGTTCAGCCGCGTGAATCGCGGCCGGACGGGAGTTTTCGCGGATGTTCGAACAAGGCTGCCGCCCGAAGCGAGCGGCCCGCTGGTCATCGACATGCCAGAGAACAATGGTGTGCTGAGCGGTTGGACCACGGAGAATCAAGAAAATCGTGCTGGGCACGGCAGCCCTCATCGCGCAGGAGGGACTAAGCTAACTTGCTCAAACTTTGACTGCGAATGCTTGCAGACCGTTTGGGAAGCGTCCGACCCAAGTCCGCTAGTGTTTCATCAAAATCCATCTCCGATGCGGGCGACAATGGGTTCGCTATGGTGGTAAACTCTGCTGTCCCGTTTTTCTGAATAGGCACAAGCATCTATGCCGCGCCTTGGAGGACATAGAAATTTCTCAGCTCCGAGCTGAGCTGGGGGCCGGCGCGCAGGCTGCGGAGGGTTCAGCTCGAGAGGCTGATTGGCGGGGCTCGAAAACAACAGCCCGTCGAAATCCGACACCCCCCTTTGCAATTTGCCGGCCTAGCCAAGAGCCGCTTCGAAGGCCTTCCGTTGGTCTATTGTCCAGAGATCTCATAATGGTGCGCTAGCTTTCGAGAAGCTGACGAGCCTCGGCCCAATGCTTGGTTCGGCGTTGAGAACGCCGTCCAGTCTTAACCGGCGGGATGTTAGCGGCAGCGACAGCTGAACAGTGAATGTCCTGTGCGCTCCCCCGAGCTGCGGTGCTCAGAGCGGTAAAGAACGGACGACTAATTGCCCTCGGAGCCCGCTTGGTCTAGGCCGACCGAAGATTGAACGTCATCTACGTCATCCAGGATTTCCTGCCTCAGCTTAGGCCCATGGCTTAGGCGCCGGCCCAATCCTGCGACGAATTATCATAGCGTGCTCCGGCTTGTGCCCGCGCGGCCTTTGCGGCCGGCCCGGGGAGTGGCGGTGTCGTCGTGATGAAGAGTGCGATGGTATCGACCGAAATCCCGACATCCCGCTCAAGGGGCGATCGATCTGATCGAGGCGCTTGGCGATGGCGGCCTCACGCCGCTCGTCAGCGTCCGGCGACAGAAAGGGCGCAATCGCGGCTTCGGCAATGAGCGACAGCGACTGCTCGCGCCGTGCGGCATAGGCCGACAGCGCCTTCATGACATCAGGATCGAGATCGACCGAAATCTGGGCCTTTTTCTTCGGTGTGGTCATGTCCGCCTCACAGTCCGAGATCGTCACCGGGATCGAGCGAGGCTTGGCGGGCCACGCCCTGCATCATGTCGGTCATGCGCCTAATCCGCGGGGGCATCGTCATCGAGCTCGTCGACAAGGTCAGCCGCGAACTCGTGGCCGAGCGATTTCTTTCGACGATGTCTTGATCCAGTTCCGGATGCTCGCCGATCTGCGGTCTTGGGGTCTTCGTCACCCGTCTGGCCGACCGGCGCCTGCAATGTCGTTGGGCTCGGCGGCAGCGGTCGTGAGCTCCAGTCGTCCAGCCTGCCGCCTTTGGCCTTGGTCAGGGGCGGCGGTGCCAGGATGCGCTCCTTGAAGCGCGCGTCCTCGTAATGCCGCCTGGCTTATGCGGCTTGCTTTAGAACCCGCAAAGCTTGCCGTTTCAGCTAAACCGCCTACGCAAAGAGGGGTGAAATGGGTGGAAGATACGCCCTGCTCTGGATTGCGGACTGCAAAGACGACCGATCATAGGCGTATCCGTGGCGCTCGCCAACAAGATTTGCGCGCATCATCTAGGCCTTGCTGGTCAAGGCGCGGCATTTAGCAGGACCGGCGGCAATGTTGAAATGTTGATCGAAGGAACACTCCACCCGAGGCAAGGTGCTAATCTGGATGAACCTTGAACGACGACGTTTGAGCTGCTGCCGGTTTGATGGACACCGAGATTGGGTGTTTCATGAAGCCGGAGGTGGTCATGCAGAGACGGAAGTTCAGTCGAGAGTTCAAGGTCGAGGCGGTCAAGCTTGTCAGGGAGCGAGGGGTGTCGGTGGCGCAAGCGGGACGAGACCTGGGCGTCCATGAGAACGTGCTGCGCAAATGGGTGAAGGAGTTGGGTTCCGACCCTGTGCAGGCCTTCCCCGGCCATGGGCAGATGAAGCCGGAGCAGCAAGAGATCGAGCGGCTGCGCCGTGAGGTCGCCAAGCTGAAGGCGGAGCGGGACATCCTAAAAAACTGTCACGGGCCGTTGCCCGCCTGCGCGCGGTAGAAACAGCCCGTGCTATCCTCGTATCTCGGAGGGTAGCGGCCGTCAGCTTATTGGAGGCACTAGTCCCCGTTAAAAAACGTGGTCCATGGGTGCATGCGAACTTGAGAGTGGTGACGCCGTTCCTGCGGCGATCCCGATTAGGAAGATGACGATTGGCATAGCCCAGACCCTCCTGCCCACAATCGGATGGAGGATTTGCGATGCCCAAGAGGACGACCGGTGACCGCCCGGAATTGAATCCCGTCAATGTTGGCGCAGCCGCCATCGACATTGGATCAAAAATACACATGGCAGCGGTCGACCCGATCTGCACCGACACTCCGGTACGTGCGTTCGGCACATTTACGCAGGACCTGCATGATTTGGCAGACTGGTTCAAAGCCTGCGGCGTGACTAGCGTCGCGATGGAATCCACCGGCGTCTATTGGATCCCAGCCTACGAGATTCTCGAGCAGCGCGGGTTCGAGGTCATTTTGGTCAATGCGCGTTACGCCAAGAACGTGCCTGGGCGCAAGACAGACGTCAGCGATGCCGCATGGCTGCGCCAGCTCCATTCCTATGGTCTGTTGCGCGGGAGCTTCCGCCCTGATGCCGAGATCGCAACCCTGCGGGCTTATCTGCGTCAGCGCGAGCGGCTAGTGGAATACGCGGCCGCTCACATCCAGCACATGCAAAAGGCCTGATGGAGATGAATCTGCAACTTCATCACGTTGTCTCTGACATCACCGGTGCGACCGGGATGCGGATTATCCGAGCGATTGTCGCGGGCGAACGCAATCCCGACGTGTTGGCGACCTACCGTGATGTACGCTGCCATTCCTCGATTGAGACGATCCGCGCCGCACTGGTGGGCAATGATCGGGATGAACACGTCTTCGCGCTCACCCAGTCGCTGGAACTCTATGACACCTACCAGGCCAAGATGCTCGACTGCGATCGCAAGCTGGAATCCTTGATAACGGCGCTGACGGACAAAGGGGCCAAGCCAGTCGGCAAGCTCCCCAGACCGCGGGTGAAGACCAAGCAGGTCAATACACCATCGTTCGATGTGAGGGCCGCTCTATACGGCGTCCTCGGCGTCGATCTGACCGAGATCCATGGGCTAGGTCCATCACTTGCATTGAAGCTCATTGGCGAGTGCGGCACCGATTTGAGGGCTTGGCCGACCGCCAAGCACTTCACCTCCTGGCTGTGCCTGGCACCGGGCAACAAAATCTCGGGCGGCAAGGTGCTCTCTTCGCGTACTCGGAGATCATCCAGTCGGGCAGCTGCGCTGTTGCGGCTGGCGGCCACCACCATCGGACGGAGCGATACGGCGCTCGGCGCATTTTATCGTCGGTTGTCCTCTCGTGCGGGTAAAGCGAAGGCCGTGACGGCGACCGCCCGCAAAATTGCGGTCCTGTTCTACAACACCCTCCGGCACGGCATATCCTACAGAGATCCGGGTGCCGACCACTATGAGGAACAATATCGTAGCCGCGTCCTCGCCAATCTGAAGCGGCGCGCCAAATCGCTGGGCTTCGTTTTGCAAGCTGTTCCCTGCGGCCCTGAGGTGGCTGTTTCTTAGGAAGGCCGCGGCCTACTTCGCGAAGGAAGCGACATGAAGTTCGTCTTCATCGCGAAGCACCGGAATATCTGGCCGGTGGCATGGCTATGCGAAGCAATGGGCGTATCGCGGTCGGGCTTCCATGCCTGGCTGAACCGATCGCCCAGCGCCAGATCCCGAAGCGACGAGACGGTAGGCCAGCGGGTCAAGGCAAGCTTCCTTGCCAGCGACCGGACCTACGGGGCACGGCGCGTCTGGAGAGACCTTCTGGAAGACGGCGTCGACTGCGGTCTGCATCGGATCGAGCGGCTGATGCGCCTGCAGGCCTTACGGGCGCGGCCGAGACGCCGGCGCCTGCCGAAGGATGAAGGCGATCGCCAGATAGCGAACGTGCCGGCGAATCTTCTGGATCGTCAGTTTGTGGCCGAGCGGCCGAATCAGAAATGGATCGCCGACTTCACCTACATCTGGACCGCCGAGGGCTGGCTCTACGTGTCGGCGGTGATCGACCTGTTCTCGCGCCGGGTGGTTGGCTGGTCGATGAGCGCCAGTATGACAGCGCAATTGGTTGCGGACGCCCTGTTGATGGCAGTCTGGCGGCGCGGCAAACCAGATGCTCTGATGCACCATTCCGATCGCGGCAGCCAATACGTCAGCGAACAGTTCGAGCGCTTGATGGCTGACAGCAGCATCGTTTGCAGCATGAGCCGATCCGGCAATGTGTGGGACAACGCGGCGATGGAGAGCTTCTTCTCGTCGTTGAAGACCGAGCGTACCGAGCGCAAGACCTATCGCACCAGGAACGAGGCAAGAGCAGATGTGTTCGACTACATCGAGCGGTTCTATAACGCCGTCCGGCGTCATTCGACGATCGGATACCTCAGCCCTGTTGAGTTCGAGCGCAAGGTGGGATTAGCTTAAACGGGTGTCCATCAAACCGGCAGCAGCTCAGTTCTCGGTAGCAATCACAACGCATGATCCAATGCGCCTCGACCGCGAGAGAACGATGTCAGCGTGGGTGGTTCCGGTTGGAGAGAGCCTCGCTTGCGGTGGATTGCACTAGTCTAAATTTGGAGGAGGGCAGGAGCCGCGAACAAGCGTTTGCCCCACGTTACCTTTGATTTACGTACGATCAGGTTCAGTCGCGTGGCGTACCCTCTCGCAGGCGGAGCTCTACACCGAGAAAGTCCGAAAGCAAGTGCTGGCCGGCGGCGCGATGAATCTCATCGCGTTCACACCCGGTGAACACGATTGAAAGTGCCACAATTTGCATGTCGGTGCGGTGATCCGCTCCTTCCCACTTCGAAGCTAGCCTCACCCAATTTCGTCGTATCCAAAATATGAGCCTTCTTCAGCGCGATTACTTTGCAAACCCAACTCTCAAGGCATACTCGTCGCCAGGCGGCAGAAGAGAAGCGGTCGCCCCCTGACCAAAGTTCAAGCCTTCGTACGCATAATTCTTATCGCTCAGTAATCGCATTGCCGAACAATAGCGAATGTCACTCATGCTGAGTGCCGATTGAATTTGACTCGCAAGAACAGCTTCGCCCAGCTTACCAAAATAGCCTTTCGTGATTGCGAGTTGTTTCATAATCTGATCCTCTGGAGGGGTGAGAATATAGACCTTGACACCCCCACTTCCCGTTTGGAATTGCGATTGCATTACCTGGATCAACACGGCCTCACCGGCGCTAAACACTGGCGCACTTAATCCGCCACGGTAACAGTAGCTGCCGACATCGCGTTGTTGATGCCGTCCGTCAGAAGCCTCGCACTCTTATGTTCGAGCTTTACCTGCCCTGTAACAGTGCCGCTCAGCGTGAACCGTTTCAGAGAGATGTCGCCGTTCGCATCTACAAGACCGGATGCGAGGTCAGTGGAACCCGATCCGACGCAGGACGCTACGAACTGATCGACCCACTCTTGAATCGTGAGATTCTGCGCTTCAGCGCGAATAGTGGGCGTTGAGGTGGTCAGAAGAACCGAGAAAAGCACAAACAGCGCACGGCGACGGTCTGAACCCATTGCGATCCTCCGAGCAGCCAAAAAGCGCCTTCGACGATGCCACGCTCAGCTAATGATTGCCAGCCATGATGTGGAACCCTGACCTCGCCATTGACGACTGCGAGGAAGTGCAATGCGACGGCAACCAGATAGAGCCTCCACAGCGCGTCCCTCCGCCCCGCTAGTGGGTAACCGTGCCGCGAAAGTCCCCGAAAACGCCTGAAGCGCGATTGTCACCCACCCCGCGATAAGGCCTTGAAAATCCTCGAATCTGGGGCCCTGCCGGGATCGCCAAACTGTTTCTGCGACCAACGATTTCAATAAGTGATCGTCATTATTGCCTAACTCCTCGGGCGGGTTAGGCAGTCGGATGTCAAATCCGCCTTCGAGTTGCAACCGCAAGCTTCTTGCGCGCGGCTTCGCGGCAGTACCGCTCTGTCTCGCGGATATCGGTGTGGCCGGTGATCCAAGTTCGGGCCGGACGACTGCCGCCGAATGTCGAATCGCCGGCCATTCAAGCTGTTAACACTGGCTGAGGCAGCCCACGTCTTCGGTCAGCGGCCAGAAACGATCCGCGATTGGTGCACGCGCGGCAAGGTACCGTTCCTGCCTAGCACGCCGACGCTTGTAGACGAAATCGACGTCAGCACCGTTATCGGCGGCAAGCAATTCACAGCCAAAGGACAGCCAGCCAGGCACTATGGAGTTCCGAGCCAAGGAGCGCGCAGAAATGACACAGCAGATGTGCCGACGGATTCGGACCCGGATGCTTCGGCGCCGCATGCCCCAGATTCTACGCGGTCTGAAGGGTGGTTAAGTCTACCGTCGCGCTTGCGAGCTGCTCCGCAACGCGGCGCCACGTTGAACTTCCGCGGATTGGCTCTCGCGCTCTGCCGAGCGACCGCGCGGAAGGCCGAACGCTTGGGCCACCGGGTTACGCACCCAAGCGTCACGCGCATGTATGTCAACGCGCCTCTCCCCAACAGCGATGCGGCGGAGCGCCTCTGATATCTGGTCCGGGTTTGTTTCGGTCCCGACATATTTTCCAGCCTTGCCCTCGCCACGACGCCAACCTCGTCCCCGTTCAGGATCGCATCGAGCCGTCCACCGTGCCATTCCCCAGAGGCACCGACTTCATCGTGTACCAAGTGGCCGTCTCCGGGGGCGACGCGCTAGCAGGCGTGATGTTGGTTTCGTCACACCGCCGAACCGCCAGTAGTGCCAATAGGCGGTGATCCCGAGTTTGCGGCCCTCCTCCGCAGTCATCCGCGTCAGTGCGCGGTTGAGCCGCGCACCGTAAGTGCGTGCCCATTGCGGGCAGGCGTGCCTGTGTTGCGGCAACGGGTCCGGCAGGCTTCGCCTTTCTCGTCGCTGAGGTGGGGAAGAACTGTACGTTCGACGATTTTGTTAGGAAGCCTGGCGGGTACTTTCAGGAGCTGTTTGCTTCGCACGCCAGCAGCGAGGGTTATGAGTTTACGGCGGCCAACCTGTTCTCGTTGGGTGGCTAGATGGCGAAGACCGCCCGGCCGCGTATATGATCGATGTGGTCCATGGTGACGTCGAACGCTTACGCAGCGAAGTCGAAATCGGCGGCGATCCGGTCGGCGAGTTGATGGAATCGCACTTGTTCGCGTTTCCCCCTCCAGACGTGAAAGAGGTGAAGCGGACGGGGTGGCCGTTGGGTGTTCCGCTCGACGCGCGCGATGCTCAAGCTGATCTGCTCCATCTCGCGGAGACCACCCCCGCGAGAAGTCACTAACAGGCCGCTATATTGTTGGCGGGAAGGTCACCCTCACGACGGTCATGCGCGATGGCGTCACGCAACGCGCGGTGCACAGCTGGCCGGAGGACAAGGCTGGCAAGCCGGTGAGGCCGAAGCCGATGGATTGGGCAAGGCGGGTGGCGGCGTGCGGAGCGTTTAGTGCATGACGACTGCAGCTAAACCGAGTCATACTGTCAGCATTCATCGCGGGATTCGGTGGGCTGACATGAAGTTGGAAGTTGATCTGGTGCGGCAATTGCTGCTGCATATCGAGGAGCATGCGACGCGGCCTATCTCTGATCTAGACAGCATTAAGATCGATGGCTGGACAGAGGATCAGATTGACTACCATGTTGTTCAGCTTAAGGACGCGGGCTTTATTGAAGCCAGTATTAGTAGTGTTCCTGATAATGAAAACCCAGACCTTGTCCACGTAATCTATAGCGTGCGACGGCTCACGTATAAGGGGCACGAGTTTGTGGAAACGGTCCGCGACGACACGATTTGGCGGAAGGTCAAGGAGAAAGGTAAGGCCATTGGCGCTATGACGTTGCCCGCTCTTGTGAACATCGGGGCCGGCATTATCAAATCGCAGATAGGGCTATAGGGTATCGGCCGCGAAGAAAGGCGACCTCATCGGTCAACTCTCGAATCCATTGTGGGGGCAAGTTGTAGATCGTCTGCATCATCGAGTCGTCCGACAGCTATTTCTCACGTGTTCTTCTGGGCACGAACTTTCAGAGGTCCATCTTTAGTCGCCCGTGAAGAATTCGGAAGCGATTGATCTGTCGCAGTGATTTGACGCGGGCAAGTATTCGATTTTGCAAGAATGCCGTGGGTAGGTCCTGGTTTTCTTGCGTTTTTGGATTCCGGATTGGGCGGCTTCGTGATTCCTTTGACGGCGAGATTCGCTATTGGGGAGAACCCATGAGCCATCCGCGCGACGATCGTCAGGACGATCTGTTTCGTCCATCTCTGGAGAAGATCATCAACCTTCGCCATCCGTTGGTGCGTCTGGCGGCGGAGATCGATTGGGACTTCCTGGCGGGACGCTTCAGTTCGGTCTGTCGCCTCGGGCCGGGGCAGCCACCGTTGCCGACACGATTGGTAGCCGGACTATTCATCCTCAAGCACATGCACAATCTCTCTGACGAGGCGCTGTGCGACAGGTGGGTCGAGAACCCGTATTTTCAGCATTTCTGCGGCGAGGTGGTGTTCCGGCACGACTTGCCATTCGATCGCTCGTCGCTGACCCGCTGGCGCCAGCGGCTGGGTGAGGAGCAGATCGCCGCGCTGTTGCAAGAAAGCCTCTCGGTGGCGCATCGAACTGGGGCAATCGAGACCAAAGATCTCGAGCGGCTCGTTGTGGATACCACCGTACAGGAGAAGGCGATCGCGCATCCGAGCGATGCACGGCTCATGCACCGGGCGATCGAGAAGCTGGTCGGTTTGGCCAAACGCGAGAGCGTCGAACTGCGCCAAAGCTATCTGCGCGTGGCCAGGCGCGCCGCCATCATGGTGGGACGCTACACGCATGCCCACCAGTTCAAGCGTGCCCGGCGAGAGCTCAAATTCCTGCGCACCCGGCTTGGCCGCATCATCCGTGACATCAGACGCAAGATCGAGGGCGACCCTGCGCTTGAGGATCGCTTTGGTCCGCTGCTCGATCTCGCCCACCGGGTTCGCCATCAAGAGCAGCGTCAGCGCGGTCCCAAGGTCTACTCGTTGCACGCCCCCGAGGTGGAGTGCATCGGCAAAGGCAAGGCCCGGGCACCTTACGAATTTGGCTGCAAAGTCTCGATTGCCACGCCTGCCACCGCGCCCAAAGGCGGGCAGTTCGTATTGCATGCCAAGGCCCTGCACGGCAATCCCTATGACGGCCACACGCTCGGTCCCGTCATCGCCGACCTCGAAAAGCTCACTGGTGTTGCAGCGCGCCGCATCCACGGCGACAAGGGCTACCGCGGCCACAACTATCCTGACCGGTTCAAGGTCTGGATCAGTGGCCAGGTTCGCCGTGTCACCAAAGCCATCCGCCGCGAGATGCGGCGTCGCGCCGCCGTCGAGCCTGTGATCGGCCATCTCAAGGACGACCACCGAATGCGCCGTAACCATCTCAAGGGTCGCGACGGCGACCGCACCAACGCCGTGCTCGCCGCCGCCGGCTACAACTTCAGCCTGCTCCGCCGCTGGCTCACCGAACTTTTATGCGGCCTGTTATGGATGCTCTGTCGCCACCTATCGCAACCACACCTTGCGTAAAACGGTGCTCAGGGACGTTCTTCACGAACGACTCTTTATGGTAAGGGCCAATCATCGTCTCATGGGCCAAGTGGAGGGGCACGGTATCGGTAAGCACGTCACGACACGGGGATAATCTGCTTCCCACCGTCCATCCCGTAAGAGTACTTAACAAGCTTATGGCTGCGTTGGTTTTCCGGCAGTTCTACCACTTGGACAGGAATCTTCACCGGCGCATCAATGTTTCTCGAACACATGAATGCAATAAGAATCTCGAATGTATCGGCAATATGCTCAGTGACCTGAGACGTATATGCTGAAATTGGCATTCTTGGTTGAGTAAACTTGGGGTGGTGCACGGCAATTGTGGGAGGAACGATCTCGTTATTTGGCGTTAGAGAAAAATCAGAAACCTCGACGTGTTCATTTGGCCTCCTGTGCTCGACGCAGTTGCGAGTGGTCCTGATCGATTTGCAGAAATTCGCTACGTCTGCCGTCAGCCCAACGTATTGGGTATCGCCCTTGTGTTTCCGCGATATTTCTTCCGCAAGGCCCTCAAACCATCCCTTAAACTTGCTTCCGTAGAACATGGAAGCAATTGCAAAGAGTGCTTGGAGCGCGTGATCTGCTCGTTGAATGAACTCTTTGCAGCGCGGTTCTACGTTGGGTGCCGATGGGAGCGCTAGAGAACAGCCCTTGATCTGCAACTCTGCAAGCCGACTCTCTACGTCATCATCCTGCCTGCTGAACTCCGCTGCAAGGTCGAACATCGCGGCCAAATTCTTCAAGCATTCGAAGCTTAGCTCGATTGCCTTCGTGGACTCGAAGTCGGGATCGAGGAAACCCTTCTCAAAAAGCTGTTTGGCGGTCAGCAGCGTTTTGGCTACCAGCGGCGAGTCGGAACCGTAATCTAAAACCTTCTGCTGCGAGTTTGGCACATTGATATTAGTGCGACCTGGATCAATTTCGTCAGCCAGCATGATCCGGTAAATCGAATCGGTCTTCACAGTGTGAAGGCGCTCGCCAATCTTTACCATTTCCGTAATGCGCCCTCCGGGCGGTCCCACCTCCATGGACATCGCAGAGTCGCGAAGATGATCGATCGGGCGCTTCATTGCTGCAACTTTAGTAATTGCCGTGGCGGTCGTTATACTGCTGTATTGGGCGGTCTCAACCATCAGAGATACCGCGAGGGATGTGAATTGGGCTTCCTTGGCAAAGGAAGCCATAGCGTCGTTATCAACTGGCACGCGGTCGATGAGCGGGACGCTATGGCCGGGAGGCACCACTATTTGCTCTTAAACGCGTCCTGTCGAACCTGGACTCGGGCCACGTCGAATTGCGGGATTTCGGCGCCTCGTTCTCGCCTAGCGTCCAGCATGTCTCTCCATCGATCGCTGGACCATGGCCCTGTAGCCTGGATGCATTCGACAAATATTTCGGTGAGCTTGCCGATTTTTGCTGGGTCGCTGGCTGAAACACCTGCCCGCGTCTCTGGATGGTGGAGGCGCCACCAAACCTTTTCAATGATCATGTCCTCGCTGTAAGGCTCGGGATTATCGGGCCGGTTGATGGAAATGTACGAACCAACTCTCGGAACTTCCGGAAGGTCAAATTCCAAAGAGTACTCCGGGTTCAGCTTGCCCACCTCCCGAACAACTACGATCATGCGCGTCATCTGAAAGCTCCGAAGCAAAATGGGGGTGTCTGTGGCGGCTTGCTCGCACTCAGTCCTGCGAATTTGGCCAATGCAGCGCGACAGTCTGAAGGCCAGCACGATTGAAATAGTCGAACATCCGCCCTGAGCCGATCACTTCATCGATCAGCCGATAGATTTGATATTGCCGCTGCGGCACCTCCACTGAACCCGGAGGCGGGCAAGGAAGGCCGGCACGGCCGCCGTCAACAAGTACTCGTAACGCACGAAAAACCGGGACTCCGTTATAGCGAAAGTCGACCCAGTCCGACGATGCGTGTTTGTCTGGAAACGCTTGTGCCCAGTCTTCAAAAAACTCCTCGCGATGGGTTAACCCGGTGGCGATTGAAATGCTCAAGTCCTTCCTGAAGCTTATCAACGAATGGTGCTCATCGATCTCGACCCACGGAACGGTTTGGCCTCCGCCGGATACCTGCTGCATGTCCTGCGCGAAGACCGGGCGACCAATGGAGGTCCAGTCAGAGGCTTCACTTTCTTCGATGACTTTAAAGAATTGGTCCAACGTCACGGCACGTAGCTCCAAAGGTTGATTAGGATGCTATTTTCGTCACAACCAGTGGGGAAGCGCAAGCTGCCCCGGTCATTTTGAATTGTTCTGCTTGAGAAGCCTGGAAACCGCAGTGCTGAGCTCCGCCTCGTCCTTGAGTACCTGGCTAAGCCGCTCCGATAGTTCTGCGAGCACCACCCGCACGTCATGCGCGATCTCAAGACACTCCTCATCCGAGCGGCCGTGCAATCCATCGCTGAGCGCGGAGTGCAGGAGCGTGAGGGGATTGTGGCCCTTAATCAGGAGGACCTGTGGGATGGCATCCTTAACCAGCGCAAGAGACTTGCTGAATTGAGTTTCGGTTTTGGCAGCTTCCAGAGCATCAATCGTTTCTTGCTTCGCACCGAGGATTGCTGAGGCCTTGATGATCTCATCTATGATGCGGGCTTTCTGGTTCTCAACCACCCTCCGATAATAGCTGAACGCCCCAATTCCCAGGCCCTGGTTCTCGCACCGCCTTCCCTGCAAAAATGTGTCGCGCTCATCACCGAGCAATTTCAGCAACCGCGTGGGCGTAGTCGGCCCGTAAGGCGGAGATTCGCCGAGCTTTGTCAGGGAGCCGGCCTTGGTATGCTGAATTACAAAGAGCCGAACGGCGAAGGTCTTACGCGAGCTGCGACAATTCGAGCACAGATAGTTGAAAAAGCGGTAGTGCAGTGCACCCGCGAGGGTGACCTTGCTGTCCTCATTGCATCGAAAAATCCTGGGGCCGTTGCAGATCTCATTAGGGCAGTGAATTAGGATATCTGGCAGCTCAAAATTATAGATAAAACTGAGGCTGCCTTGGCGCTGAACGATAGCGAAGAGATCGGGTATCTTGGTTGGAGTATTCGGCGGAACGCTTTCCAGAAACTCTGACAACTTTAAGGGGGCTTCAGTTTGATCGGCTGTATTCTCCGTCGACTCAGTCATTTTTCTCGCTCGACTCCCCTCTCTCATCGACCACCGCGGTCAGCTCCCAAGACGCAAAGCGTCTGCGCGCCCATGACGACTACCGACTTAGTGAAATCGCACAGGCGCCCTACTTGGAAAACCGAGCCCTGCGCCCGGTGTTGATGGCGATGATGTCGCCGCGGCGGCAACTGCGGGCCACGGCAGCAATCTCTGCATCACCATCGCCCTGGAGAAGAATCTGCGCTGCTGACCGACAATAGCCCGAAGGCTCGGCGGCAGGCTTGGGCGCGGTCGGTGCCGGCGCCTGGCCATAGGCCGACGTCGCGAGAGCGGCGCAAGCCGCCGTCGCAGTTAAAATCTTCTTCACTGAAGCCCCCCGACCATGACTGCCAGTCGATATCCTTTACCGCCGAACGACCACCACCGACGGAGAGGCGAGCCACGCTGCGGCCGCCGCCGATTCCAGCGCGCCAACCGATCGATTTGCAAGATTGCGACGTTGTTCTTCCGCTGCGATGTCGGACTGAGTTTGCGTCGCCTCTTGGTTGGCTTCCGCAATGGTCATTTTACCTGCCTGCACGCGCTCTGCTATGACAGCTCGCGTTGCCCAATATTTATCGAAAAGGTCGGGGTAGGTCGTAAACGGCCTGATCGCCAGTGCAGCCGTGGCGTTGCACTTGTTCTTCTCGATCATGTTTTTGGTGCCTTCGGGAAACTGCGCTTTGCAGTCTTCGAAGCTCCGCTGCATCGCGGCTGTTGCGGCAGCCATTTGCTGCTCGCGCTCTTGCCGCGCGGCAAGTCCGCAGCCGCCCAGGGCGACGCAGCTAAAGTCTTCTTCATTGAATAGGCCCCCGGCCAAATTTGCGCGCCAATCCAAGCGCAACCGGCGCGCGAAATCAATAGGTTGCGCGCGTAAATGGTCGTAACTTGGGAAAAATATGCATCCTGTGCACGGCGCGCGCCGAAGCGCCCCTGAAGAGGGATGAAATCAGTGGTCGGATGTCGGTGGGGCACCTGGTGGGGGTTCGTCATCGATTAGCATCGAACGCTGGTTCCTCCGTGGCCCAGAGCTATCCGGCAGCGGTGGCAGTTGGGAACGCGGCTCGGGTCTAGGCGTCCCAGCCGGATCATCCTGGACTTCCGCCGGTTGCTTGCGGCGGATCACAAGCCCAACTAGGCCGGCAAGCACCAGCAATGCGCCCGCTATGATGAGCCAGTGTGGCAGTGCCAGCCGGTTCACGGGCCATTCTCCGTTCTGCGGGCAGTGTAGAGCCAGCAAAGCTCGCGTAGGAGGAAAATCCTCGGAATAAAGAGGGCGCGCGCCGAAGCGCCCCGTGGAGGCATTAGCGGGGTGGGACCTCCGCCCGGCCTTTGGTCTCGCTCGCCTGACCTCGAGCTACCCGCATTACCAGCCTTCGCCCATCCCAGACCTCAATGGCGGGATGTACTTCTAACAGTGGCCTCACACGACGTCGGAGCTCATCCTCGTCGGCGCCCTCGATCTCATACATCGCGAGCGAGACGCCCCTCAAATCGACTGCATGGGCAATGTAGCGCATGGCGTTCTGCCGAAATTGAACGGCCGCCGCGCGGGGCAACGCGGAGGCCGCTTTGGGGATGCTTCGACGTAGGGCGGGGGACCGTTCGTCGAAGCGAATCAGAAATGCCCGGCGAGCGGGCTTGTTCCTGGGGGCGACCCCGGTTGGGGGTGGATTTTTAACCAAATCAGTGGTGGGATATTCGCGGAGCCTGAGAACTCCCGAAGCGGTCCCTTGCCGGGGATTGCGCTTCATCCGCGATAGGCGGGCCATCGGCCTTGCCGGGCCATCATGTCCCGCTGAACTATACGACGCGCCCATTTGCCGTGGGCTGCGACGGGCTCACTATTCCGGGAGTGCCACGGCACCGCAATACCCTTGCGGAGATAAAACAGCCTTCGGGTGAAGGCCGTGGCGCACGTTCTCGCGACGTGTTCTCAGCCTCCCGGTGCCAGCCCGCCGCTGGCGCCCGGCCCTGAGAAGCCGGTTTAAGACCGCGAGCCTAAAACCATGACAGAACGCCCTGCCAGCGCCCCAGGCGCCGCAAGATTGTCTAGCCCTCCCCTGATTCCCACGAGCGGTACAGATGCATCCCAGCCCTCCAGAACGCGGGACGAACCCAGCTCCGGGTCCGCGGATTCTTCGAACGAGGTTGGGCGGCTATCAATGACCAGGAGGGTCCTCATGAATATGTTTGTCTAGTCCGCGGCAGTCACCACTGCCGCACCAACCGTCGCTAGCGCCCGCATCGATGGGTCGCTTGCTACCGACAATGAAGCCATCTTGGCTCGCGTCGAGCAAATCGTGGGTTTCCTACGCACATGCTACATCCGCGAAGGGTGGAAAATGGATGAGCAGGGCGCGACGCTTGCCCTGGATTACTTCCGCCGGCAGGTCCACGGGCCCGCGTTTGCAGATGAGGATGAGGACGCGGCCGCGTATCATCAAGCCCTAGAATTCTTCCGCTCGCATGGTCAAAGCCTCGATTGGATCCATGACGGCAATCCCGTCGGGATGATTTGCGGGCTCGCAAAAGTATCTCCGCGAGCAGGCGTTTTGGCCACCAACCGTGTCAGCGTCGATCCAATTCTTGCGGCGATCGAAACTCATCAGATCGCGAGCGCAGACTACTCGGCCGCCATTTGCGACGTCGTGCCCGGGACACTCGATCCTGATCCGATAAAGGAAGAATTGTTCGGCGACCGAGAGGCCGAAGCGCGGGGCGAGCTTGCCACTAGCGTTCCAACAACCTTGGCCGGACTGCTACATCTGCTGACCTACGTCGAGGAGGTCTCCGACGGAAAGTATTCAGCCAGCGGTCGGCGGGACAATAGTTTCGACAGGGACGACCTTTTGAACGTCATCATCAGCGCACAAGATTGCGTCAAGGGGCGCAATGAAAGCAGGCATCGCAGTCCAACGAATCGAAATCGATCGTCAGGGCAATATTGTCGTGTGTGCCGGTCAGCCGATCGGGCAAGGTGAACTCGGCAACGTGAACGAATGGGACTGGGTTCAATGAAGCGAAGGCTGCCTCCGCACTGTCACGGCTATAAGACCTAGCATGGCAAGTTGGTCTACTACTATCGCCACCCCGGACAGAAGAAGAGGCGTCTAGACCTGGCCGAGGACGTGCTTCCTTGGTCGCCTACCTTTATGGAGGCGTATGAGGTCGCAAGAAATGCGGACGCCAAGCCGATCGAGATCGGCGCAAAGCGGACAGTACAGGGCACTGTCAACGCCGCGCTTATCGGCTATTACGCGAGCGGCGCCTTCGCTGCGCTAGCGCCCACCACTCGGAGCAATCGCCGGGCCATCCGAAACGGCATCATGACGACAGAAGACGGGTGTGCCATTTAACGTCACCATCATGCCTCGGCTGCAATCCGCGATCGACGCCATGCCTGGTGACAAGAAGAATCTGACTTTTCTAGTGACGCATCAGAACAAGCCGTTCACCGCTGCCGGATTCGGAAATTGGTTTCGCGAGATGTGCCGAGACGCGAAGCTGCCCGAGCGCTGCACGTCCCATGGTCTACGTAAGGCGGCGGCGACGTATTTGGCAGAGCAGGGCGCGAGTGATCACCAGCTCATGGCGTGGTTCGGGTGGACCTCGATCTCTCAAGCCCAGGTCTACACCAAGGAAGCAAACCGAAAGCGGATGGCAGCCCAGGCTGGTCAGCTCGTATCGGGAACGGGAATTGGCTCACCAATCAATCCGGTGAGCCAAAATAGCCAGCAAGTAATTGAAAACGTTGGAGTGAGAAAATGATATGGCGATCCCAGCGGGACTCGAACCTGCGACCCGCGGAGTAGAAAGTCGTCCGTTAAGAATCTGGTTTGAGCGCGGGTGTGGAGGGAGCAGCTGCATCAAAGCGTTCAGGATTAGCTGCAGCCAGAAGCTTCAGCCAGGAGGACGAGGCGAAGATTGTGGCCGACGGCGGTCAGGACGACATTAGACGCATCGCGGTCGCGGCCCCTGAGATGGCCGCGGCCGAGGTGTCCGTCGGTCTTCATATGCCGATCGCGGGCTCGATGGCGGAGCGGCGCCTGAGTTCGCGTTTGATGTGGTAGTGGCATCACACCGTTTGTCGGCAAACCCGTCCTGCTTCTCGGCGCCTCCATTACGGTCCTCGGCATCATCTGCGTCATCCGGGCTGCTCGCCCCCGATGACTGGGGCCGGAATGTATGGATTGGCTCGCTGCTGTTCGCGATCGCGACGGCGGTTCTATTCTTCTACATCTGATGGTGGATCGAAGAAGCGAGGCCCGGCAACCGAGACGAATCCTAACCGGGCCTCGCGACCGCCGATCACCTGGCGGGATAGACCGGCGAGCAGGAAGGATGTCGCGTGGCAGGCTGCCATTGTACGCGATAAGCGCTTTTTGACGCGAGATTACTGCAGACCGCTCGGTCAGCGGGCAGCTTTCCTGCGCAGCGCATGCCCGCGCCGTGGATAACTGCCTGTCCTTCGGTGCCGGCAGACCCCGGGGCGATGCGCAGGCACGACACCTCCCTGGACCTCCGCCCCCGTGATCTGGAGCCGAAAGGGCCCGGGTGGGGGCTTTTTTGTGCCCGGACTTTGTGGGTGCTGCTAGCGGCTTGAAATGAAAGAGGCCGCCAACTGAGGGCGGCCTCTGGGTTCGATCTAATTGCAAATATCAATTGGATATTGATTAGAGCCGCCGATCCCGACGAAGTATTTGTTGCCGGCCTTGCAACGCGCTCTGCATTTAGGAATTTCTTCACGGCATATCCCCATGGCGGCGCTTTGCCTTGCCGCGCCAGGAACGTTTGCTTTCGCCCAACTCACGCACAACGCCCCTTGCTCGGTGCAGGAGCGAGCTGAGACGGTTTCGACCGAAGCTAAGCCGATTATGCCGATCAACAAAAACATGAAAAATCGCATTTCTATGTCCTTTTTTCAATTTCCAATGTGCCGACGCCGCTGCGCCATGCCGATCTCATCGATCGCATCCGCCAGCCCTTCTAAGAACGCTCGGTGCCACGCATCATCATCGGGCAGCTCCCATTCCCGCAGGCCAGCGACGTATCTGGTCAGAGCGATCACGCCCGCGATCGTGGCTGGCTTCGAACGGATGAGCACATTTGCATGCTCCGTGAGAGCCAGGTTCGTTTGGCCGGTGACTTCGTCGGCGGCAGCAAATTCGGCACCATCCTCGAGCTTAGCCGAAACCGACGCCGCCGCATCGTAGTGCGCGGACAGCTCACGATGGCGCTCGATTACTAGGAAGATCAGATCCCGATCGGCTGCAGCAACCGACGGCGGGTAAATTTCTTGCGATGACAATGTTGGCCCCGAGCAAATGTGAGGCCGATATTAGCAGCGCTGTTATGACTAAAGTCGGCCCACATTAGTTGGGATGCGCTGGTTTTCTCCGCAGCCAAGCGACTGCGTCGGTTGACTCCGTATCTGCAATACAAGGACGGCTTTGGTGAGATTTGGCCTTTGTTGATTCTTGGGCGATTTTGGACGCCTTCAATTTTCCCGTTCAAAGGATTGGCATGGCGGCCCTCACGCTCGATCTGAAATTCCGTGTAGTGCCACGCCCTGCAAGGACCGACCGGCTACCTTCGACTTGCCGGCAATCAAAGATGCCGCCGAAGCCGCCTCAGCAACGGGCGCAATTCTCAGCGGGGTGGCGTCGGGCCAGATCACGCCTGGCGAAGCTGCAGAAGTGGCCAAATTGGTCAAGACGTTCGTGATGGCCTTCGAGACTGCGGATTGAGCGCGAACCGGAACTTACAGGAACGGATTGCTCTCCTCGAGGCGGAGCGGAATCCAGATTTTCAGGTGATCATCCGAACAATCTACGAAGGTCGTACCGGCGTCATCGCCGAGATGCTAGCGGGCACGAGAGTGGTTCGTCTTCGGGGCAACCGTGTCCTTGAACATAATCAGGCCTGGCCGGCTATCTACCGACATACCATCCGGTTTACAGGCCGGCCAATTCCTACACGCCCACTCCATACGCATGTCATAGGCGACGATCGGAGAGGCTACTACTCGGAAAAGAGGAGAAGAAGCGCGATCCGGCCAAGGCCCTAAGAGCAATGCAGTGGTGGCATAGCCTCGACAGTCCGCCGTCGGGCGAAGATCGGACGATCCTCGAACGGGCGCCTATTCTCCGGGATCTGCTTTCGCGCGACCGAATTTCTAAATTGAATGCGCCCAAATTCGAGGAGATCTGCATGCGCGTGTGGTCCATTCAGAATCGTGCGCGTCGTTTGTCGAATCTACATTGAACTTGCCGGATGGCGGAGGCACGACAAGTACAAGAAGACAAGGTCGCTTGCGAAATTCCTCTGCAGCCGCCATTCAAAGAATGGATCGTCCGTTCTAGAAGCCATCAACAACGTTCTCTATGGCGTACGGATGAACGCTTCCGCTTAGATTGTGGGGGACGACCACCGACGCTCCCTGGCGCGTCGAACATCCTCGGCATCAGCGCACTAGGTGTTAGTCCCAAGCTTTGATGGTGCATTCTTATCGCACGATTCGAAGGATGCGCTATGGGACGGGTTTTACACGGCTGCGCCACCACGACGGAGGCAGTCCGTCGAGCAATACAAAATAGTCAAGAGAGCCTGAGAGGTCTCGCCAAGCGCTACGGGATCAACCAGAAGACTGTTGCGAAGTGGAAGCAGCGCGAGACCGTCGCCGATCGTTCGACTGGCCCGAAGGAAACCAAGCCGACCAGCGCGCCCTCGACTTGGCGACTCAAACCGCCGGAGTGTCCCACGCTCTTCATCGCTGCTGCTTTAATGGAATTCCAGGACGGTCGAATGCGAGCTCCAGTCAGGTAAGGACCAGCGCACTGGTCAAGTGCGGATCGAGCCCTCCGGCAAGGGACGACGCGGCTTCAAGCTGATATTCGATCGATCCGTCGGGGCGCAGTCGAAAGACGAAACGGCAGAGTCTTCGAAATATCTTTTTGGTTGGGCCTCGCGGCACGATTCTCACCGCGGAACTGTGATGGGCCATTCTGCGCGCGAATCCTGCGGGCATGAGTAGCAAACTGCAGAATTTATGCGTCGGGTTATTACTGCTACGCTGCAGAGTGCGTGGCCATCTCTCGACTATTCGCGCATGTATGATTCGGATGACAACCGAGTTCAATCTTATGTAACCAATCAAAACTAGGGGTTTCGCGAAACGATCTCATATTCAATTGGAAGTCTGATGACCGCCCCTACAATCGCGAAACGGCTCCCATCAACGGTCCTTCGTCAGTTTCGACCGAGCCTACGCACTCAGATTGGTTTTTTGGGAATGGTGAGCGTGCTTGTCACTGGCGCGACTTGCGTTGCCGGACTTAATTATCTTGCGAAGGCGCAGAGTGAGGTAAGCGAGAGCGCCAATCTTCGCGCCCATCTAACGTCTCTTTCTCAGGCCTTTCTTGAATCGCAGCAGCTGGCGTTGGAGTTTTTGCGCAAGCACGACGAAGCCGTGGTCGCGCGGCAAGCCGAGGGCGTCAATAACGCACTGGCGGACCTTGGCCAAATCGAAGAGCGGGCCGCTTCCTCGCCCGAGGACGATCCCCTGAGAGACGTGAAGTTCCTTCGCGCCGGAATCAACCTTTATGCGACTCGTTTTAATAACATCGTCTCCGCGCAGCGGGTGCTCGGGCTCACGGAAAATGATGGGCTCCAAGGTAAGCTTCGCGAAGCCGTGCATCAGGCAGAAGCGCGACTTGCACATTTTAATGAGCCGCACCTGACGATGTTGATCTTGATGATGCGACGGCATGAAAAGGATTTCATGCTACGTCACGAGGAGAGGTATGGCGATGAGCTGGAAAAGCGCGTCGTCGAATTCGAGGCCGCACTTGCTGCTTCAGAACTTGCCCCGGAATCCAAGAATGAGCTGAAGAAGCTTGTTGCCTCTTATCGATCGAGCTTTCTTGCGTTTCTTGTATCGCAGCAGGCGCTGGACGACCAAGTTGACGATCTCGTCCAAATCTACGGCCGGAATCGTCCCCTTCTTTTGAAAGCGATAGCAGGCGCGGACGCTCGCGCTAGCTCTGCTGAAGAACGTGCGTCGCGCCTCCGAGAGGCTTTGGTGTGGGCAATTGGGCTTGCCTCTCTCGGGATCGGCTTCGTTGCGTTGCTTGTTGGTCAGAAGCTGGCAAGGCTTATGAGTCGGATGAGCGAGGCGATGCGTCAACTTGCGGCCGGGCGGTTCGATGTCACGCTGCCGGGTCTTGGCCGCTCAGACGAGATCGGCGATATGGCTCAGGCCATGGAAGCGTTTAAGGTGAGATCGAAGGAAAAATTGCAAGAGGAACTTGCCGCGAATCAAGAGCAGGACCGTGTAGCAGCGGAGCGGCGCAAGGCGGAGCTTGGCGAGCTGGCCGGCACATTTGAACGCGCCGTTAGCAGCGTCATTGATACGATGTCTTCCGCGTCGACCGAACTGGAGGCTTCCGCTCGGGAGCTGACAGAGACGGCACAGCTCACTCGGGAGATCTCTGATAACGTTGCGTCGGCATCGGAGGAGGCGTCAGCCAATGTTCAGCTGGTTGCTGCGGCAACGGAAGAGATGATGGCCTCCGCTTCCGAAATCGGCCGGCAGGCCGCGCGATCAACGGAGATCGCCCACGAAGCCGTGCGCCAGGCTGCAGAAACGGATCGCCGGATGAAGCAGCTATCGGCTGCTGCAACAAAAGTCGGTGGGGTGGTTGACCTGATTGCAGCGATCGCCAGGCAAACCAACCTTCTGGCGCTCAATGCAACAATCGAGGCCGCGCGTGCCGGCGGCGCCGGCAGCGGCTTTGCAGTTGTGGCGCTCGAGGTGAAGTCGTTAGCAACTCAGACGGCGAACGCGACCGTCGAAATCGGACAGCAGATTGCTGACATTCAGGCAGCGACACTGGAGTCAGCCAGCGCCATCACAAACATCGGAAACAGCATTAGCAGAATCTCACAAATTGCATCAGCGATTGCCGCGGCGACCGACCAACAGGGCGCAGTCACGAAAGATATTGCCCAAAATATTCAGCATGCGGCCGCGATGTCGATGACTGTGGCGGGCAACATCCGGCAGGTCGCGCAGAAGGCGTTTATCACAGGTGCATCATCGTCGCAGGTGTTGAGGTCTGCCAATGTGCTTGCCCGAACCAGCCATCACCTTAAAAGCGAAGCCGATCATTTTCTCACCGGGATCCGATCATGATCCCTCGTCGAGATGCCATGCAAGGCTCGGCGAAGGCGCTCCAACACCGCCCGGCGCTCGCCGGGCTCCTGTTAGAGGCATTCTCCCCACAGCGCCGTGCTCGCATCCTTTGCTGGGCAAAGTCGGCTAACCGCACCCAATGTTGCCGTATTGCGCCGAGCGAAGCACGACGGCCCCGCTATGGGCGCGAGATTCTGAAAGTGTCCACGTATTCCGCCGCCTTGCATTGACACAGGCTGCATCGAGGTAAATCCTTATCGGGGAGACTCTCGCGCCGACGATATTTGAGTGCCGCTAGACACAAATGGGCCGCCGTCGTCATCCGCAAGCTCTCACTATACCACGAACAGTTCCTTATGACTTCCGATAGGGCTCCACAGAGGCGAGATCATACTTGAGGCTTCGCATCCACAGCAGCTGAGCCTACAGCATGTGGTTCGCCGTCAGTTCCTCGGCTGAGCTTGCTTGCAATTCATCGCGGGGAGCGGACGTCCTCGCCGCCGAGTTGCCGATAACCCAATTTGCAAAGGCTCGTGCCGCCGATCTTTGTCGGCTCGCGCATGCTCCCCTTCTTCTTAGTTGCAGCCGGCACTAAACTTCCGTTGATGTTGGCCGTCCAGGCAGCTTTCCTTTTGTTAGTCTCGTTCTTTTTAAGCTTGCTCAGCGTTTTATTGACTATGCCATCGATGATGCGAGCGTCATCGGGATGAGGATGATACGGATCCTGCTTCCTTTGGGGCTCGGCGCCAAAGTAGGGCCGCAGGCGATCGGATAACCTGACCTCGTCAGCTTATCGACAGCTGAGCTTCCTAGCATGCGAACGTCTCGATCTAGCCGAAAGAGCCGCCTTATCGGCTGAGACCAAACATGTCATGAAGTTCAATGAATACAGAACAGGCCCAGACTCGCGCTGGCATACCCTCCGAATCCGAAAGCACCGAGCCAACGTCGGGGGCCGCCGGGCAGTCCCCCTCGTGCCTAACCCAGTGGGCGTCAGCCCTGACGCGGTGGGCCACAGGAGCGGCCGCCGCCGACCTCGTCTCATCGCAGGACAGCGCCCTGGCGAGCTGGGCAGCGGAAGAGGGGCAGGGCGAAGGCGAGAATAGGCAAGAGGGAGTCCGCCGGACGAGGGCATGGCGGGACGAGGGTGATGTCAGAGACGAGCTGAATTTGTCGTCATTGTCCCTGACTGCCTTGCCAGCCTCACTCCTGCCCAGGCTCCGAACCCTCAATGTCATCGGTAACCAGTTGAGCAGTCTGCCGGCCCAGCTTCCGGGCGGACTCCGGGACCTCTACGCTTCTGACAACCGGCTGACTAGTCTGCCCGCCCTTCCGAGCAGGCTCCGGCACCTCCACCTCATGGCCAACGAGCTGGCCAGCCTGCCGGCAGCGCTGCCGTCCAGGCTCCGCAGCTTGACCGTCGATGGCAACCAACTGACCGATCTGCCCGCCCTTCCGGCAACGATCGAGGAGTTCTCCGCCTGCAATAACCAGCTGACCCGTCTGCCCGAGCTTCCTGCCAGGCTCCGCCGCCTGGATGTCAGCGAAAATCAGCTGACGAGCCTGCCCGATCTTCCGGCAAGGCTGCGGTACCTGGACGCAGGCGACAACCAGCTGACAAGCCTGCCCGACATTCCGGCCAGACTTCGATACCTGGACGTCAGCGAAAATCGGCTGACCAATCTGCCCGAGACACTCCCCGTCAGCCTTGAAATGCTCGGCGCCAGTAACAACCAGCTGACCGGCCTGCCCGCGACCGTGCTGACGCAGCTCGGCAGCGCGTCCAGCATCGACCTGCGGTCTAATCCGATACCGGCCCCGGTGCTGACCGATTTGGCGACAGCCACGCGCGGCGCGGACTATGCCGGCCCGCAGGTCTTCCTGTCGATGTCGCTACAACCGATGGAATACCAGTCGCGGCCCCTGCACGAGGTTGTCGCGGACTGGCTCGCGAACCAGCCTGGCGCAGTGGACGCGTGGCAGGGCTTCGCCGCAGAGCCGGGTGCGCAGGACTTCGCTCTGTTTCTCGAAAGACTTGCGGGCACCGTAAACTATGGTCATCAGGCGTTCCGCGACCAGGTGGCCGAGAATCTGCTAGAGGCCGCGATGAGGCCGCGACTGCGCAAGCAGTTTTTCGAGCTGGCTAATGGAGCGACTGCGTCCTGCGAGGATCGTATCACTTTGACCTGGAACGGCATGCAGACCGCACGCCTGAACGCTGATGTCAAAGATGGGCTCTATGACAATCGGCTCGACCAACTGCTCCAACATGGCCGTGTCATGTTTCGTTTGGGGGCGCTTGACGACATCGCACGCGAGACGGTCAGCTCGCTTCGGCGTGCCGACCCGCAGGTCAATATCGACGAGATCGAGGTCTATCTTGCCTATCAGACCCAGCTACGGGATCGGCTGGAACTGCGTCACATCGCCCCGGATATGCGCTTCTTGAATCTCTCTGACGTCACTCCGGAGGACGTTGCCAGGGCTGAGACGTCGGTGCGGGAACAGGAAGCGACGGGTTTGGAGGATTTTCTAGCAACGAGCTGGGAGCCTTGGGATACGGTGGTGAGGCGAATCGCCCCCGATGATCATGCCGCTATGCAGGACCGGCTTGCCGATGCGCTGGAAGATGAGTTTCCGACGCGCTTGAACGAGCGGCTCGCGGAGCATGGCCTGACGGATGATGTCGATGCCCGGCGGGTGGTCGGAGCACAGATCCTCAGCGAAATCGCACGTGAGATCAAGGGCGAGCTGATGCACAAGGTTCTCCGGGAGCACGGCCTCGAGCCCAGATCGATGCGATAGCCGGAAGCCGTCATGCCTATGGGCGCTATGATCCCGGTTTGCTCTCCCGGTAATACCTCAAGGATATCAAAGGGCCTTCATCGCTCTGGTTTGCGGTTACCTTGTTGAGACTGCTGATCTTCAGGACTCTTAATCAGCGGGTCCCAGGTTCGAGCACGGTGCCCCAAACCAAATATCCCAATATTGTCAGTGGCTTATTTGGTGTGATCCTTTCCCGGAGAAACCTAAGGAAAATTCTTGGGGCAAGCCTGGGTCGCAATGCCTCGATATCCCTTCGCAGCGATTTAGCTTCGATCGAACAACATCGCGCCGACGTGATTGTCACGCTGTCGCAGGACAAACTGTCGTCACGGTTTCGCCAGCGCGTGAGAGTATCATTTAGACAGATCGAGGATGTGTGCTTAGCCGCACACAACCTCTTACAAACAGGGGTTAACCCCTTGGTAGCGCGTTGACTTGTAGAGTCGAGGTCGCCACATTCGAGGTGAATCGAGACAAGCCCAAACGGGGCTTGCCCTCCGGTTCGAACAAAAGGTGCTATATGGCTCGTCGTCCTATCTTCCCTTGGTAGTATTCATAGGTGCAGTTTGCGCCGCCACCCGTGAGCCTGATAGAGCTCGCAGTAACCATGCCCAGCCTCCCCGGATGAGAGCAGCAGCTTCGATGCCTCCCAAATGAGGTCGAGTCCGTCATCGAGCTTGCTGTCGTCCCCGAACACCACCAGATAGGCGCCCTTCGTATTCAAATACGCAGTGCGCTCGAATTTGTCGATGAAAGGCTCAATTCCAGTAAGTAGCGCCGCAACCTCCTGTTCAGCGTCCTTGTCGAGTTTCGGCCGCTCCAGGCAAACTTCGGTGACGTAGTTAGCCAGGTTGTTGGCCAACACCGCAGTCCGCTCGTCGATCGGATTCTCGGCCAAAAATCGTCGCAGGATGGCGATCGCGTCCGAGACCCGATTGGTCTGGTACAGTGCCGAGCTTTCGATCCATACCTGCATGATCGGCTCAGCGACCCCCTCATCGCGCTCTTCCTTCTTCCAGGCATCGATCGCGTCGTCGATCCGCGGGTCGAGGATGCCGTCGTCTCGGTAGGATGCCAACGCAACCGTCAGTTTCAAGCGGTCCTTTGCATTGACGCCGACCTCTTCGAGGCGCTCGATTGCCGCGAGCAGGTCCGCCAAGTCCGCATCGCGCGCCGCGCACGTTGAAAGGTGGACATGGTCCATCTTGATGCGTGCGATCAACCCATCATAAGCCGCACTGCCCTCCGGCGAGCTGATGCGATGGCGGGTGAGCTTGGACATCAGCTCCAACCTCGCATCGCGCCGCTTGGAATGCATCAGTTGTACCCTCGATAGAATCGAGTCGCGCAGCGTCTGGCTTTGCACCTCGATCGCCTGAAGGCTTTCGCCGAAGCTTTCCATCAGAGCTTTCAGTCGCGGGTCCAGGTCGCCGATGGGCTTATAGGTCAGATCGTGAGTCTTAGCGCCCCACGCATCGTGAAGCATGGTCTTGACCTGTATCTCCACCCTCAATCTTTCCGTATCGACCGATTTGTACCCGATGCGAAGATGGGTGGCGTGGTATCCGCGATCCTTATGAATCTTGCTGATCTTCCCGTCGCTGAACTTGTCCAGGAACAAGCCTTCCTTCTTGGCTTCCGACGAGAAGACCTGGATGAACGCGTTGATCTGGTCCGGATAGAAGACTACGACCGTCATTCCGACCATGTCGGCGATGTTGTCGATCCGAAAGTTGGCGTCCGCAGCCCGGCCTTCTATCAGTTTGTGGATGATCTTCGCGCGGTCCTTAAACTCCTCGCCGCCTTGCTTCTTTGCGCGCGTGTACGCGTCGGCGATGAGAATGCCTTTGGAGCCGCGGCGGATGGTTTCCACCACGTCGCTCGCTTTCTCGAGGATGTCGAGATACCGGCGCGAGTTCGTCTTCAAGTATTTGTCGACAGCGTCCCGCGCTTCCTCGTAGGTCATCGAAAGCGTCACCTTGCCGATGGCGTTTTCCCTGGCCTTTTTCATCTCAAGTCACTCCTTCGTCGAACCGCGAGACCAAAATGAGAGCCGAGCTGCGCTACACGAGCTCTTGTTACGCAACTTACTTAAGCGGCCGATAGTGCCGGAACGGGCGCCGGGCTAATGGTTCGACCGAAAGGACGATCAAAACCTTCAAACGAAGAGAGGCGCCCTTCAAAAGGCCGCCGAGCGGCCGTATTTCGCTAACTGCTTCACCGAAATGCCTCCTGAACGTTCGACATTGAAGCCTGGTGCGAATCCGGCCCCGCCGCCCAGGCGCTTCAGGTCGGCTCTCTCCTGCGGATCACATGGAGAGCAGATCCGCTCTCCAATCCGCCTGCAGCAGCTACTTGATCTTTGTCCCCATCTACGGCGCTCCCCGTGCATTGGTCGTGGCTCCTCCCGCTGGTCGCAAGAATGCCAAGTGGTCCGCGCGCGGGTCAATTTCGATTAGAGGGGTCAATTAGTTGGGTTGCTTCGTTTCGTACCCAAAGTTGTGCCGTACGAAAATTTCGAGTAATTTGACATTCCCGTAAATTTGTACCCAATTTGCGCTCCCGCATCATTTCTGCATTTTTTTCTTCCGGAATTCGGCATGGATATCGAGCTCTACACACGTGAGCGTTTGCATACTGCGATCGAACGAATGCGAAAATCGACGGAAGAACTCAATCGCGTCCTGGCGATACTGAATGAAAATAACGCTAGGACTCTCAAGGACGATCTCGAGAATTTTGAGAACCGAATTGCCGGCAGAAGACTCAATCTGGCCTACGTGCAAGCCGTCTGTAACGCCTTTTACGTCACGACGAAATCGAAGCTGCATTCGGCATTGCTCGAGGCGGTCGTGGCCGAGCCGACGTCGCAGAAGCTTCTCGACAACATGATCGGAAAATACGAGGCTTATTGGCCCGCGAGCAACGACAAGTTCGACAAGTTTCCGATGGAGATCTCATACGCCGACGACACTTACACCGTGTCGGATCGTACCATCGGAAAAAGCAAGATTCAGTTCGGGCATTCGGGCTTCGCCTTTTTGATCAGGAAGCGGGTTCACGTAGTTGAACCGGTCGAAAGCGGCCTCCGTTCTATGATTTTCCATTACGAGGAAATGCCTGCAAAAAACCCTGTCAAAGGGATCATAACGAACATATTGGACGCCGGATCAGAGGATTTGAGAGCTGGGGAGCAGATCTTCTCCGCGCACTTCATTGCATTCCATGAGAACGACACCACGCATTTTGGACAACGGATTCAGCCGAAGCGGTTAAATGAACTACTGCACCATGCGCGCAATCGAACCGGCGTCATCAGGGTTTAGGGGGCGCCCCTTTCGGCCCGATATGACGAAGCTTGCGTTTGCGCGGGTAGCGGCTTGTTTGTCGTACTTCTTCAGCACCATCTTGATGCTAGGTTCTCGCAACGCCCCGGCAATTAGGATCACCTGCTCCATCCGCGACATGTTTGGACGAATGTTTCGGACTTTATCGTCACTTACCGGTCCTGCGCGAGAACGGAGATGCTCGTGATCCTTAACGGGCTTCCTTGGAGATTCGGCCGGCCCGTACCTATGCTTTGTGTGAGCGCGACGGGCACGAAGGTGACGGCCGGAGACGCGGAATCGACAACTGTCGGGTCCTGAATCGTGAAATCTTGAAAGACCTCGTCGTCATGGTGTGCATGGACGAATAAATGTACGGAGCCAAGAAAACTCGGATCAGTGCGTTTCAACTCCCCGCTTGGAGCCGCGCGGGTCAGGTGAACATCGAAGCCGACGATCGGCAGTCTATTTAAGCCCGTTATCGAAATTCGGAGCAATAATCGTTTCTGAGAACGGTCAAAGGAGGCCGATCGTAACGCATCAAGCGTTCGAGAAGGAAATACGATCGTTGTGTTCTGAGCCGATCCCGCCTCGATTCTCGAATCGAGAGTCGCGACCGCCTGAGTAGACTTTATTCTCGACGCCGTTCCGCTGTCTGCCACCACTAGCGCCGCGGGAAAGGAGGGTAAGGGAAGGGCATGCTGGACAGGTCTTCGTACTTGAACTTCACTCCGAGCGCTCGGTGATCGAAGTATGATTTCCGCGGTTCGTTGATGCAGTTTCCCTTCGCATCGAAGAAGAACCATGGCCTCTCCATGAACCAAGAGGCGTCTGGAAGGGTACCCCACTTCTTGCCTGGCATGACGCTCCATTGAGTCCATATCCAATCGATATTGGTATGATGCACCGGAAAGATCGGATCGAAGCCCGCGGTCGGCGGTTGCGCCATGGCGCCAAGCGCATCGACCTCTATCTCATGGCCATTCTGGTCATGGCCAACCGCAGCTCCGGGAATGATTCCCCCGACAACACGATGAATGTTGTCGTGAGGCCGGCTCTCGAGCAGTCCCCGCGTTCCAGGGTTGTTGTCCGCTATTCCCCCTCCGATACCGGTATCCTCTGTGGTACCGAAGAAGATGTCCGTGGCCAGAGCAGAAGTGTTGTCGACGACAGCGTCGGACAGCTCCAGCAGCGGCATGTTCGGTATTAGGGGATGTTCGTAGTAGGTCAGGTAGAAGTCGCGTTCCTTCATGAATAGTGGGTTTATGTTCTCATCGGCGTCGTTGCCGGGATTGCCGTCCAGATGCTGTACTCCAAACGCCTTCGGAAATTTCCGGTTCGTTCTCGGGCCATAATTCCAATAGGGAAGCGAAAAGTTGCTGTCGCCGGTATGCTCCCGCAGAATTTGTTCGAAGTGGAACGTGTAGGCCCGGTGCCACGGTAGGAAGTCGGCGGAATGCTGCCCGAAGTGAGGACATTGGTTCCAGTACTTCTGATCGACCTGCGCCACTCCAGGATCCTGGTCCAAGGCCGCCTTGTAGTATTTGTAACCTAGGTCCGTAGGATCCAGCTGGACGCCGTGGATCGCGGCTTGAAAGAACCAACTCAATGGATCGGACGGTTTCCTTTTCTTCATCTCCCTGACGCCGCGTCTCAAGGAGTCGAGCAGGCTCGCGGTCTCGACGAATTCTTCGAGGGGCATGCGCGGCATGACCGAGCTCGGATTCGGCGTAATTCCTACTGTGCAAGCCGCAGCGACGGATCGTACAGAGCCTCCCCCAGCCGCGAACGCTGCTGCTACCTTCATCAAGTCTCTGCGCGATATGCTCAAAGCGATGTACTCCTAGGCGATGACGACCCGGTTGTTTAGCAGCGCGACATCAAAATGAATGAATTTGTCTATTGTGACGCGATCACTGCCGGCGCCGTCCACGGTCACGTCATAAATCGGAGGCGTTCCGTCACGACGGATCAAGGGGTCTGGTGGCGGTTGCCTGTATGCGCCCGATGGCGGCAGGTAGGCGAGGTGATAGGCATTGTCGACGAAAGCGACTTTGCGCAGGACCTTTGGAGAGACGTCTACGATGCGCTTTTCTGGAATTAGAATTCCAGCCGTGCCGTCGAACCTGGTCGGTTCCCAGAACGCGGGCACATCCTTCAATTTTGCGACTGAATGGAAGCTTGGCGCACCTATGATGTGATGGTCCATGAATACGTCGTCGGCATCGCCATAGACGAGATATCTCAGGCCGAGAGGATAGCTGGCGTCCGGGTCGAACTGATGGAAATGCAGGACCCGGTCGATCCGGACCGGAATGTTCTCCTCCAGGCCAGGGACGGCGATCCCGTCAGGGCTTTCGGGAGGATAATATTCGACCGATGCTTGCGGCAGATCCTTTATGGTCCCGTCGCCGATATCGACTAGTGAGAGATGATCGTGAAATATTTGGACTTTGCCGGCACCGAATGACGAGGCCCTGAGCTTGTCGTAGATGTCGCGGTGCTTCTGCTCGACGAAGCTGCTGCGCAGAATGACTTGAAAGCGGTGACGATCGTCGGCGATCACGGGCGTATGGGACATGTACAGTTTTGTCCCCGATCGGCCTCCGGTCACAAAGCCATGAAAATGCAAGAGATCGTGCCCTCCATGTCCGGGCATATCGTGCCCGGGCATGTCGTGATGTCCGCCATCCATTTGCGCGGGCTGCGGCAATTTTGCTCCGCGAGCGACAACCTCGATTTCGCCGGTCATGTCCGCGTGATATCGGCATAGGTAGGGAAATTTCCCTGGTTTTCCAAACCAAACCGGACTGGACACCTCGCCTGTCGCAAGAGGACCGACATTGAAGTAGAAACTGGCGTCGGGAGCGGTCTCGACGGTGTGTGGTACAGCGTCGAGATTTCTCCAGACGACGAAATCGTCCGCTTCGATCGCCGCCGGAGCGAAAACATGATTCCGAATATCGACGATTTTGGTCTTTGTCATAGCTATGCCCCTGCCTCCGACTGGTGATGTTCACGGGTACTGCTTGATCGATCCCACGTTGCGTCCAATCTGAGGTACATCTCGGTTAGTGCGGAGGTATCGCGCCTCCACCATTCTGCCATCCAACCGCGGTAGAGCTGCGCAGCCTCATCTGGACCGACCCTGCCTTTGATCGCTGCAGCCGCCTGGTACGTCGCCATGATGCCGCTCATCATGGCCCGCAAAATTCCGTGGCCTGCGGCTGGATCCAATTGAAAAGCTGCGTCCCCGACAAGGAAGAAGCCGGGGCCCGAGTATGCATCGGCTCGCTTCCAAGTAACGTCGGCTCCGCGCGTCGGGCTCACGTCCGCGAGCGCAGCGAGCGCAGTCGGCTTAACCGGGCGAGCGGAAGCACCGGGGAGAGCCAAGCTGACCCAGGCAAGGGTATCGTCCGATACGCGGGCGATCCATTGCCAGCCGCTCTGGTCGCCCTTGATCGAGGGGGAGCCGAAGTCTCTTAGATCGTCAACTCGACAATATCCGTAACGAGCTAACAGGCGCGGCGATAGGACGTCTACTCGCGAGGGGTAGCTCTTTCGAAACCAATTGCCGTTCCCGGAGGCGTCGATCACAAAGGACGCCTCGAGAGGGCCGGAGTCGGTCTCTACTCCGACCACTTCCTGGTCGCGCACAATGGGACGAAGTGCACGACAGGGGCGCCGCACATCCGCGCTCAACGTTTCCGCCCGCTCTATGAGGACAGCATCCAATTTGTCTCTGAAGATGTGAAACCCGCTGGCCGCTGCCAATGGTATCGACCCTCGATCGCTCGATCGGGCGGTGCTCCACTCGACTTGAATGGATCCGTAGCGACCGCCGATATCGTGTTCGAACGCCTCTCTGACGCCGAGCTGTCAGTATCGAAGCGGCGCCGCTATGCAACGTTTCACCGGGTCTACGCCGCGGCTGACCGTCGGCCTCAATGACGATGACGGTCAGCCCCGATTGGCGCGCATGTATCGCCGCCGCCGATCCGGCCGGCCCCCCGCCGACCACTATAATGTCAGCGTCGGACTTCATTGGCGCTCCAATCGGCCGCTGAATCTTTGGTCAATACGAGCGTCGGATCGGCGAAGAGAAGCTTGAGCGATCCAAAGTTGACCAACACCTTCTTGAAATCGGTCGGGTCGGCGGCTCCGCGATCGGCATGGTCAAATACGAGGTAGCGGTATGTGAAATGCTTGTTTAGACGACGTCCCGTTGCCTTTTGGGCAGCCAGCAAGTCGGCGTCCGACGGATCGGCCATGCGGAAGCTGAGAACGGACCATTTGAGTTTGTCGTCGTGCGTCTCTACGCCGAGCGCTCGGTAGACAAGTCCCATGGTCAGGGTTCTGGCGACGTACTCCTCGACGGTCGTCTTTCCTATCTCGCTTATATCGAACCCTCCGCTGAGCGCCTTTTCGACATAATCCGCGTAGGCGAGGGAGGCGTATTCGACCTTTCCTTCCTTCTGCCTGAGGGTCGGCCCCCGGACCCCGTCCCATGGCGGCTTCGATCCCAGTCCGATGACTTCGTCGGTCAGCGGCGTCGCCGTTGCATAGTTCTTGCTTGGGGCAAAAGTACGAGTGATGTCCGGTGCGGCCGCAGGCCAGAACGAGCTGAGAGCCGCGCACAGTTTGCTATCCTCCATGAAGGGAGAGCCGAGCCCGTAATTGGTAAGGAACGTTACCCCCGGAGCCAGCTTTTTGCCGGTGTCTTCGGGATCCGTCTCAGACGTTCTGTCGTAAGAAACATCCCACCCCGGTGCGAAAACGCCAGCGGCTCCATCGGGAAGCATCGAAGCGCGGTGGTTGTTTACGGACTTTAGCTGGCAGAGCGCGCCGGCGCCGGAGCCGAAGGGACCAACGATGGCGGTCATCGTATCGTCGTCCGGATCGAAGTTCGCGCCACTGATCTGCAGATTGGCGGCGTATCGCTGGTCGGAGAGAGCTTGGGGAAGGCTGGATCCAGGCGCGTCCCAAAGCGAGTGCATCAACGAGGGCAATACGGATTGATCAGCCCATTGCATAAGCGATGTCTGATCGACCAGGGGGAAGAAGTCGGGCGATGCGACTATCGAATAGGCCGGGATTCTGCGAGGAAGATCTAGCGCGATTTCGGGGCACTCGACGTCGATCCAACCGTCGCCGGTAAAGTCGACGTAGTGGCGGGCCCGGTACCCTCCACCCTCGACGAGCTTAATGATGTCGGGCTCGTCGTTGAGGTCTCGCTCCGATCCATCATCGGCTATCGCGTGTCGTGCGTGGAGATATTCCGGTGCCGAGCGGGCTCCGCTCGGTTGCGGAAGTAGGTTCAAGCTGGACTGATAAGCACGCCAAGATCCGCCGCTATCGGGAGTCTTCGGTACGCAAAAGGTCAGTGGCTCGCCCTTGTAGGAGGCGGGCTCGGTCAGTCGCGGGTGAGAGAAGGGTCGTAGCAGCCAACCGCCGTCGTCGGGTTCGGCCGAAAAGTCCGCGATCCCATCATGGAAAATGAACGGGGCATCGCTCAAAGCGGGCTCAGACCACCCGCCGAAGTGTCCATTGGAGAGAAACTTCAGGTGAGCTCGCCTGATCTTCTCGTTCACATGGGAAGCGGACAACCGCACTTCGATGTCACGGTCGAGAAGGCATTCACCTCCCGAGAATAGCTTGTGAAGCGGCACCCAGAAACGTCGATTGTGGTCGCCGGGCTCATCCACGCGTAGCGCTTCGGGTGCATCTTGTAAGCCGGCCCGCAGCGCGCTTCTTCCCGACGTTCCGCTCTCCTGAACGTCTCCGTCGATAAAGCGGAGAGGGCCGTGAGCGCCCTTCTTTCCTGGCACCAGACAGGCGACGTATGCGGCGTATCGACAAGGAAGTACGCGGATACCGGTGTCCTTGTCTTTTACGAATGGGAGAAACCCGCGTGCTGCTCCGTCGTACAGCGGCGGCTCCGTACCAATCCGAGCGATCCGGTTCGCGCAAAGACCATGTCGGCATGCCGACCATGGACCGTCCCCAGCGCCGCCCTGTATTCGGTTGCGAAGACTACGATGGCCAGGCGTGCCCCTTGGGCTCGAGCGCGCAGATCGTCGATCGAAGGCGGCTGATGGCCGAATACGTAATTCTCGATCGCTTCGATCTCCGTGAGGGTGGGGAATCCCTTCAGCTTCGTGAGGCGTCCGCGATGTCGAAAGCTCGTGATCCGAGGGGATGCAAAGGCGTGAAATAGGAGACTTCTGGCGGGCGCGCCCGGCTCGACGCCGCGATTGCCTTCTTGGGCGAAATCTTCGAAGCCGGGGAAGGACCTGTCTATGCAGGTCAATGGTCGCGATAGCTCGTGTGCGAGATCATCCGCGGACAGATCGAGCCCGTGGTGCTCTAGCAGCGCCTCCCATCCGAGCGGTCCGAGACGCTCAAGAGCTGCCTTGACCCCAGAAAGCAGCTTACCCTTGGGTTTACTCGCCGTTACGACGAAGCGCCGCGTTGGGCCATTCTCCATTGATTTCCCCCAATCCACAAACAACCGCAGAAACTATGAAATGCATTGTGAAAAGCAGCTCGTGCGAGCAGCTCGAAAGGTGGCGCAGGAAAAAGTTTATGTTGGAGATCATAGTTGTGTTGAGTTGGATACACAACTAAATTGTTGATGGATAACTTTTGAGCGAGCCCATTCGGACTGCACTCGGATCGGTTCGCCTTGAATTCGCGATACAGCGACCAAGCACGGGCCCATATGGCCATGCCTGGAAATGCTCGCCCCACAGCCGGAGCGCCGCGCGTAGCAAGGGACCACCCGTGCAGGCGGTACACGGGGGATCGATATCGCGAATACTCTGGTGGCTCGTGCGACACAAAAATGAGTACGCAACGTGGGCGGGTACGTACGCCATATGATCAACATATCGATTCTGCGTGCTAGAATAACTTAGATACGGCGTGCCTTTCATGGCGTTAGATAGCCGTTGCAGGTGTCCGCTTTTTGTAGGGGCCGCGCTTTTTTCGAGGTTCGCCGGTGCGGGCCACGCCGCGCTCGCGACGGCCGAAGAGAGGTTTGATCAGCGCGCCGATGAGGCCTCCGAGCGTGAGACCACCCAGGACCAGAAATAGCAAATCGAGATATTGCATAGTCGCGCGTCCTGTGAAAACCGCAGTCTTAATGACGAGTCAGGATGAATAGCTGCAGATCTTCGGCGTTTGCGCTGGATTTGTTCGAATTTTTCTGATTCGCGATCTTGATCGCGCAATGATTGCCCGGTAGCCGCGCGCGCCATTCAGTCGACGTCATCGAGAATGATGTGGTTACCGTCCACACTGTTTGTCAGACTATTTGTTTCGAACCACCATCAGCTTCCCGGTCTTTGAATAGCCAATAATGGCGTTGCCGCCGTGGATGAACTCGATCCTATGGGTGACGAACTCACCCTCCGTCGAAAGATTGTACGCGCAAAATATTGGCGAGGGTTATCTTCCGGATGCGATCCACTGCGACCGTACCGTGCCTTCGGATTCGATCTGCGTGCCGTCCGCGGTCTCGGTGACCGCAATGGGTTGATCGCCACTGATTTTGGTCCTCGACTGAGCTCCCCGCCTGAAATGAGAGCAAAGCCCTAGCCACCGACGATTGCAGAGCCAAGCGAGCATTGCAATCGCGGGCCGTAGTGCTTGAGCACTGCGAGCTGCGATCATCGATAGAAGCCGACAATGTAGCGGATTGCGACGAATGTGCCGACGGCAACTGCAGCTGTGATAGCGATTGAAAACCCTACTCGCGCCAAAAACTGGCCGGGGCTTAGTCCGTCCCATGAACTCATTTTCATGCTTTGCGTTCTAAACTCGGATTTGGGCCTGAGGCGTAAAGGCCTTCAGTTAGATGTGCGCGTAGATCCAGTCTCAGACCGATTGGGACAATCGACCACGATACTGACCACTCACCAGGTCGTGACCATATGCCTGTCTGCGTTGTCCATGTATTTTCGGATGTCGGCATATAGCGCCTCAGCTGTCGATGGTGCTTGGATGAACCACACGGAATCGAGGCCCATCGTCCTTAGTGTGACCCTAGCGTGAAATGTGATCGATCAGGTTCTGTCGTGCCTGCGCATAGTTCGCCCTATGTTTGTTTAGATCCCAAGTGACCAAGTACACAGCCATTACTGATTTCCATAGCTCACGTGACGCGCTCAGAATGAGCGTACCACACGCACTATGCGAGTAATCGGCGGATGTGGGAATACAAACGCAGCGAATCATCGCGCGCGCTGAGAGCGCGTAGCAAATCGAGTAGCAATACGAGGTAGGCTCAGGTTTTCAGCTGCAGTGCGTCCCGGCAGAATCGTTGCCGATGCGCACGGTTCAGCCCACAGCAATCGCGGAGCGCGTCGTCGCGGTGGCCGGAAGGGTACAGCAAGACGTTTTTGGGGTCGGAGCCGGGGTAGTCTTTTCGGCGTGGTTGAAGTGGGATTTCGCATTTGCCTGGCAGCATCTCACGTGCGTCAATCGCGTCCTCGATCTATCGCCTGCCAGTTCTCAGCGATCATCGTATGCATCTTTCGGCGCGCGACGAACGAGCTCTAGCAGGCTGTTGAAGAAGTCGATAGCGAAGCACTTCGTATCGTGATTCTCTGGGACCAGGATTTAACTGGGGGACGCGACGCGGGGGAGTGACGAACGGTCTGGCTCGCTTTTCAGTTATGTGGACCTGGAGGCTCGAGTTCGCGTCGGCCATCCGCTACGGGTGAGAAGTTGCTTCGGGCGATGCTCCTCCAGGCGTTTTATGGGGTTCGCTCGGAACGGCATCTGATGGAACGGATAGAGTTCGATCTTCTGTTCCGCTGGTTCGTTGGGCTTGGGGTGGACGATGCGGTTTGGGACCATTCGACCTTCTCGAAGAACCGCGACCGGCTGCTCGAAGGCGAGATTGCGGCCAAGTTCCTGAACGCGCTTTTGGCGCAGCCAAAGGTCAAGCGTCTGCTATCGAGCGATCACTTCTCGGTGGATGGTACGCTGATTGAAGCCTGGGCCTCGATCAAGAGCTTCCGGAAGAAGGATGGCAGCGATAAGGACGAGGATGGTCCGGGACGCAACGCCGAGCGCAGCTTCCACAAGGAGAAGCGATCCAACGAGACCCATGCGAGCACGACCGATCCTGAGGCGCGGCTCTACAAGAAGGGTGACGGCCAGCCAGCCAAGCTGAGCTATATGGGCCATGCTCTGATGGAGAACCGCAATGGTTTAGCGGTTTTGGGTGGGGTGAGCCAAGCGACGGGCACCGCCGAACGGGAGATTGCGCTTGCCATGAGCGACAGGCGGAGGTGCGCGAAGCGGATCACTCGGGGGGCGGATAAGGCCTATGATGTCACGCAGTTCGTGCACGACCTGAGAGATAGATCGGTTACCCCGCATATCGCGATTGATGGACATCTGAGTAAGACCGGCAAGCGGCGCAAGACGGCGATCGACGCGCTTACCACCCGTCACAGCGGCTACGACGTCAGCCAACGCTGCCGCAAACGCATCGAAGAAGTCTTCGGCTGGATCAAGAGTTCCGCTGGCTTGGCCAAGGTCAAGCTGCGAGGCCGCGACCGCGTGGATGCCGCCTTCGTCCTGGCGCTTGCAGCCTACAATCTGATCCGGCTTCCCAAGCTTCTGGCGGCACCGGCTTGAGCATTCGGGGCAGGTGGCAGGTGGTCCAGACGCCGGGCTACGACATGGCCTTGGCGGGCGCCTACATCCTGTTCGATGAGGCCGGCGGCGAATTTGCCTTCGATTGCCTCACTGGCTCCATTCTTGGAGCCTGCCACGGCGATACCGTCGAGTTCGGCTGGCAAGGAAACGACAAAATGGAGCCCGCCGAGGGTGATGGTTGGGCCGAACTAAAGGATGACGGCTCACTCGAAGGGGAGATCTGCCTCCTCAACGGTGACAACATCCCATTCATCGCGCGCCGTTCAAAGACTTCTTCAACATCCTGCTAGGTGTTTTGTCCCAGATACGGCTGCGCCACCAGGACGGAGGCAGTCCGTCGAGCAATACAAAATAGTCAGGAGAGCCTGAGAGCCCTCGCGAAGCGCTACGGAATCAACCAGAAGACGTTTTGAAGTGGAAGCAGCGCGGGACTGTCACCGATCTGCCGACAGGCCCCAAGGAAACTAAGTCGACTGTCCTTTCCATCGAGGAGGAGGCGATTATCGTCGCTTTCCGGCGGCACACGCTGCTGCCACTCGACGATTGCCTCTATACGCTGCAGCCGACCATCACGCATCTACGCGGTCATCTCTGCATCGTTGCCTCCAGCGCCACGGCATCAGGCGATTGCCGGAGGTCGAAGGCGCAAGCCCTCGAAGAAGAAGTTCAAGGCTTATCCGATCGGCTATATGCGAGATCGTCCCCCAGCGGAGAGTTCGCCAGGGTCCTTTGCATTGGTCAGCGAACCGAAGCGCTTCGTAAAATAGTAGGCGCTCGGAGTAACACCATTCTGGTCGAACAGAGTCGCCGATATGTCGCCGTTCTGCTCCTCAAGCTGGCGCAAGGCCTGTAGTAGACTCACCTCCGTCCAACGAACGCCATGATAGAATTCATCCCACCCGGCGTCTTCCTGCGCTTCCACAGACGCTGCTGAATTTGACTGCGGGCAACGAATGACATGGTCTGTTGCGGCGCCCGTTGCCGAAGCGGTGCGCTTTTCCGACGCTTGCTTCTGAAAGGAGGAAGTCATGGCAGGCCTATCCGCACGCGGTCATCGTGCTTTCGCACCATGAGCCGGTAGCTGCCGTGATTGATTTCGTAGACCCAATCCGGCCCTACCGGTGCGGTCTTGGCGACCGTGGGGATGCAGAGTCCAATGAAGCTGAGGGCGGGGCGTCCGCTGAAACTGGATCGCCATCGGTTGAGGCAAGTTCTATTTTTCCACTCGCGGGAGCCCTACCTCCCGCACCTTAGTGGGGCTCCCGCTTCCGTTGTGTCCGGGGTCGCGGCGATCCGGACGGGGAACGTTGCCTCCGAAGCAGATGCATTCTATAGTCATTCGCGTTCATGGAACTAAGCCGGAGGTTGAAAGTTTTATCTTTTTTGTGGCCCTCGGAGGCAAGATGATTTCCGCCGCGCAATGCTTAGAGTTTGCACGCCAGTACAGAGCCCTCTCCCAGAACCCCAACACCTCCTCAGACCGCGCCTTCCTGATGAAGAACATAGCTCGGAGCCTTACCGGGTTGGCGGGTCAATTGGATCGGCTTGATGCGCTGACAAGGGAGAAGCAGCAAAGATGCCCCGCGCCCGGGGCTCTTTAAAGCGGGATGGGTTTAGTCTGAATCGATTTGAGATTCCCAAATCAGTCGGTTTCTGATTCACCGTACTGGCTGGACGGAAGCCAGTATCGATGGGCAATCCGTACTCTCTTGATCTTCGCTGCAAAAACCCCGAGACTCTAACTGCCGCTGGATGAAAATTCAGTGGCAGGTCACTGGCTTGCGGCGTCGCTCGCCGATTGCCGCGAGTTCGCGGGCCACGCGCCGCCCCGAGATCGACGTATCCGGAATGGCGCCCAGGCATTCCTTGGTGACGTCGTCGACGATGTTGAGGATGCGGAAGCGTCGACCATTGGCGAACTGGTCGTGGACGAAGTCCAGCGACCAGCGGGCATTGGGCTTGGCCTCGACTAGGATCGGGGCTCGGGTCCCGACGGCCTTGCGGCGAGCCCGCCGCTTGCGGACGGTGAGCCCTTCCTCGCAATAAAGCCGGTAGATCCGGTTGATCCCCGATGGCTCGCCCTCCCGCCGCAGCAGCACGAACAGGCGGCGATAGCCGAAACCCCGCCGCTCGTTGGCAAGATCGCGCAATCGGCCACGCGCCGAAATCTTCATTCCACCTGGGATAATGGCCTCGTAGTGCACGCGGTTTGGTCGGATGTGAAGCTTGCGGCCGACAAGCTGCTCGACGCCATCACGGACGAGCAAATCGCCGAGTGGAATGCGTCCGATCCTCACGCCTGGGCGAATGAATCATTCGCCATCAGCGAGGCAGCCGAAACCGGCTATTGCACCTTCCATGGGAAATCCTGCGATCCACCAGACGGGGGCAGCGTGACGATCGATGGGGCGTATCTGGCGAAGAGCGACGTCATCATCCGGGAGCGCTTGCAAAAGGCGGGCATACGCCTTGCACATCTGCTCGATAGTGTTCTTGCAGATTGATGCCGGCGGATGAGCTCGCAACACAGGCATGGTGAGCGATGGACGCAGGGCTGACGTTATGGGGCCTGTACATCCCGGTGGATGTCCTCCTCACCTCGATTGCGCTCTATGTGGTCGTCTCGATCACTCTGATTATTCGCGTTCCGGACCCATCCATCGCGCGGAAGGTGAAGACGGCAGGCTTATTCCCATTCCGCCGGAGGACCTGGGCAAGATCATCGAGATGCGTTCGAAGGTCCGCTCCGCTGTCTTGCAGACGCTTGGAGGCCTCGCCGTCTTCGGTACCGTCATCACGAGCCTCCAGGGCATCCGCGGGACCGAAGACGCGTTCAATCAGAAAAAGGCCGAACTCTTCGCCTCGGCCCGCGCGGGCTCCGAACCAGCCGTCGCATCCGTCGCCAGCAACGGCTTGATATTTGATGCGCACTGTCAGACACCAACAGTGAGCGAAACCAACTCAGGCTCCTTAACCAGGCCAGGGCAACTCAGACGCGTTATTGATTGCGGATCGCTTTGGTGGAAGGCTGTACAGTCAAGCGATAAAGCACGAGGTGAGCCGCTCCGAGCTCCTTGATCAGTGTGCCGCAAGCAGGGCAGTGGTAGTTTCCTTGGATGCCGCGTTCAGACGTAAGCTCAAGACGGCGAAAGCCAGCACCGCATTCCGAGCACGTCACATCGCTCTTTTTCATGCGTGGCCTCCTCGCGCTGGCAACCGTCACATTTCTTTAACATGCGCTTAGTTATCGTGCATCTCCCTGGGACGGCCTTTCAAGCACAATCAACATTGTGGACCTGCTGACGCCTGCGACCGTCCATAATTAGTGGTCGCACAAATCGGACAATCCGACGAAAAATTTCGCGCGAAACTGACGGCGCTCCTTCCTAGAATGCGTGACGCTCAAATCGTTAGCTACGAAGGTTCTCGTCGTCACCGTGGCGCTGGCAAACGCTTTTCGTCGAATTCTGCCTTATCGCCGCAGAGTTTCTGCGCTGTGAGGCGCGAAAGCGATCGGGCCTGATGTTCCAGGCAACGCCATCGATCAGCAGGGCTAGAGCGCGACCCTCTCGTCTTTTAAGAGCGAATTAAGCCAAGCTGGATTTTATGCACCCCGGGCAGGAAGCTTAGGTCAGTGGGGCGTGTGATGAGTGCTGCTAACAGGCAATCCGTGGAATCAGATACCAGGCTGCTTAATGACATGCCAATCCTGCGGCGCAAGTGGCAAGCTGCGCTCGAGCCCGGCGAAACCCTTCCCCGCTATGAAAATGTGCTGCTGGGGAGCCTCGGGCGGCTTGCCGATCATCTTGTGCTGCTCAGGTGTGACAATGGCGCGTTTACTGTTTCGCGCACTGGCCGTTATGTGCAGAACTGGTTGGGCGATGCCCGCTGGGACATTCCGCTTGATGCGTTGCGTCCAGACTGCGCGACAGCCCTCACCGGGGCGGCCTCGAATTCGATTGCAAACAACCATCCCTATCTCGCAACCGCTCATTGCGTGCAAGCCGGCATGGTACGGACCTACGACGTGCTGGCGCTGCCGACCTTATCGCGTTGGGCCGGTACGCTGGTCGGCGTCTATGTCAACGAGCGCGCTACAGAATACAATTTGATCGATGCAATCTTTTGCAAGACCGACGATGGCGTTATCTCGCTCTCAACCGTTCGCGATCCCGCAGGCAGGCCATTTGATTTTCAAGTTGTGCACCACAATCAGGCAGCCGCAAGGCTCCTCGATGTGGAAGAGGGCAACCTGTTGTGGCAGCGCCTCGGCAATTCAGACCATCTGCTTTGTTCGGAAGAGGTGATGGAGCGGTTGGGCGCCGCGGTCGCGAATGAATTCGGTGACGAGTTCGAGCTCGAATACGGTGATCAGAGCCTGCGCTTGCGCCTCAGTGCCTTCGGAGACATCGTGTCCGTGGTCATTTCCGACGTTACGTCGTTCAAGCGCCGGGATGCCTCGTTCAGGTTGCTGTTCGACAGTAATCCGATGCCGATGTGGGCGTTAGATGCCGAGACAATGGACTTCGTGAGGGTCAATGACGCGGCAGTGCTGCACTATGGCTATGCTCGCGAGACCTTCCTGCGAATGAAAGTTCAGGAGATCTGGCCAGACGACGAGCGGGTCAGCTATACGCGAGCGCTGCGAGAAGCGGGCGACATCTCTCAGTCTGAACATCCCTGGCGCCATGTCAGGGCTGATGGCACTGAGATTTCTGCGCTGACCTTTGGGCGGCGCCTTATGATCGAGGGACGCGAGGGCTATCTGGTTGTGGTGGTCGACATCACCGAACGGCGCAAGGCCGAGGCCCGCATCGCCCATATGGCACTTCACGACGGGTTGACCAACCTGGCCAACCGCGCACTCCACCAGAGGTGGCTCGCAGAGGCACTCGAAAGCGCTAATGCAGTCGGCAACCGCGTCGCGGCGCTGTGTATCGACCTCGACCTCTTCAAGAACGTCAACGATTCGTTCGGCCACCTCATCGGCGATCGCCTGCTCGAGCAAGTGGCCGACCGGTTGCGGTCCAGGGTGGCCGGCAACAATCTGGCGGCACGGCTCGGCGGCGACGAATTTTCGATCATTCTCACGGATGATACCTCGCCGACGCATGTGAGCCAATTCGCGGGCGACCTGATCAGAACATTGAGTGCGCCATACGAGATTGACGATAACGAGGTCATTATCGGTGCCTCGGTCGGAATCGCGCTGTCACCAGGCGACGGCGCGAGCAGCGCCGAGTTGATGCGTAACGCCGATATCGCGCTCTATCGCGCCAAAGAGGATGGCCGCGGAACGCATCGCTTTTTCGAGCGGGAGATGGATCAGCAGGTGCAGCGACGGCGCGAGATGGAGCTTGATTTGCGCCGCGCCTTTGCCAGCAGCGAGTTCGAGCTATACTATCAGCCCCTGGTCGAGATCGCGAGCGACAAGATCTCAGGTTTTGAAGCGCTTCTGCGCTGGCCGCACCCAGGGAAGGGCATGATCTCGCCGGCCGAATTCATTCCCCTTGCGGAAGAAATGGGGCTGATCGGGCCCCTCGGAGAATGGGTGCTGCGCGAAGCCTGTAAAGAGGCGGTAAAGTGGCCTTTAGAGATCAAGGTCGCGGTCAACCTGTCGCCGGTGCAATTCCGTAGCCGCAATCTGGTTCAGGTGGTGATTTCAGCGCTGGCGAATTCCGGCTTGGCCCCGAAGCGGCTCGAGCTTGAAATCACCGAATCGGTATTTTTGGCGGAGACGGAGGCAAACCTTGCGATCCTGCACCAGCTCCGCGAGCTCGGCGTCTCAATATCGCTGGATGACTTTGGAACGGGCTATTCGAGCCTCAGCTACTTGCGCAGCTTTCCCTTCGACAAGATCAAGATTGATCGCTCTTTTGTCAAGGATCTGGCGAAACGCTCCGATTGCGGGGCCATCGTGCGGGCGATCTCGGGCCTCGGCCGGAGCCTCAACATCACGACGACAGCGGAAGGGGTGGAGACCACGGAGCAGCTCGATTGGCTTCGGGCCGAAGGTTGCAACGAGGTGCAAGGATTCTTGTTCAGCGGTGCCAGGCCGGCCGCCGAAGTGGAGCAGCTCTTGTTTCGCTTTGGCGCAAGGGCGTCCAGGGCGGCGTGATCGCCATGCCGCAGGAACAGCTTCGTCACGTTGAGGCTTCGCAAATCGAACGAGATCAGGCCACGAGGTCGCCCGTAGCCGTCTCTGAACCCAGGAGGTGATCTCCGACACTTCTCGCGCGCCTTCACTGCGGGAAGGCGTGGTGCCAAGACGTCAATGGGGCTTCAGCGCTCTTGGCGGCAGCCGGCACCAGATGCACGATCCGATACCCGTTCTGATGCAGGTAGCGCAGGAACCCAGGCAGCATGGCCGCCGTCCGCGTCTGCGCATCATGCAGCAGAATGATGCCCTTATGAGCGGCCTCGAGCCGCTCGATCAGGATTGTGAGCTCCTGCTCTGGAGTTATGTTCTCCCAATCGCTCGCCCAAAGGTCAGCGCCGAACACGACAATTCCGCGCGCCAGCAAGAGATCGAGCGTCGCAGGTGTCGCGTCGAAGTAGGGGAACCGGAAGAACGGTGTCGAGGGCATTTTGGTGGACACACCGTTGAGCGCCATTTCGACGGCGGTGATACCGCGCTCGATGTCCTCTTTCGCCTGCTCGAACGAGATTTTCGACATCATCGGATGCGACCAGCTGTGGTGCGCTACGGTGTGGCCCTGGGCGGCCATACGCCGCACGAGCTCGGGAAATTCCGCCGAGGATCGGCCGACCAGAAAGAACGTGGCTCGCGCGCATTCCTGTGCGAGCGCAGCCAGCACCTTGTCTGTGTTGGGCGTCCGCGGTCCGTCATCGAAGGTGAGGACGACTTCATGGTCCGCCAGAGGAAGCGTCTCGGGAAAGTTCTTCAGCCCCACCCGCGGGAAGAGTGCGGCATCGACAGCGAGCACCCGCGCCGTGCCGAGCGCATCCCGCCGATTGCAGCTAGAGGCGTCTGTCACGGCAGTACCGGCGAGCAACGCCAGCCCAGCGCAGCCGATGCGAAATGCTAATCTAGGCAGGCGCAACTTTGTCATTGCGCTTGGCGCGACCTTGATTGGTGGTGAGCCCCGTGTTGTTCAGCAGACTATCTGATAGGCATCGCGGGATTTCGGCACATCGAGGCTGTGTCGTGAGCAAAAAGGTCGTCGAACGTCCGTTATCCGCTCGAACCGCTCCTGCTGCCTGCCTTTTGAGCTAGGGGTAGGCGGCTTGGCTCGGACAATGGCTGCAGTGCGCCCCGCGTCTGCAGCACGCGCGGCCGCGTGTCAGCGGGTACGACGGCGCACCCGTTGGCTGTTCCGGGCATTCGAACTCTGATGATCTTCTGCCGCGACGTATATTTCCAGATCGGCTTGTGAGAGGCCGAGGCCTGGATAACACCGGAGCTGACGAGTGAGCCGCAGATGTCTCACGTCGCTCGTCGAGCAACGCAGCAGTTGAGCAGCTTCGCTTTCCGTCAACATCTGCGAGTTCGGTTTGATTCTGCGCTTCATTGCGCGATTCAAACACGGTGCACCTTTGTGTGTCGATATAATTACTGCCTCAACACGTGTTATACAAAACAATACAACTTAAACGTTGACATGGCCGAATCGCATTTCCTATTGTCGGATGAGGTCCAGAAAACCTCGTACGGCAGGCGTAATCGTTTTTCCCCAAAGTCCGGAGTCCTCGCGCGTATGTCCAGTGGCGCAAGCCTAAAGGTGCGAGGGAGCGCCTGTCGTTGCTTATTTCTGGCTCCGGACGACTATCTCGATCTCAGAAAGATCGACGGAGAAAACGACGGTGAAAGCGGTAACAAAACAGAAGGCAGACAGAGCTTGCGCCAAAGAGTTGAAGATTTTGGCGGAGGTCGAAAAGGATCTTGAAAATGCACGCGGCTCCGGAGCGGTTGATGATGTCTTCCTTGGGCTTGAGGAAATCTACTCGATGCACATGCACCCCGAGCATCAAAGCGTCCGAGCAAGATGCGAAGCCATCTTGCGCCTGGATGCTGCCCCCGTGAGCGTGATCCGTCTGGGAGGTGCTGCGCCATGCGGGTGCTGCGGTCGTTATCCGTGCCGAACTATGACCGCTTATCAGACTGAGCAGCGCTGGGCGAGGCATGAGTTCAGGCGCCGGCGACACGATCGCACCGAAATCGAACAGGCCAGTCGGCGTTTGTCACGCCTGGCAGGCTAGAAAAAATGGCGCTCTAGGCAGGTCAGATCGAAGTGTTGCTTGGCCCCTGGGAGGCGATCCGGTCGATCGACAAGGGCGCAAGCTGCGACTGCCACCAGCCCGGCCCGGAGGCCGTGCGGTGCTCAACCTCGGGCCTGCGCGGTCGTTGGCGCGGTTCTCAGACCGTCGCAATGTGCAAAGCTTGCAGTCTCAATCATCGATGAGCCGCCACCATCAGTGCCTCGGATTGCCTGTAGAACAATCGTTTGTCGCGGAGTGAACGTGGCTTTGATGATCGGTATTGTTTGCTCGGGCTCGGCGCTGCCGCACATAAACACATCTAGCGCTGCGTAACTGCTTTCTGGCCAGGTATGAATACTGATATGGCTTTCGGCTAGCAGCGCGACACCAGTGACACCCCCGTGGGGCTCGAATTTGTGCAGATGCACATGCAGCAGTTTTGCTCCAGCCCGCAACGCAGCGTTGATCATCGTTTCTCTGATGCGATCGGCGTCTTCCAAATGACGTGCTCCCCACAGATCGATCAGCAGGTGAGTGCCGTGGGACCGGCGGGCTTGGATCATCAGGGCAGACTCGCTGAAACGGTGGCGGGGTTGCAAGCCATAACCAGCGTCGCAACTTTATCCTGTGAATTTCCTAAAAGACAACTATCGCATTGATCTTCGTAAAGTCATCATGTGGACAAGGTACAATCAAGAGTAGTGACGGTTTTGTGAAACGTAATTCCCGCAGCGCAAAAGGAGAGCTTCGATGTCCAAAAGCCCAGCCCCGCAAACATTGGCTCTTGAACTCACACCTGAGCAAAAGAAGCAATTGGAGGAATTCGCGAAAGCGACCGGCAGCAGGAAGCTGACAGCTAGCGCAGAGTTCGAGGCGCACGTGGACACCGGGAAGATCTCCCCGGCGACGTTCCTCGTTGGAAACGCCATTTAAAACGGCTTTACAGCCCTGTCAGCTCCGCAAGCGCGAGTGAAATTCATGCGCAAACGAACGCGGTCGCGCATCGAGGAATTCGGCTACACACTCGCGTTTGCGGACACTGGCGATATTGGTTTCTATTCAAACGAGGCTGCCCCTCTGATCAACGCAGAGGCGGAGCAGCAAGAGTTTGAACCCTTTAGATTAGATACAGTCCCGATTGGCGACAGCTTCCGTCTGTCAGCTCCGCTGATCGTGTGGTTCGAAATCACGCGGTACTGCAATCTTCCGTGTCTGCACTGCTACGTGGAAGCCGGTCCGAAAAGAACAAACGAGCTGAGCACTTCCGAAATCTATGAGATACTTAATCAACTGAAGGCGAAGGGCGTCTTCTCGATCGTGTTCTGCGGAGGTGAGCCCTTTGCTCATCCCGATTTCATGTCCATCGTCAAATATGCTCACGATCTCGGCTTCGTCATTTCGATTGCTACCAACGGCACTTACCTCTCTCAATCGGTCATTGATGAAATTCCACGTGAGGAGTGCGTTGTCAGCGTGAGCCTGGACGGGACCGAATCGCACAAGAAGATGCGGCATCTGTCAACTTATGAGGAAACGATCGAAAAGCTGAAACTACTCAAGAAGAACGGGATCCGCTCAGCCGTAATGACGACTTTGACGAATTCCAATCTCGCTGAACTGGAGGAGATTTTCGAGTTCACTTCGCAGCAGGATCTGTTTTTCGGAGTGACGCCTTTTAGCCCTGTCGGGCGAGGAAAGCGGTTTCCCCATCTGACACCAAATGGCAATGTCGCACAAAGTGCCTCGCCTCTCTACTTTAGAAACTACCTCGATCGGATCGAAAAGATGCAGAGGATTGGCCTTTGCGTTCAAAAGTTTCTGTCCTTCTCGTATAGGCTTTCGCACGCCATACAGCGGGAGTTTTGTGGCATCTCGCTCGCGTATATTGCATCGGACGGCGAGGTTTACCCGTGCTCGGTCTGCATGTCCGCCAAGAAATACTCTGCAGGGACCTTGCGAGAAGCGAGCTTTGCCGAACTCTGGGACACATCCTTCAAGGACATCAGGGCTGTATCCTTCAACGACTTCAAGGGTTGCGCCAGCTGCGACATTGGGAGCGCCAAACACGCTTGCGCTGGCAGATGCCCGGTTATGTCCGAGATCTACACCGGTGATCCATTGTTGTGCGGTGCGTCAGATTTCCTGAAGCAGGCCAATAGGTCAAACGGCGCGAGGATTGCAGCCCATCTCCGGTCGGCTGAGACCGGCGATGGCTAGGCGGTCAATTGGGCTCCTGAAGGAGCGAGGAACGAGCGAGAGGCGGGTGCTCCTGCTGCCACACGAAATCAAAACGTTGGTCCAGGATAGATACGATGTTCTGGTCGAGGCCAAGGCTGCGGCATCGCTTGGAATATCCGACGAAGCTTACGCGGAGGCTGGGGCGCGCATCGTAACATCGCTCGAGGCATGGCAAGCTAATCTCGTCCTCAAGTATAAGGCCCCTCTACCCGAAGAATATAGATTCTTCCGCAAGGGGTCCCATCTGGCCGCATTCATGCATGCAGAGGGAAACCCTGCGCTAATGAAGGCACTAAAGACCTCGCAGCTCACCGCGTACGCTCTCGAGTTTATTTCGCGCGCGGGCGCCTATCCGGCTTCGGTGTCGGATTCCGATATTGCCGGTCGGATGGCCGTGATCTATGCCGCGTACCATTTACAGTCTCATCTCGGCGGCCGAGGATTGCTGATGGGCGCAGCGCCGAACGGGCCTTTTCCTCGGGTGGTCATTATAGGCGCTGGAAATGTCGGGCGCGCAGCGGCGCAAACGGCGATCGCATTGGGCGCTCAGGTGACAATCTTCGTGCGCAACGCCACCAAGATAGCGCAAATTGAGCAGGAGTTCGGTAGGCGCGTGAGATGTCTGCTCAATCGCCGAGGTGTCCTGCGTGAGGAAGTCAAGAAGGCTGACGTACTGATAGGCGCAATCCTGATTTCCACCTTCGATACGCCCGCGATGGTGGACGAACGCATGGTGTCCACCATGAAACCTGGGTCGGTGATCGTGGACGTCACTTGCGGCTACGGGAAGGGATACTTGCCGTCCTTTAAGAGCACAACAAGCCATCGCGCTCCAGCGCGGCTCATAAACAGCGTCTTGCACATCAAGATCGATCATCTGCCTGCATCGGTACCGGTAACAGCATCTAAAGCGACATCCGAGCGTGTGATCAGATATGTCCGCAAGTTGGCCGATGTCTGCTTGCGCGGCGGTCGGTCAAGAATGATCGAACTATGCATGATAGCCAAGGCCGGCGAGCTCGTTCATCCAGAGCTCATTCGGCATGATGCCTTAGAAACGCGAATGCCAATCGCCTAAACGATGTGGAGTTCGGTATGTTCTCGCAATTTGAGACGAGCCCTTCAAGGATCCATCCGGAGGTCCTGCGCTACTTCCTCTCCAAACAGAGCGAATTCGGGTGCACGAACGTCTTGCCTGGGCACCTTCCGAAGACCTCGCATTCAATCGAGATGGCTAAGAGTGCGATGACGCTCGACTTTGCGATATCCAAGGCCTATCGGATACCGTTCTATGCGACCTCAATTGAAAGGTTTGCCGGCGAGCGGCGATTGCCAGACGGTCAGTGCGGGTCCGTGAATCTGGATTTGCCCGGCTGGTTTACGGCGGATTCGGCCTACTCGTCCCACCTCGATAGCATCCGGCGCGCGACCAGAGAGGAACTGATGAGCCGCGTGCGAAGCGCGTTGACGAACTGCATAGATTCTCTGCATCTTTTTTGTCCGAAGCAGTGCAATTTGGCGTGTTCGGGCTGCTATGCGTCCGCCGTTCCGATCGACAAGCACCCGTATATGGAAGAGCAGATAACCTCCTATTTCGATGGAGCAGCCGGCACCATCTCCCAAGCTCGCGCACTGGGAGCCAAGGTGATACAGACATCGGGGGACGGTGAAGTAACTGTGTTCCCACGGTTCTTCGATCTGCTGGAGCTCGTCGCAGCATCCGGCATGCAATGGCTCATCTTCACTGCAGGATTGATATTTTCAAGCGAGGAAGCGGCTGCCGGTCATTGGCGAACATACGGCCGTTTTTCGAGCTCTCACATCCGTCAACAGATTGCTCGCAATATTGAGCGCTTCTCTGCTGCCGGCGACAGCAAGCCGACTGTGCGCGCGTTCATCGCGCAGATCGAGGAATACAAGGATGTCTTGCAGATCTATCATTCCATTTGGAGCACATCGAGCGCCAATAATTCAAGCTGGCGCAATCCGAGAACCGGAGAATACGACTATCGTGAGGTCGTGCTTACTGATCACGCGCTGGAGCTGCCAACGAGCCTGCTGGACCTGATGGCGGTGTTCAAAGGGAACCATCGCAGCCGTTTCGGTATAGAATTTCCCGTCAGCGATGCTTCCGCTCGAGATGTTCCTGCGTTAGCCACGTTTGTCGCTCACGAAGGCCTTCGGAGCTACTTCGAGCCTGTCATAAGGACGGGACGGGCTAGACGGGGAAGAATAGGCGGACAAAAGTCGTGGTCCTGCGAAAGTGAGGCCATAGCTTCGCACGATGTGGACAAGCTGCTTGCAAGAAAGGAGTGCTCGTTTCGTTTCCTCCATCAGCCGATCGCGAAGTTCAGAGCTGGTGACGGATTCTTTGCCAGCCCAGGCACCGGTGTCGACTTGGACGATCTGGCAAGCCTGGGCGTACTAGAAGGATTGAGTGTAGGTGACAATCTGTTTGGTGCCATCCATTCGCCTTTGATAGTCAATGCCAACTACAATTACACGTCTGGTTGCAAATGCAATCACTTCTCAGAGCGTCTGTTGTTCGATAGAGCCAACCTCGCCGCTGAATGGCAGAACCTCGCTAACCTATCTTCAGCCGATATCACGGCCGCCGATCTCGTCAGTCGCTTGGGTGAGGCGAGCAATGAGCTCTAACGTTGGTGCTTTGGGTAAAGCAGGCTCGGGTCCAATAGGCGGAAATCACGCCCTTCCAATCGGCTATAGGGAGAGAAGTGCATTCTACGATTGTGAATTTGGCTCGTTCCCGGATGAAGTCGAGTTCATCGCCTCTGTGGGGCAAATGCGGGGGGGAAATGTCCTCGAGGTGCCGTGCGCTTGCGGCAGATTGACGCTCCCACTTTCGCGTCGCGTCGAGCGCATCACTGCGGTCGACCGTGACCCGAAAATGCTTCTGCAGCTGCAAAGGCGTTTGGCGGCACGCGGCGGAATCGAGAACGTAAAGACTGTTCTTGAGGACATGCGGTTTCTCAAGCTTTCCGCCATGTTCGACCTCATTGTGTGTCCGCGCGAGTGTTTTCAGCTTCTCGGCAGCGAGACCGAGGCACTGGACGCCTTATCATCATTCAAGCGGCACATGTCGAAGCGAGGGTGCCTGGTTCTAGATCTCGCGACGTTCGCCCGCTCGAGCGAACCTACGGAGGATGGGCCTGAATACTTCGCGGCCGGACTCGGTGACAACGAACTCATCGCTGAGTGGGAAAGAGGCCTGGACGATGGTAGCCTCCTCAGGCGATCGCGATCCCAACGCCTCCGTTCAAATCAGCTGCTTGAGCTAACGTTCTTCTACACTCTCGTAAATGGCGCGTTGACTGAAGAGTTTGTCTCGACGGTCGAGTTAAGGATCTACTCGCTTTGCCAGATGTCCGCCCTGCTGCAAGCCGCTGGGTTTCGGATGGTTGAAGCATATGGCAATTACAGGCGGGTGCCCGTCAGCGAAAACTCTGCCCGCCTGCTCATCGTGGCGGAAGCTACGTGATGCGAAGCCGAACTCAATATGTTGGCGGGTGGTTGGGTGAGGACGAAAGCCGGGTGAAGTCCTCCAGGGCTCCCTGGAGGGACGCGCTGTCACACACCAGGCTTGATCAAGAGCATGTTGATTACTTCTCGCAGTACCGATTCCTGTATTTCAATGAATCCTTCCGGGACGGGCAGGGGACCGACGAAATTCTCGAGCTCATCGCGGGCGTAGAAGAGGTCGAGTGCTGGCTTGATCTTGGTTGCGGTCCAACGACCTTGTTCTGGTCTATTCCCGCAAATGTCCGAACGAGCATCGATTGCTGCGACAAAAGCGCCGAAGCACTCAAGGTGCTTCACGATTTCATTCTATCGGACGACGTCCCTCCCTGCTACCAGCAAGTGCTAGCAAGGTTCGGGCGTGACCACCATCACTTGGCGTGCGTGCGGGAGAAGATCGACAAGTTCATCATCCATGATGTGCTCAGCACGCCCTTTCGTCACGTACCCGGCCCGCAGCACGACTTGATTACGGCAATTGGTCTGTTTGGGCTTTGCAAAAGCCCAGAACGCTACGCATGGGCTCTTGGAAACGCCGCGGCTCAACTCGCTGAGGACGGCTACATGATCGGTGCCGACTGGGTCAGGAGCGCGCGTTTTATCGACGCGGAAGGGCATGATAACTCATATATCAACGAAGCATCTATCAGGCGCGCCGCCGACGAACACCGGCTAGACGTACTGTCTCTGAGCAAGATTTGTATTCGGGGCGACCCGCTTTATTCGACCGTGTTCGTCTGGCTCATGCGCAGAGAGTGAGGCCGCTCGGAGTGGACGCCAGTGACTAGTCCTCGCTCTGGTGCGGCTATTGCGGTGAAGATTTGGTGATCTGCAGCAAGTTCAGTTGTTTCACCCAGCGGCTACGACGACCTTCTTGAGGTGAAATGACCTGGAGAGGACCGGTCCCGCTCGGCAATGGGGAGCCATCTTGCGCATCTGCCACCAGGAACGTGCCGTTATCAAACTCGGGCAGAGAAATAATCGCGACGAAACCATCAGCGCCTTGAACGTGGAGATATTTTGCGACGTCGGCACCTTTCAGGTCTTGCTTGAGCGGCACCCCCGCTTTGTTCAAAAGGACAGCCAGGTCAACTCCTGAATAGGTCGTACTTTTCCCGGCCGAATCCGTGACGGTGATCGATGTGTGAGGAAGTGCCTGAAAGTCGGGTTCAGAGAAGGACAGTGGAGTCGTCACTTGTCCATCTACCGTCAAATAAGCAGATGACGTTGCAGTCTGCGCCTGCGCGCTTGCTGCAAAGAGAAAAAGGAGAAGCACCGTACGTTTCGTACAGAACACGATCATCATCCTCTCTTTAAAGGTCAGGGCCTACTTCCAAGCTCTGTAGCGAAAACTTACTGGGAATCAATTCGGGCTTGCAAAGGCGAATTCGCGCTGTAATTGTATCGGAATGAAGTGGTGCGTCATAGAGGAAAGAGGCTCATGCGCGTTATTCAACATTTAGGAAGTCGTATATTTCGCAACGTCCTTTTTGCGACCACGATCACATGCCTTGCTCCGACACATGGACATGCCGCTAGCGGTTGTGCTCCCGGATCGACTTGCCTCCCGGTGACAGGGAAGGGCGTTCCGGCTCCTGAGCCGGCACCTTTCATTGCGCAATGCACCGGGGCCTTTCCAGACTTCGTCACGCCATCAGCGATGGTACCGAGCGCTGGTCCGTGGTTCAAACTGTCCCAATCGTACCCTACGGTTGTCCCGGGGAACGACGCACCGTGGTCGAATATCGACTTCAAGGACGGAGTGACGGGGGCCAATGCTTACCTCTATGCCCTGCGAGACTATGCATTTGATGGCATGATCGATGCCGACTTCAAGCCGGAAGCCAACAACGTTCGGCCCTGGTTTCACATGCCGCTGATGAATTTTGGACCGCGTGCACGAGAGCCGATGCGCGGCTTGACCTCAGAACGTTCTGTGACCGGACCGGAGCTCGGTCTCAAGCCAGGAGTGACCATTCACAATTATGCGGTCGGCTTCTACAATGCAGCGGGTGCCGTCACGATCGGACAGGTCTTGGGCGGCGCTTCGCCCGATCTAGCAAAAGCTCAATTCCCCCAAGGAGCAATGACCTTCAAGATCTTGTTCAGCGACGTTACTGCGAATGACTTTCAGGATTCTGACGTCTTGTCGGGTGCTCCGCAGTGGACGATCCGGACAGCTGCCGGCCCCCAAACCGTGCGCCTCATGCAGATGGACGTCGCCGCGGTGGATAGTCGCTCGCCAACCGGGTGGGTCTTCGGGACTTTCGCTTTTGACAGCAATGCAACTGATACCTCCCCGTGGCGGAGGCTCCGGCCCGTAGGCCTTTCATGGGGAAATGACTTCGGCTTCACACCCGCTGACCAGCAAGCAGGCAAGAAGCTGACCGAAACCACGATCTCGGACCAGGCGCCTGCTTACGCAGCCTCCCATTTGGGATGGGCGGGGCGCGCGAACGGGCCGGTCGACAATCCGATTTCGGGGTGCTTGAGCTGTCACAGCACCGCCCAATTGCCGTCGGCGCCCATTACATTTTCGAACGCCTGTACGACGGACGCTCAGAAGATGCTTTGGTTCAGAGATCTGAAGGGTAATCAGCCGTTTGGAGGTGTGGATGCAAGCTGCAATCCCATCACCAGCGCACCTCCGCCGAAGCCTCTCGACTTTTCACTCCAATTATCGGTCGCAGTCCAGAACGTGGTGCAGTTTGGTGATGCCAATCCGTGTTCGCCATCGGCCTCTATCATGAACCTTCGGGTCGACGACCATCCCGGAGAGCACCCGCGTATTGCGCGCTAGCGCCAATTACAGGGATGGAAGAGGCCCTTCCGCCAAGATGCTTCTTCTCAACGACGTGCTGCGACATCTTCGTCGCGGCGGTTGGCATCAAGCTGTCAGGTCTTTGACGAAGTCCTTCTCGGAATAGGTCTTGGCTTCGAGCCCGAGAAATTTCGAACTCGGTTCGGGATTTCTGGCGATCGTCTGCAACTCTTCGATCTGCGGTGGGGTTGCAGGCAGGAATCCAGCAAGCCTATGTGCTCGCTCGACTTCACCCGCATATAATGCTGTGCGCTGAGACCACTGGAGCTTGAGCTCCTGCTCGAAGCGGGCGTCCACGTACGGACGTGCAATAATGAGCTCTGCCAGCAAATTGGCATCAAGAAAGGCATTCTTAATTCCCTGGGCGGTGAGGTCCTTGTGAGACTAAGCATCGCCAATGAGACACGCTCCGGTGTCTGACAAGGCGCGGATGAACGATTGTTGATTCAACGCCCTTCGGAAGCCCTCAGCTGAATGACGTAGATCATGTCTCCGTCTGTGGTGGGAACACGGGGTACCCCACTCGTCCACAAGGATGTAGCAATCACTCTGGACCTTATTTGGTACATACTTGTAGAGCGTGAAGTGATCGAACGATGAAACATTGAGTATTGGACCTGGAGCCGCGATGCCACGCTCGACATCATGCCGTCGGCGGCTACAAGGAAACGTGCAGCCACCGTCCGACAAGAGCCTCGGACAGACGCGCCGTGAGAGTCGACTTTCCCGTGCCCGGTGCCCCCAGTACGCCGAGCTTAATTGTCCCGCTCGGCGGGCCTGGCCGAAATCGGTCTAAAATATCGTTGAGACTCGTCATACCGGCATTGTTTCTACTACACGTTAGATTAGAAACATGGCGTTCAAAAAGCAAATTGTCGCACGCGCGCTAATCCCGGACTCGTTGGGACGGATTTTCGTGCAGAAGCGCACAATGAGCCGTCGACTCTTCCCGGTTGCTGGGAGCTCGTCGGCGGTCAGGTTGATGAAGGCGAAGACGTGTTCGCTGCGCTGAACCGAGAAATCGAAGAAGAGACTGGTTGGAAACTAGGACGATCATAGAAGAGCTCAACGTCAAGCCTTGGTCCAGCAACGGAACGGAGTACGAGGAGCGGCAGTTCATCGTGACCGTTGATGGCGAGCTTGAAAGGACGATGTGCCTCTTTCCCGGTAGAGCGCGCCGGAATGAATCATGTTCAACGTTTGATCGATCAAAGCGATACGAGCATTTAGCGAGGGCGCGCAGGCGTGCCAGGCCTTCTCAACGCGGTCCTCGAGGATCCGGTGGTCCGCGTTTGCAACCGGCTCGATAAACGTGCGAATTTCAGCCGGCGAAAAGCTGAAATACGCCGGAATGGCGCCTTTCATCATGAGCTTTGCCTTGCCGTCCGCGGCATTACATTCCGAACAGACGAGCTCGCGAGGGAAGCTGGATACCAAGTGTTCGACGGTATCGGCTATTTCTCCACATCCTGGCGGAAGATCCACGGTCCAGCGGTCCCCGAACAACGTGCGCCCTCGACGCCCCACAATAGTCCCGCAGGTGATCGTGATGCTCTTCCAAATTGGCGAGCAGAATACCGCGACTGGAAAGGCGGAAGAGTATCAACTTTGCTGCGCCGGCAAACGGGACAGAACCAATTCTGTTCGACAAGAGCCCAATTCTGATTGAGGTCGAGACCCTTCGCACCGTGTCTGAGAACGGCAGCCTTGGTTTGGCTGCTGCTCCATCTTCCATTTCGGTCTGGAAAGCAGGATTCCATTTCATCGTCGGGCAGTGTTGAAAGGCGCCAGAAGGCGAGTTCGACAATCTACATGCGGCTCGGTCCCCATTCGAACTCAGGCTCAATTTCAAAGTCGCCGGATTTGTCTGTCATGAACGTTTTTCAATCGTTTGCGTTCATGCTATGTTCGCGAGGTCGATGCCGCAATCTGTCGCGCCTTTAGATGCGAAAAATCTCCTGTGGGAAGCTTGGACGAGGCGAGATCTGTGCTTGAATGGTGGTCCTCGGCAGCTCCTTGATAATTTCCCATTTTCTGTGGAACCTAGATGATCCATTAATGGACCATAAGGGGCTCATTTGGGCTTTTTGTGAACCACCCAATTGGCTTTTGCAGCTTTGGTCTATATATGATCCACAAGGGTCGTGACGATCTATTTATGAACCATGGCTAAGATCCATCATCCCATTTCTGCCTATGCCGCCGATGCTGCGGTGCTGCTTGGGCAGCTCCTGCGCAAGGCCCGCATCGAACGGAAGATGAGCACGCTCAATGTCGCGGAGCGGGCAGGGATCTCGCGCGGGCTGCTGCGGCGCATAGAGGCAGGCGACCCGCGATCCACAATTGGCGCTGTCTTTGAGGTCGCCGCGATTGTCGGCGTCAGGCTGTTCGACGTCGAGCAGGCGACAATGTCTCAGGCGATCGAAAGCAATCGCGAAGTCATGACGCTTCTGCCTAAATCCATTCGTGCCCGGCGGGGTGAAGAGGTCAAGGATGACTTCTGATCCCAAATTCACTGAGGCCTATGTCTGGACTTGGCTACCGGGCCAGACGAAACCGGTTGTTGCAGGACTTCTGTCGGCGCGTGGCGAACAGCTCCTGTTCAACTATGGACGGAGCTATATCGAGCGCAAGGACGCCATTGCGCTTTACCAGCCCGAATTGCCGCTGCGGAGCGGAATCCTTCCGCTTCTTGCGGGTCTGAACATGCCGAATTGTATTCGCGACGCCGCGCCCGACGCCTGGGGCCGGCGCGTGATCCTCAATCGCAAGTTCGGTGCCCGTGAGAAGGAGATTGACGCGGGCAGTCTTGCCGAGCTGACCTTTCTCCTCGAGTCAGGGTCGGATCGCATCGGCGCGCTCGATTTTCAAGCCTCGCCCTCCGCCTATGTCGCGCGTGAAGGCGAGGGCGCCTCTCTCGATGAGCTCTTGAATGCGGCGGCGCTCGTCGAACAAGGAACGCCGCTGACGCCCGAGCTCGACCGGGCTCTTTTCCACGGTAGCTCCATTGGCGGGGCGCGCCCGAAAGCGACGATTACCTCCAACGATAAGAAATTCATCGCGAAGTTTTCTTCGCAAACCGACCTCTATAGCGTGGTGAAGGCGGAATTCATCGCAATGCGCTTGGCCGCGGCGACCGGGCTTCGCGTCGCGCCTGTGAACCTTCAACGCGTGGCGGGCAAGGACATCCTCCTCATCGAGCGCTTCGATCGTGCGAAGGCTACCGACGGATGGTACCGCAAGGCCATGGTATCCGCCCTAACATTGCTTGAGCTGGACGAAATGATGGCCCGTTACGCCAGCTACGAACAGCTCGCCACGACCATCCGCCACCGTTTTACGGAACCCAAGGAGACGCTACGGGAGTTGTTTTCGCGCATTGTCTTCAACGTGCTCTGCGGCAACACGGATGACCATGCCCGAAATCACGCAGCCTTCTGGGACGGCACGAATCTGACGCTCACACCTGCCTATGATATTTGCCCGCAAAGCCGCACGGGCGGCGAGGCGACGCAAGCGATGCTTATATTGGGCCAGGATCGACACAGTCAGATTGCGCTCTGCCTGAAAGGCGCGCCATCGTTTCTTCTCAACGAGGCGGATGCCGTCGCGATTGTCGTGCATCAAATCAAGACCATCAAGGATCGCTGGTCGGCTGTTTGTGACGAAGCCGCGCTTGGACAAGTGGATCGAAACTTGTTTTGGCGCCGCCAGTTCCTGAATCCTTACGCCTTCATTGGCGCGCCGCAGGCCATAACGAGCCTGATCAGCTAGTTCGATCGGAGACCAAACACATGAGCGACAAACACGATCGAAGTCTTCCAGGATCTCTCGATCCTTGGTCCCGAAACCAGGCGTGCAGAGCTGCGGGAGGCGCTTATTGCCGCTACAGCAACGCCATGGGAGCGTGGGATAGACGCCGAGAAGGACCTTAGTCGCATGGCACGCGGCGACGATGTCCTCGTCTTTCAACGGCAGAGCGACAAGAGCCTGCCTGCGGCCAGGCTCACGCTCTGGTCCCGCGAAGGCGGGTATACGATTACAAATATCGTTCCAAGAGAGTCGACCGGCTTACTTACGCGCAATACAATGGCCTCTTGCAAGAATTCGAACGCCTGATCGCCAAACCAGCAGCCTTCGACCGGCTTCGTCGTAGAACTCTCTTCTCTTTGGCAGTCCCTTGAAGAGTGGGTCTCGCCTGAGGCGGCTAAGGCGCTCGAAGCTTTCTCGGATTTGGCGAACAAATCCACCGGCTCATCGCATCCGCTCGACCAACAGCGCTGGCTCCGCTTTTTGATCCTGGCGCATTGCAGCGCGCAAAAACCGGACGGCGAACGGTTACGCCGCTGGTTAATGGAGGTCGAGGGGGACGAGGACCATGCCTTGAAGCTCGTCATTGAATATGAGTTCGGGCTCGATTTGCTGAATGCCTATGATTCCCAGCGCGCGTGATGGCTTTTCCAGTCTCCGACATCGTGACGCGGGGCCCGGCGGTGCTGTGCCTCGGCACCTGCATTAGCGAGTCTGATGTTCCTTGCGATACCAGTACCAAGAACTCAGGAATGAATTGATTGGGATGACGTTGCGATCATCACTGAAAATGGTTTGGAGATTCCGGGCAATCCCGTCGTAACGGGCTCGCAATTCGGCTTCCGGCATGCGACCGAGATAGGATGGACGCGGTATTCGAACTCCCAAACATCCGGCTCATAGGATGAGGCTGCTTGTCCCCACGATCGCATAGCCTCGTCCCGCGGAAGGGAGATCGGCAGGGGCAGAGACGGGATTTCGGACATGACAATATCACTCTCTTGAGCGCCATCAGCGACACGTCTTATAGCCGAGTCGTTCTGTGATCCTGTCGTCGGCTGTTCGGGGAATTGCCGAAATTGAGGACCGTTGTCGTCGGTCCCGATAATCCCACTATCAGCTGCAAATCGGTTAGGATGCCGGCCTGTGGGGGCCTGAATCATGAAGACTTTTGAACAGATATTTGAAGAATTGATCGAAAGGGCCTTGGAAGCGCATCCTGATCTAACTGAGCAGGATATCGCCGGGGCTTCGGCCAACTTGCTGTCGCAGTTTATTCCAGCTGTCGCGCGCGATATGTGCAAGGATCTGAAGCGAAGGATGCCTCAGCTTCTTGCGCGCGCCAGAAAATCGGACGCAGGTTTCGAGAAGAGAATTTTTAAGCGATGGCGCAAGCCGCTCGATCTTCTGGAGCTGCATCAGCGGGTCCCAGGTTCGAGGCGCCATGTGCCAAGCCTACAAATCAACCACTTACGACCTGCTCCTTGGAAGGGGTGCTGCGCCATCCGATCCATGGACCTCCCAGCCGCGCGAAGCAGTGCGTCTTCCGTTTCATCGGCGAGCTTTTCGTTTAACGTGTTGATGCGCTCGAGGCGCATCCGTATTTTGCAAGGCCTTCCATTCGTCATGAAGCGACCGCTGCGATTCAACCGTGGGCTTGAGCCCGGAGAGCCGGTCAAATGCTGCATCTATAGCTTTCCTGTCCCACCGATGTGTTCCGGGAATGGGTCCCGGCATGATCCCCGCCCAATCCAGTCGTTGAAAGCTGATAGCGTTTCATAACCGGCGTAGGCCGCGGCTGCTCTTTTGACATCCCGCGAGGTGGGATCATTTGATCGTCCATATCGTCAACGAGTTCCTTCCAAACGTCACTAAACTGCGATGGTAGGTCTGCGTGGGAATCGGCTCAATAGTAACTTTGGATCCATAACTAATTGCCTCGACCATAGCACCCTCCGCTTCATCCGGAACGGCCCGTTCTTGAATCGTGCCGAGACCCGAGTGTGAGCTTTACTGATTCCCTACCGCTGTTGTCGTCTTTACTTATTTGTACGATTTTACGCTCGAGTGCGCGATAGAGGTGGGGCTGAGCTTGCCCACGGAGTAGGTCTCCGCGACGAATGTTGCAGCACGAGTAAGCTTCCGCTCTACAATATTCGATAAGGCGTCGATGACAAATCGAACGCAACCTGAAATTACACCCGATACCCCTCTTCGCCTTGCTGATGCCGTGAAGATCGCGTTTCCTTTGGGAGGAATGACGGTCGCGGGCTTACGTCGCGAGCGCGATCGTAACCGATTGGTTATTGAGAAGATTGCCGGCAAGGAATTTACAACGCTGGCTCATATCGGACGGATGCGAGAGCTATGCCGCGAAGAAGCAAGGGCGCCAGACTTCAGCTTAAGGCCGCCCGCCGAAACAAGAGGGGAAAGATCACCCACCAAGCAACCTGGATCATCAGAGACAACGGCCGGGATGTCGGCACAGGCTGCGCTGCAGATGAGATTGCGGCCGCGGAGGAAAAACTAAGGGACTACATAAGCTCCAAACATACCCCCAAGCGACGCGTCCGCCACATAGACGATATCGCAATCGCGGATGTCCTCTCGATTTATTTGGATGCACAACTGGACAAGCTTCGCTGTCGTTTCAACGCTGATTGCGAAAATGAGGACACCATCCCCGATATCCGCAAGTCCAAGAAACGAATAGAACGATTAAACGAATGGTGGGGAGCAAAAATGCTTGGCGAGGTCAATGGGGAGGCATGTCGCTCCTACACCAAGTGGCGCGGCAAAAAGGGAGGCGCTCGGCGAGACCTTGAAGACCTACGAGCTGCGATTGGCCACCATGCAGCCGAAGGATTTCACCGGGAAATCGTGAAGATCTCACTACCAGAGCGAGGCCAGCCTCGAGACCAGTGGCTGACGCGGAGCGATGCGGCCAAACTGATTTGGACGTGCTGGCGCTATCGTGAAATGCAGAAGGGCTCGCGTCGGCCGACCGACGACCTGAAGGTCCCGACAAGCAAGCGTCCGCTACGCCATCTTGCACGGTTCATTTTGTTGGGGATCTACAGCGGAACTCGTGCTGGAGCTATCGCAGCTGCATCTCCCATTCCCGCGATTGGTCGCTCTTACGTCGACTTAGAGCGCGGCCGCTACTACCGCCTGAAGCAGGGCAGCGCGAAAACCAACAAACGGCAACCCACCGTGCCGATCCCCTTGCGCTTGCTCGCGCACCTGCGGCGCTGGCACCGAGCTAGTCCAGAGGCGAAGCATTTCGTGGAGTACAATGGGAAGGCTGTGACGTCAGTCAAGACTGCATTCAAGAGTGCAGTCAGGCTCGCAGGCCTCGGCCCGCGAATCTCCCCTCACACTTTGCGGCACACAGCTGCGACTTGGCTCATGCAGAGAGGTACGGACCCTTGGCAGGCAGCTGGCTATCTTGGAATGTCGCTAGAGGTGTTGCTCAACACCTATGGTCATCACCACCCCGATTATTTGTCCGATGCCGTGGAAAAAATCACCAGTCGAAATCCGGCTGGGGAACGAAAAGCCCACGTATCTGGTGCGGTGATTCCGATCCGGCGAAATGGCGCCTGAATGAGCTACGGACTTTTTTGGTGAGCCCGGCAGGGCCCTCAGACTCTCAATTTATCATGTGCGACAAAGTGGGCAACTTGCGCGCTTCAAGCGATTTCAGGGGTTTTCGCGACACTGTTACCAACTTTTTGAGCCACAGGTCCGGGTTAACCGCAGCAAAGGGCTGCTTCGCAGCTCGTCGTGTAAGCCTAGGGCACAGCCACGACTGCTTCGCCTTCGGCGGCAAGCCAAACCGCACTGGCTTTCCCGCAAGACGCACCAGGCTGATCAATTCGTAGGCGGCCGTGAGTGAGCCGGAGTGACGAACCACTGTGCCACACGAAGGCAGGTCAGAGTCCTCATCGATAAGTCGGGCTGAAACCCGGCCCTTTTGCTCCGCTAGCCGCTTCAGTCCAACCAGGATGTCTTCTGAGCGATACCATAGACGGGCGCGCTGCCCTTGAAGTCGGGGCTGAGGTCCAATGATCGCCCTGCCTTCCTCCTTCCGCTTCAAGGCGGCCTTCATGACGTCGGAGGCCGTCCGGGGTGGCAAGTGCGCCAAGGTCCTTGCATTCGTACCGAAGCGCTTCGTAAAATGGTAGGCGCTCGGAGTAACACCGTTCCGGTCGAGCAGCGTCGCCGATATGTAGCCGTTCTGCTCCTCAAGCTGGCGCAAGGCCTGTAGTAGACTCACCTCCGTCCAACGAACGCCATGATAGAATTCATCGCACTTGGCGGCTTTTCCTGCCCTTCCACAGACGCTGCTGAATTTTGCTGCGGGATAAAACAGGAAAGCCGGCCTGTTTCATTGCTGCTGTCCTTGAGCCGAAGTAACGGCGAATGAGATTATTGGACGGCAGGTCGGGCGCGCCATCAATGAGACCGGTGGTGATCTGCCCGTGCTCAGCATAGAGCTTCCGCAAGCCGGCCAATATATCCTTCTTGCTCCAATGCAGCGCATTCATACCGAACGGAGGTATCGGCGGCGGAGTCTATCCAATGGCCTCATACGCCCTTCGGAGCGAACCGAAGTAGCTGAGGATGGTTTCCGGCGCCGGGACGGCAATCGAGAGCTTCTGGCGCACGTACATCCGAAAAAAAGTCGCCTAATCACCTCAAGTTATTCCGGTGGTCCTGGGATGACCATGACCTTGTCGGTGGTGAGCGCCTTCCTTTCTCCACGTTGCAGGACCTGCCGAGCACTCTGCTCAGCATCGACCAACAGACGACGGAAGGCGTAGATCAACGTGCCGCCCTGTCGACATCCTAATTGGGCCTGCTGGCGCTTACGGGGCATTTTCTCGGAAAGTTCGCGGCTATATTCTCCAGCCATCACCCGTTTCAGATGTTTGATGATGGTGGTGATGGAAGTCACATCGTCACCGAACGGTTCGCCGCAGTAACATCACGCGTACCCCAGCTTGCCTGCAAAGGAACTCATAGTGGGCGGCCTGGTCGGGATTCTGAAAGCGGGCCCATCTTTGACGTCAACAACCAGGATCGCTTCGAATTTGCGCTGAACCGCCAGTGCATCGCTAACCAGATTCTTGAGTGCGTCGCGGCCTCTTAGCGACAGTCCACTTTTTCCGGCGTCGATGTATGACGCCACAATTTTGTGTCCGTGCTGGCTCGCGTACTCGGCAATTGCATTCCGCTGATTTGCAGTTGAGTAGCGCTGGTTATCGGAGGACATGCGCAAGTCTATTGGGCGGCTCGCAGCATCCCCCAGGCTCCATGAGCGTAGGCGAATCAGCCGCTGCAAGTGAGAAAAGGGCTCAGCAGGCGTCCAGCTTGAACAGACTTCGGGACACAATTTCTAGCTAAAGAAGAGTCTGCACGCGCCCTTGGTCAGCGCTGATTGACGGCCTGGGGTTGGGCGACTCCGAATGACATGGTCTGTTGCGGCGCCGGTTGCCGAAGCGGTGCGCTTTCCGACGCTTGCTTCTGAAAGGAGGAAGTCATTGCAGGCCCATCCGCGCGCGGTCATCGTGCTTTGCCACATCGTCATGGCCCTGAGATCGATCATTTGCGACGCTCGAGATGGGCGCCAGGTCTCTGTTTACCAATGCCGACTCGCCTGGAAGGACTCACCCGCGAGCGCGATGGTGCATAAAGGCAATGGATATAAGCGGTGGCCTACGCGCGTTGCGCAGCATCTCAGTTAAGCGTCGACGAAAGGCAGTTGTAGGCACCCCGAGCTGCGCGCTAAGGAGCTTCAGACGTTCGCTTTCTTCCTGATCGTCGCCTACTTCCCGTTTTTTGAGCTTAGCAAAAACAACGGCTTCCGGCCACCAGTGACGATGTGCGGCCATCGGCGCGCTTGGAGGGCTGGATTCTCAACATGGCCGGATCGGCAATCAAGCGGCGATTTGCCAGGGAGCAGGGAGGGCAAGAGTTTTCCGAAGGAGGAGCCAGGCTAAACCGCTTCTCTCTTGGGCGTTCCTAGTGGTCCTGACGAAGTTGCCGCTCAATGTCGATTGCTTGATCTGCATTGCGTGCTCGCTTGAGCAAGGCATTGCGCTCGTTGCCGGGAGGCTTTCCATCTGCCCGCTCACGCATATCCTGTGCAAATTGCTCGAGTCGCATTTCCAGAGAATCCGTCTGCTTGAATCGCCGTCGCTTCAATCCCATCGCATGTTCCTTCTGCTGATGGGTATTGATTGTACGTCCGCGTGCAGATCATCGCAGGAACATAAGTTATTTCGGACTTAGACCTTTGAACTATCAAGCGCCTTGCGAATCTGCGCCGATGTTGTCCGAATCCAGCCACTGACGCCTACGGGCAGAGCCTTGGCCGGTGATGGTGCGGTAGGTAGCGCACAAAGACCTTAGTTCCAGCTTTAACTTCTAAGGAGCCCCGGGCGCGGGGCATCTTTGCTGCTCCTCCCTTGTCAGCGCATCAAGCCGATCCAATTGACCCGCCAACCCGGTAAGGCTCCGAGCTATGTTCTTCGTCAGGAAGGCGCGGTCTGGGGAAGTGTTGGGGTTCTGGGAGAGGGCTCTGTACTGACGTGCAAACTCTAAGCAATGCGCGGCGGAAATCATCTTGCCTCCGAGGGCCATAAAAACGATCAAAACGTTCAACCTCCGGCTTAGTTCCATGAATGGGAATGACTATAGAATGCATCTGTCTCGGAAGGCAACGCCGTCCGGATCGTCGCCAACCCGGACACAACGGAAGCGGGAGCCCCGGAAGGTCGGCTCCCGCGACTGGAAAAATAGAACTTGCCTCAACCGATGGCGATCCAGTTTCAGCGTACGCCCCGCTCCCAGTTTCATTGGACCCTGCATCGCCACGGTCGCCAAGACCGCACCGGTAGGGCCGGATTGGGCCTACGAAATCAAGCACGACGGCTAGCAGCTCTTGGTGCGAATCTTCGCAGCTGGGACGTCAGCCAATAACTCATCTCAAAGGGGGCTTGTTGCTCGCCCATGTGATTCGCCTCTCTTTTAAGTGGGATCAGATCGCGAGTTCGGCATCAATAACATGGATTATGCCGAGGACGGCTTGGTAGCACCGGGGTCGTCAAGACACCCATATTCAATACGCGCCGATTACCCGCGACTAGGGCGGTGGCACAACCGTAGCGGACCGCCTAATGTTGGGGATCGCTCCTGTCGGCCTCTTTGCGGTCGCGACCGAGGCGTGCACCGTCAATCGCGGGTTCAACGTCGATAGATGGTGGTGAACAAGCCATGCCCCGGAGCGCAACCCGTAACTTGCCGAAGTCCGCAGACCTATTTGTTATCAAAGAAGAGCTGATGACTGGGCGCAGGATTGTTGTTGCTGCTTCGGCCGGGCCGCGCCTGAGTGGTCGGATCGGTATTATCGTTGGCCAAGGGGCAACGGCGACTCAGGTCAAAGTGCTCCTCGACGGAGCCAAGCGCTTTGTAACATTGCACGCGCGCTACGTTGACCTGCTCAAAACACGCTCTTAGTCGCCGGCTACCGCGACGCCATTATGAGTGTAACACTGGCGAATGTACGAGCGGCAAAAATAGGCGACGGAACTGTGCGAAAGTGAACAGGGGTGCTTTTCGCCATGCGGGTAGGCTCACGTCTGCTTGGCGCACCGGGACCCCACAGCGGCCCGGCCTACACCCCCAAACGCCTCCCCGGCCTGTCTGGCGGTTTAATGCTAAACAATGTTGCTCGTCATGAGGCCTGGCGGCCACTGGCGCATCTCGAAGTCCCGGACTGTAAGAATTGCCGGATCACCATGAGATGGTTTCGATCGGAGTTGGTGCGAGACACTCCGGATCCGCTAATCGGCCACTTTTTTGTCTGCCCGAACTGCGAAACTAAACTTTTACGGGGAACAATCGGTAATCGCGCGGGTTGGCGCACTGCTCCGGCCCAAGCCCCCCCAGCGTCCGGAGCGTTCCACGGCCCCAGCTCGCCTGATGCTGGGGCCGCCATTTTAGGTCCGGCGCTTGAAGCGGCGGTCGGAAGCACGAAGAGCCCCGCTCTCCAAATGTGCATGGCGGTCTGCGGCACCGCTGATGCGAGCATTAACCCATTTGCGGCTGCGGGAACCTAGGCTACTGGCCTGTGTTGTTCGGCTAAGCGAACCGGAGGTTGGGTGATGAGCACCGAGACGACGTTCGTCTGCGATTGTTGCCTACGGAAAGCGGATAATCATGTTGGTTGGGCTCATATCAGTGTCAATTGGGCCGACGGGGATCGGCAGGTCATGCCGGACGAACTCCGCGATCTACGCGAAATTTGTTGGAGCCCACTGCAGCAATTGCTGAAACAGCAGCTTGAGCAACATGCTCGAAAGCGAGGTGCATAAACACGCAGATCATAGGATTCAGATCTGCAAAAGGATTGAACGGTCAGCACAAATTGTCGGCCGGAATGCATCGATGTGGCATGTTCATGATGTCTCTACCGTCGGACCTTCGGCAACGTCTTCTAAACTGTCCTGAGCTATTCTTGTGGCATGGACGACGATGATGTACCTGCGGGGTTTGGCACCGCTCTTCGACAGAGCTATGCCCGTCTAGCCGCTTGGATGGTGCGGTTCAACCGCGCATCTGAGCCTAGTCGATCGCCGCACCCGACGCGGGTTGAACAACCCAATCGAGTTCTCGACAAATCGCGTCAGCCCGCGCCTCCGCGCCCATAAGCTCGGACGAGGCCACGTTGACGGAAAGCCGCAACTTGCGCCGATCTTGGTCACCGGAAGAGGAGGGCAATTAATCTCCCTTCTTGGCGATGGAGCCATTGCCGACGAAATTGGAGAACGGCTAGGTCGGACGCGTCAGTTGGTTTACGCTCGCCTCCATCGCTTTCAGAGGCAGCGGTGGCAAGCGAGCAGAACAAGCGGGAAATTCTTCCCGCAGTTGCCCATTGTTTGAACCTTACCGCTTCGCATTGCTCTTTCGCCAGCTACCGCTTCAATCCTCAGGCCATCACGCGCCGCACATGCATGTCTCCCCAGAATCACTGTGGCAGAGACCCTCACCGCGTGGTCGACCGGCAAAGTATCGCGTTGCCGCGGCGGAGGACCCAAAAAACGAGACTGGCAGCGCCTCATGACCCACCGACGTCGAGCGGTAACCAGGCATCAACCGATACCGGCTTACGATAGATCCTCGCGGATTGGTGACGAGTACCGCGGTACGCATGGGCATTGAGAACCCGCTGGCTGTCGAGGCCGGCGGGTTTTTCGTTGACTAGTTTTCTCTGTATGGAATACCGAGATTGTTGCAGGCCGCCGCAAATGACGCTTTTGCCTTGGCGTCTTCAAAGCAGAACTTAGTGCCGACCTGCGCGCGGTCTGTCCACCAGCCAACATTTGCATCTTTCGCGATACGAAAGGCTTCGTCGCGCAAAAGGTCCAGTTGCCTCCCGGCAGCACGGACAATCAGGCAATTTTCTTCAGGCATAGGTATTGTCTCCAATGGCAACGAACCACAAAGTTGTCAATTGAACGGAAAACGCTCGGCCGGAGCGACTGTCAGCAAAAGGCCGCAGCAGTCGTCCTGCTGCGGCCACTTGTCAAAACATTGCCGGGTAAAAGAGGATCTAAGTAGAACAAGTAGAATATGCGCCAGCTCCCTAACACATGTACGCCGCCAGTCGCGAATCATTTCGCCAATTCCGAATTTTGGAACTTTTCAGGCCATTCGCCCCTACGCTCCGACCCGCAATTGGATCGGCAGCCGGGAGCACTGGGGCTGGAAAATAAGCCGTGCCATGGTCGGTCCCAAGGTGCAATCCTTCGAATGACATTGATTTGGCAACGGTATGTTCGCCCGCAGGAACGCCAGGCGGCTTGATCCGATCCGAGCGACATCTTAGAGCCCTCAAGGGTGCCGCGCCGATCGTGCGGAACGTCGCGGCGCCGGCCGCAGGGGTCGTACCAGGAGCGGCGCCTGCGGCCCTTCCCTTTTGTCAGCAGAGCTGTGGGAATTTGGATACACATCCGGGAATAATCGGCAAGCGAAGACAGCTGATCGGAAATGTGCTTGTGTCTCGCGGGTGACGGCCTCTGTCCCAGGAGGCAAGAGCCTGTCCGGGGGCCCCAGCATCATCATGCCCCGCGGCCCGATGCTGGGGCCACCACGGGCACCGTTTCTGTACGAGGCTCGATTGGACGAGACTTGGAGAGTCCTGTTTGCGATCAGTGCGACGGCTGTTGTCGCCGTTGGCTCATTCTTCGCGATCCGGTTTATTATCGGTTTGCACCTGTGACTTCGATCTGAATTGATCACTGCCCGGGTGGTCTACGATTGCAAGTCGTGCATCGCCGCGCTCGAAGTCGGGGCCGAACGTCGGCTCCCCGAGAGCCGCACCCCTGACAGACAAACCGCGGCTCGAGATCTGACAGCCGGACGTCATCAGCCCAGCGATCAGCGCTCAGTTCAATGTGGTGTCCGCAATGGCAGTAGCCGCGCAAGCCCGTCTCACGCATCTCCGCCGAAGGTGGTCTTGAACTGCCGACCGTCAGCATGCGTGGGCTTGGGGCGTCGGACTGGGCGAGGCATGCCCCATTCAAGCGGCATCGTAAGTACCTCGCAAAATATAGATCGATGGTGGCCTCGAACCCGCGCGAGCTACGGCCTCTGGTGGGTGTGGAAAAGCAAAGCCTCTCGCTCACTCAGAGAGAGCGATCCAGACACACCGGTTATACATACCCGATTGCCGAATCTTCCTAGACATTAGCATGCCTCGGCGGCTCCCCATTACTGTCGAGGCCTCCAACGGCTCCGGCGGGTTGTGCTGGGGCCTTTTTTCCGGCAAGCGAGCGGCATCCAGTGCAACGTGTTACCTGCAATGTGGAAAAGTCCCACAGCTGTCGATTGCGAACTTAGGAACGAGAGCTCGGCTTTCACATTCCTCCTGAAGTGCAATCGGGAGCCTTAGCATGGCAATCCAAATCGTGATGGATCATAGCGGCGATAGCCGACACTTCTTCGACAACTCCAATTCAGAAGCATTGGCAGAGGCGGAGAAGCGTTTTCTGCAATTTGCTCTCAAAGGGTATACCGCGGCGGTGCGGAAAGGGCCCGGTGAGGTGAGCAGGATCACCGCGTTCGATCCGATCGCGGAAGAAACGTTGTTCTTCCCGCGGCTCGTGGGCGGGTGATCGCGAGGTGACGAGAAGGCATCGTCGCATCGGCTTATGGCCCCATCGAAGCGTCGCGGTAAGCAGGCTTTATCAAGCAGCTAAGGCCGAGAAGACGATTCAGGGTCGTGCGCTACGACTGCTGCGTTCTTGGCTTTCGCCCGAGCAAAGGACAGAGTTCGATACCGGGGGGTATTTCGATGTGGTAGGATGCGACAGTGGAAGCGTTATCGCATCCGGCGGGGAACATCCGGGAACGTCAACGAGATCGACGAGTACGGACGGCTCGGCACGGGCTGGTGTTTCGTCCCGCTGGGTGGCTTGGTAGAGGGCGACGTCATGCTCGCCCAAAAAATAGCTATCGAGACGGACGAGGAGCGCGCTTTGAGCGTTCCCAACTCCTTCCCAGGACCCATCCGATGGCGCCTACCCAGATATCGTCCATCAGAGGGGAGGAGTTTGGGCGCACGTTTTTATTCCAGCTAAGAGCCGGTCGGGACAATCAATAAACCTCCAGACATCGCCCGCAGGTTGGGGAAGTGCGGCTCAACGCCGTCGCAGCATCGAGCTTAATCGGCATCGGCATTGTGTTTCACAATGAAAAGTTCGCGCTATGCTTAACGTGGCCAGTCAGCGGGCGCGCTAGGGTCGGATTGGGTCCCGGTTCGCGCCTATTACACCGGCTAGCTTCGCCTGTATCGCGTAGTCTTGGGTGTCACTGAGATCCATGGTGCGGAGATAAAGTCACCTGGCGCGAAAACAAGTCTTAAAAAAACAATTCAGCAACCTATTGCCAGCGGATTGGAGGAAACGCTTGCTGTCTGCGGGTGCAGTTCTCACGCGCTCCACCTGACGCAACATGATCGTGTAGGTGCTGGCCGTGGAGCAATCCGCATTCCGCCCGGATTGTTGTGGCGCACTCCACCCTAGTGCGCCATTCGTTGTCGGCTCATCTGAGCACGGATGCTCCCGCACGAGATCCGGTGCCTACTGCGGGGCCAGTTTGGTTCACTGGCGCTGTCCGATACCGCTGGCTCTCACGAGGCCACCTAGTTGCTTTTCTTCATTGCTCCAAGTTAGTCGAAACTCTTCCGCTTGGACGGAGCCATGAGTGGCCTTTGAAGCTCTTGCGTGGTTGAATCTTCCAATCAACAACCTGCTCTCTATTGATCAGCTTTAGATCCCGAATAGGATGAAAGTTTGATCGCAGTCGAACGTCGTCTCAATACCAAAGATCCCAATCCCTCGAGCCTCTGCCTTCCAACAAGTCCCCTCGTTAACTTATCAAACGACAGCGTCTGCTTTCCATCAAAACGACGTTCGTCACTTGTAACTGACTTCGGCGCTCCTTCGATGTCGAACGACGCGATGCCCGCGGCGAGTTTTTCCGCGCCTATGACGACGGCTCCGCGGGGTCGACAGCGGCCGCCTTCTCGGCCTGCGTCAGACCGACCTGCTGAACGACCACAACCTCACGACGTTGAGACTAAGATTGAGAACGCGCATGGACGACAAACGATGGCATTGACTTCCTAACATTGAGGAGGCTGAAACCAGAAACGTGGGTCGCGTCGGCCAAAGCTACCGGACCGAGGTATCCGTGCTCGAGTTGGCATGTTGGGGGACCCAGTGCCTCCCTTATGCCTGCGTTGTCGTTGGACGAGCGCTCCTCGAGACAAGGGAGCGATTACCGCGGCGTCCAGTTACGAGCATCCATCGGTGCTACGCTGCGACAGACCGCAGCGACTTGGCTCATGCAGCGAGGCGCGGATTCGCGGCAGGCAGCGGGGTATCTCGGGATGTAGCTTGAGGTGCTGTCAACACGTATGGCCATCACAATCCCGACGATTTGTCGGATGCCGTCGACAGAATCGCTAAGTGCTGCCCAGTCAGCGAACGAAAAGCGCACGTATCTGGTGCGATATCTGGTGCGGTGCTTCCGATGAAACGAAACCGCCCTTGATAAGTCACTGATTTCATTGGTGGGCCCGGCAGGACTCGAACCTGCAACCAGACCGTTATGAGCGGCCGGCTCTAACCATTGAGCTACAGGCCCCGCCGCGGGACGGCCCCGCGCGAACGCGTGGCCGGCAACGGTGCGCGGTTCGTTTACAGGGATGGAGGCGGGGGTGCAATGCTGGCGGCCGCGGTCGGGAGCGCCGGCATAGCCTGGCCAAGCATTTCGAAATTACCGAAATCAACGATGATGCCCTTATGCGCCTGTTTTGCCCGACGAGTCAAACGGGTTTTTCGTGGGCCTACTCGCTCGATCTTGTAACCCATTGCAATCACGTGAGTTTTCTACTGTGCATGGGGTTGTTTTCGCTTTTTGATGGAAGGGGCCTTGCGGCCCCTCCAATGGCTGCTTGCGAGCTGCAAGCTCGCCGCTAGGCCGCCTAGTCCACCGAGACCCCGGCGAACTCCACCACCTTGCGCCACTTCTCGGTCTCGTCCGCGACCAGCTTGCCGAACTCGGCCGGCGCCATTGGCTTCGGGATGCCGCCGTTCTCGGTCAGGCGCGCGATCACCTTCGGGTCCTTCAGCGCTTCGCCGACGGCCTTGTTGAGGATCTCGATCACCTCGCTCGGCGTGCCCTTCGGCGCGGAGATGCCGTAGAAGCCGACCGATTCGAAGCCGGGCACGGTCTCGGCGATCGCCGGCACGTCAGGCACGGTCGGCCAGCGCTGCGGCGAGGTCACGCCGAGCGCGCGGACATTGCCGCCGCGCGACTGCTCGAGTGCGGAGGGGAGGTTGTCGAAGATCAGCTGCACCTTGTTGGAGATGATGTCGGGGAAGGCGATCGCCGAGCCCCGATAGGGCACGTGGATCATGTCGCACTTGGTCATCGCCTTGAACAGCTCGGCCGACATGTGCACCGAGGTGCCGTTGCCCGACGAGGCATAGGAGATTTTTCCGGGATTGGCCTTGCAGTAGTCGATGAACTCCTGGACCGTCGTCGCCGGAAACGCGTTGGAGACCACCAGCATGTTGGTGAGCTGCATGATGCTCGCCACCGGCACGGTATCGCGCAGGAAGTCGTAAGGCAGCTTCTTGTAGAGTGAGGTCGAGATCGCGTTGTTGGGCGCGACGAACAGCAGCGTGTAGCCGTCGGCCGGGGCGTTGATCGCAGCCGCAGCTGCGATGTTGCCGCCGGAGCCGGCGCGGTTCTCGACGATGAATTGCTGGCCGAGGCGATCCGACAGCGCCTGCGCCATGATCCGCGCCACGATGTCGACCGGGCCGCCGGCGGCAAAGCCGATCATCCAGTGCACGGGGCGGTCGGGATAGGCGGCTGCGGCGGGAGGGGAGGCGCTGAAAAGACCAAACAGGACTGCAAGCCCGAAAACACCGTTACGCAAAATTCGCAACATGACGCCTCCCATTGTTCTATTGTCGTTACGGGGCATGCTTTCACAAAAACGGGCCGCTGCCTACATCGCCGCAAGTCGGTGTTGACGCAGGCCGCCGGGACTGACCATGAGATTCGCAATTCTCCTTCTCGCAGCGGTGCTGCCCTTCACCCCCGCCGCTGCTCAAACCGGAGGCAAGGCCATTCCGACCACGACACTCAGCCTCGGCACCGCGACGCCCGGCGGCGGCTTCCCGCTCTATGGCAATGCCTTTGCCGAGGTGATGAACGCGGCCGATCCGCAAATCACCATCACGCCGCGCAACACCAAAGGCAGCAACGAGAACATTCCGCTGCTGGAGAAGGGCGAGCTCGATCTCGCTTTGGTCGCGGGCGAGCCGGCCTATGAGGCCTTTGCCGGCATCGGCCGTGTGCCCGTGCGGCTGAAGATCCTCACCGCGATCTATTCCAACCCCGGCATGTTCGTGGTGCGGGCCGACAGTCCCTACAAGAACATCCGCGATCTCGTCGGCCAGCCCGTCGCGTTCGGCGCAAAAGGCTCGGGCCTGCCGATCCTGGCGCGCTACGTGCTCGACGGCCTCGGCCTGAAGCAGGATGAGGATTTCAAGGCCATCTATCTCGACCGCGCCGGCGACGGCCCCGCGATGGTCGAGGACGGCCGCGTTGCCGCGCTCTGGGGCGCCGGCATCGGCTGGCCGGGCTTCGCCGCGGTTGCCTCGAGCGCGTCAGGCGCGCGCTTCATCGCGCCGAGCACTGAAGAGATCGCGCGCATCCGCGCCAAGCATGCGTTCCTGAAGCCGCTGACCGTGCCGGCCGGCTCCTATCCCAAGCAGAGCGAGCCGATCGCCTCGCTCGGCTCCTGGAGTTTCGTCCTCACGCGCGAGGACCTGCCCGACGATGTCGCCTATCGACTGGCGAAGACCCTGCATGGCGTCGAGGCCACCTTCTGCAAGCAGCTCGCGCAGGCCTGCGAGACCACGGCGTCGAACACGGTCGCGGCCGCGCCGAAGGCGGAGCTGATCCATCCGGGCGTGATGAAGTACTTTCGCGAGATCGGGGTGGTGAAATAGGACGCGGCCACGCCCGCCACCGTCATGGCCGGGCTCGACCCGGCCATCCACGCGTCACCGCGATTGAGGAAAGACGTGGATGCCCGGGTCAAGCCCGGGCATGACGAGTTGTGTGTTTCGCTACACCGTCACTTCTTCACCAGCGCGCACGCCGGGTCCGGCGGCCCGAACGCCTTCTCGCCGGAGATGGTCGTGAGGATCTTGTAATAGTCCCACGGATACTTGCTCTCCTCCGGCGTCTTCACCTGCACCAGCCAGAGATCGTGCACCATCAGATTGTCCTCGCGGATCCTGCCGTTGCGGGCAAAGAAATCCTCGACCGGCTTCTCGCGCATCTTCGCCGCGACCTTGAGCGGATCGTCGGTGCCGGCGTCCTTGATGGCGTTGAGATAGTGGATCACGCTCGAATAGACGCCGGCCTGCCACATCGACGGCATCTTGTTCATCTTGGCGAAATAGCGTTTCGACCATTCGCGGGTCTTGTCGTCCATGTCCCAATAGAACGACGTCGTCAGGAGCAGGCCTTGCGCGGCCTGCAGGCCGAGGCCGTGGATGTCGGTGATCAGCGCCAGCAGCGCCGCCATCTGCTGGCCGCCCTTGAACACGCCGAACTCCGAGCCGGTCTTGATCTCGTTCATGTTGTTGGGCGGGCCTGCCGCAATGCCGATGATCTTGGCCTTGGAGGCCTGCGCCTGCAGCACGAAGGAGGAGAGGTCGGGCGTTGCCAGCGGCGGCTTCACCGAGCCCAGCACCTTGCCACCATTAGCGGTGATGACGCTGGAAGCATCGCGTTCGAGGGAGTGACCGAAGGCGTAGTCGTCGGTGATGAAGAACCAGCTGTCGCCGCCGCGCTTCACCACCGCATCCGCGGTGCCGACCGCGAGCGCGCGGGTGTCGAACACCCACTGCATCGCGTAAGGCGAGCAGAACTTGCCGTGGAAATCCGCGGTGCCGGTGGAGTGGGTGATGAACAGCTTCTTCTTCTCGTTGGCGATGTTCTGCACCGCGAGGCCGACGGCGGAGACCGGCACGTCGACGATCAGATCGACCTGGTCGACGTCGTACCAGCGCCGCGCGAGCGAAGCACCGATGTCGGCCTTGAGCTGGTGGTCGCCGATCACGATGCTGATCGGCTTGCCGAGCACGGTGCCGCCAAAATCGTCGATCGCCATCTGCGCCGCGGTCACCGATCCCTGGCCGGTCGGCGCCGAGGCGGGGCCGTTCATGTCGGTGAGCACGCCGATCTTGACGACGTTGTCGGACACCTGCGCCATTGCGGCACCCGGCACTAGCGCTGCCACCAAGGCGGCCGCGACCGGCAGTCCAAATCTCGCTGGGTTCACGCTTGTCCTCCCCTGATCCGGCACGTTGGCCGGTGTTGCCCCGGGTATGGCCCGGCTGAATTGGTTTCTTTTGCAACTATTAGGGGGCGGGCGTCAATGTCAGGCTGCGAAGCGGATCTGTCCTGCGGGCGAGGGATCATAGCCGGTCAGCTCCTCGGCGCGCTGGCGCAGCCGCCGCTCGTTCAGGAACCGGATCAGAGCCTGCATGGCGGGGCGGAAATAGCTGCGCTGCCGCATCGCAAGATCGAAATTCTCCCAGACCAGCGGCACGAAATCGAGCCCGGCCGAGCGCGCCGCCGCCCGCGTCGCGACGCCGCAATCGGCCTGTCCCGCGCGCACGATCTCGGCGAGGTCCGGACCCGTCAGGGCCGGCGTCTCGACCCGGTGCAAATCCCGCGTCGAGGCGCCGGCGCGCTTCAACAGCACGTCGAGCAGCATCTGCGCGCCCGTGCCCTGTTGCCGCATCGCCATCCTGGCGCCGAGCGCGAGCACGTCGGAGAGGCCGCGCAGCCGCTTCGGGTTGCCCGGCGACAGCACGAGCCCCTGCTCGCGGCGCACGAACGCGACCAGCACCGCATCATGCAGGTCCGGCGCATCACGCAGCGCCGTCGCACTGGCGTCGGCGGCAAGATTGCCGTCGGCGTCGAGGCTGTGGAAGTGCACCGCGGCCGCCATCACCTCGTCGCGCTGCAAGCGCTCGAGCCCGCGCGCGCTGCCCTCGCTCATCGATCCCAGGCCCGAGCCGGATTCGCGCAGGCTCCAATCCAGCAGCTCGTCCTGGCTGCCGCCCACGACCGGCGGCGGCTCCGCGATCAGCATGCCGGCGGGACGCGCGAGGCCGGACAGCACCCAGAGGTCGAGCTCGTGCCGCGGGAAGAGCCACTTGCCGGTCACCTTGGTGCACGGGATCGCGCCGTTGGTGACGAGTTCGTAGAGCTTGCGTTCGCCGAGCCGGAGATAGTCGGCGGCTTCGCTGGTCGTCAGGAATTCCATCCTGCATTCCTATGCAAATTCTTACTTCTTTTTGACGTTCGACGCAGGTGGAATTCTGCATTTCAATTTGTGTTCATCGGAACCATGCACGATGATCTCGTTGCTTTGCAACACATCCGCGCGCGCGATTTTTGCTTTGGTGAACGATCCTGTTGCACGCACATGGTGCGAGGGTTGCGATCGCGATCGAGATGAGCGTCGCAGCGTTGCCGAACTTTCCCGAATGTCGCGCCTTTGAACGGTTTGCGCCGGCGCGGCGAAGTCTGCTGCTGGTGGTGGTCAGATGTCGGCTCTATCTGTCGTTGTCGAGACCCGGGCCGCGGAATGGCAATGCGTCACGAGTGCGGCGCAATCGATCATCATCATGACCGCGTCATATCCGAGGGAACCCGTCCATGGCCGTTCGCCGCCTCTCCGCTCTGCTTGCGCTTCTCTGCGGCCTTGCCGTTGCGGCGTCATCCGCGGAGGACCGCTCGATCGTGCTGGCGACGACCGCATCGACACAGGAGTCCGGCCTGCTCGACTATCTCCTGCCGATCTTTCGCGACAAGACCGGCATCGACGTCACCGTGATCGCGCGGCGCGCCGACGAGGTGCTCGAGGGCGCACGTCGGGGCGAAGCCGACGCGGTGCTGATGCATGCGCGACCGCAAGAGGAGAAATTCGTCGCCGACGGTTTTGCATCGAAGCGCTACGACGTGATGTACAATGACTATCTGCTGATCGGGCCGAAGAGCGATCCCGCCGGCGTGAAGGGCAAGGACATCGCGACCGCGCTGAAGGCGATCGAGGCCAAGGGCGCGCCGTTCGTGACGCGCGGAGATCGCTCGGGCACCCACGCAGCCGAGCTCGCGCTCTGGATCATCGCCGGCATCGACATCGCAAGCGCCAAGGGCGCCTGGTATCGCGAGGCGAGGCAGGGCATGAACGCGGCGCTCGAGGCCGCGCGCGCCGCGAATGCCTATGTGCTGTCCGATCGCGGCAGCTGGATCGCCTTCAAGGAGCGCGGCGATCTCGACATTGTCGTCGAAGGCGACAAGCGGCTGCTCAACCAGTACGGCGTGATGCTGGTCAATCCCGAGAAGTTTCCCGACGTGAAGAAGGAGCTGGGGCAGACCTTCGTCGACTGGCTGACCTCGCCGGAGGGGCAGGCCGCGATCGCCGGCTACAAGGTCGACGGACAGCAGCTGTTCTTTCCGAATGCGGACAGGTCGGGCGGCTGATGTCCGGATCGTCAGCGGTTGCCAAACCGGGCGATGCATGGTCCATCATGGCGCATGACCCAGCGCCTGCCGCCCTCGCTCACATCGCTCGACGTCGCGCTCGCCGCGTTGCTGCGCGGTGTTGATCCGCTTGCGCCGGTGGAATTGCCGCTGACCGAAGCGGTCGGCTGCATCGCGGCGGGCACTCCGCTGCTCCCAGCCTATCCGTCTCACGACGTCGCCGCCACAGACGGCTGGGCGCTATGCGCCAACGATCTCGTCGGCGCGTCCGCCTATTCGCCACTGCCTCTGGCAACGGCCCCCGCTTGGGTCGAGGCCGGTGATGCAATGCCTGGGGGATGCGACTGCGTGCTCGATGCCGATGCGGTCGAGGTGTCGGGGCCGCTGGTTCAGGTGCTGGCCGAGGGCGTGCCGGGGCAAGGCGTCAGGCGTGCCGGCAGCGATGTCGCGGACCGCACGCCCGACGGGAGACAGGGACATTCGGTCAATGTGGCTGATCTGCTCATCGCGCGCATCGCGGGCTTGGAAAAGCTCAGCGTGCGGCGCCCGCGGCTGCGCATCGTCAATGTGCCGGGCGCAACGGCAACGGCGCATATGATCGCCGGGATCGCGCGAGCAGCGGGACTGGACGTGACGACGTTCGAGGCCGACGCGCGCGATCAGGCATCGATTGCCGCTGCGCTCGATACCTCCTCCTGCGATGTGATGGTGACCATCGGTGGCAGCGGGGTCGGCCGCCTGGATGCCGCCATCGTGGCGCTGGCCCAGCGCGGCGATGTGCTCGCCCATGGCCTCGCGCTCCAACCCGGACGCACCGCCGCCGTGGCGCGGCTTGGCAAGGTTCCCGCAGTGGCCCTGCCGGGATCGCCAGATCATGCGCTCGCGGGCTGGCTCGCGCTGGTGCTTCCGCTGGTCGATCGTCTGGCGGCGCGCCAGCCGCGCCGGCAGGTGACCTTGCCGCTCGCGCAAAAAATTGCATCCAGCGTCGGCATCGCCGAGATCGCGCTGCTGGTTGAGGAACATAAGACATGGATGCCGATTGCGGTCGGCGAGTGGCCGCTCCAGGCGATCGCCCGTGCGGGTGCATGGCTGCTCATTCCCGGCAGCCACGAAGGATTTGCAGCGGGCGCGCCGGTCGATGCTTATCTGATGCGGGAGTGATATGGATTCCGGCATGACGATGATCCCGCAATCGCCAGACCGCAGCGCGCTCGAACAGGAGCAGTTCCTCAAGATCCTCTCGCGCGAGGAGGCGCTGGCGCGCTTCGAGGCGGCGCTGTTCCCGCGTGCGCTTCCGAATGAGGTGTGCAAGCTCGATGCTGCGCTCGGCACGGCACTCGCCGAAGACGTTACGGCACCGATCGATGTGCCGCCGTTCGACCGCTCCAATGTCGACGGCTTTGCCGTGCGCTCGTCCGACCTCTCCGCTGCCGGCGAAGGAGCACCCGTTCGCCTTGCGCTGAACGGCGAGACCATCCATTGCGGCACCGCACCGGCGCTGCAAGTTGCTGTGGGAACCGCAACGGCGATCGCGACCGGTGGTCCGCTGCCGCGCGGCGCCGACGCCGTCGTCATGGTCGAGCATACCCAGCCGGCCGGCTCGGATGCGATCGACATCCGCCGCGCGACGTCTCCTGGCCAATTCGTCTCCTATGCAGGCTCGGACATCGCGCGCGGCGAGGCGCTGCTGCGCGCCGGGACGATCATCGGCTCGCGCGAGATCGGCATGCTCGCGGCCTGCGGCATCGCCGAGGTGAAAGTCGCGCGCAAGCCGCGCGTTGCCGTGATCTCCACCGGCGACGAGCTGGTGCAGCCCGGCGAAGCGCTGGCGCCGGCCGCGATCTACGACACCAACGGTGCGATTGTTACCGCGGCGATCAACGAGAATGGCGGTGAGGCCGTCTTCCTCGGCGCCATTCCCGACGATGAGGCAAAGCTCGAAGCCGCCATGCGCAGCGCGCTGGCGGACGCCGACATGCTGGTGCTCTCGGGTGGCACGTCGAAAGGCGCCGGCGACCTTTCCCATCATATCATCGGCCGGCTTGGCGCGCCCGGCATCATCGCGCACGGCGTTGCGCTCAAGCCGGGCAAGCCGCTGTGCCTCGCGGTGTGCGAGGGCAAGCCGGTGGTGATCCTGCCGGGCTTTCCGACCTCGGCGATGTTCACCTTCCACGACATGATCGTGCCCGTCCTCCGAAAAATGGCCGGCCTGCCGCCGCGCGCCGATGCCAAGGTGAATGCGACGGTGCCGGTGCGCATCGCGTCCGAACTCGGCCGCACCGAATTCGTCATGGTCTCGCTGGTCGAGGGCAAGGACGGCCTGATCGCCTATCCCTCCGGCAAGGGCTCGGGTGCGATCACGTCCTTCGCGCAGGCCGACGGCTTCCTGCGCATCGATGCGCTGGCCGACCAGATGCGGGCAGGGACCGAGGCCGAGGTGACGCTGTTCACGCCGCATGTGCGCGTGCCAGATCTCGTCATCGTTGGCAGTCACTGCACCGGCCTCGATCTCGTGACGGCACAGCTCGCGCATGCCGGCCTCACCGTCCGCTCGATCGCGGTCGGCAGTCTCGGCGGGCTTGCGGCGGCGAAGCGCGGCGAATGCGATCTCGCGCCGATCCATCTGTTCGACGACAAGAGTGAGACCTACAACACGCCTTATCTTGCCGATGGGCTCGAGCTCGTGCCGGGCTGGCGGCGGATGCAGGGCATCGTCTTCCGCAAGGGCGACGAGCGTTTCGAGGGCCTCGGTGCGAAGGAGGCTGTCGCCGCTGCGCTCGCTGACTCTGCCTGCATCATGGTCAACCGCAACCAGGGCGCCGGCACGCGCATCCTGATCGACCGCCTGCTCGGCGGCGCGCGTCCCGAAGGCTACTGGAACCAGCCGCGCTCGCACAACGCCGTGGCCGCGGCCGTCGCGCAGCACCGCGCCGACTGGGGCATGACCATTGCGCCGGTCGCCCATGCGGTCGGCCTCGGTTTCATTCCATTCGCGGAAGAGCATTATGACTTCGCGCTGGTGACGGCGCGCAAGCAGCGGCCGGCGGTGCAGGCTTTTCTCGATGCGCTCGGCTCGGACGAGGCGCTTGCGGCGCTAGAGCACGCGGGCTTCCGGCCCGCGTAGACGACAACGCGGCGCTCAAGCCGCGCGGCAGGGTGGGGGACGCGATGGCTAGGCCGCTTTCGGTTGCGATCGTCGGTGCCGGCATGGGCGGGCTCGCGACAGCCGCGGCGCTCAGGCGCGTCGGCGTCGACGTCATGGTCTACGAGCAAGCCTCGCAATTTGCCCGCATCGGCGCCGGCATCCAGATCGGCTGCAACGCGATGAAGGTGCTGCGCGCACTGGGGCTCGAGCAACGGATGCGCAGCCAGTCGTTCTACCCACGCTCCTGGAATAATCGCGACTGGAAGAGTGGCGACATCAAATTCGACATGATCTTTGGCGAGAGCGCGGAGGAGAAGTTCGGCGCGCCCTATCTGCTCGCCCATCGCGGCGATTTGCATGCCGCGCTGGCGAGCGTGGTGCCGGATGAATTTATAAGGCTCAACCACAAGCTCGTCGGCCTCGACGAGACCGGTGAGGGCGTCCGGCTCACCTTTGCCGATGGCGCCAGCGCCGTTGCCGATGCCGTCGTCGGCGCCGACGGCGTGCATTCGACAGTACGCGATATCCTGTTCGATACCGCACCGGTCAGGTTCACCGGCCGCATCGCCTATCGCACCACCTATCCAGCGGCGCTGCTCGGCGGCGAGACAATCGACGACTGCACCAAATGGTGGGGCAAAGACCGCCACATCGTGATCTATTACGTCAAGCCTGATCGCAGCGAGGTCTATCTCGTCACCAGCCAGCCCGAGCCGGACTTCCGCATCGAGTCCTGGTCTGCCAAGGGTGACGTGCGCGATCTGCGCGCCTCATTCGAAGGCTTTCATCCGCAGGTCGGACAAGTGCTCGCGGCGTGCCCCGACGTGCACAAATGGGCGGTCATGGACCGCGACGCGCTGGAGCGCTGGGCTGACGGTAAGGTGACGCTGCTCGGCGATGCCTGTCATCCTATGACGCCTTATATGGCACAGGGCGCGGCGATGGCGATCGAGGACGCCGCCGTGCTGTCGCGCTGCCTCGACGGTGTCGACCGAGACGGCGTCGCGGACGCATTCCGCCGCTTCGAGGCGACGCGCAAGGAACGCACGACACGGGTGCAGGAAACCTCGCGCGCCAACATCTGGCTGAGAGAGCGGACCGATACGAGTTGGGTCTACGGCTACGACGCCTTGTCGGTGCCGCTGGCGGCTTGAGCGGTGTGCTCTCTTGCGCGTTCCTGCTCCTCGGCCTCGGCGAGCGCGCGCTGGGCGGCAGGTGGCAGTGGCTTCGGGTCAGGCGGGACGTCTACGATCTGATCGCTGCCCGTGGCCTGTCCGCTCAGTCGCTTCGTGCGATCGATCGCGACCGAGAGATCAAACACGAAATCGACGACTTCGAAGACGGCAGTCAGAAGAGAGATGACCATGGCTGATCCGGAGGCATGTCCCGATCAGTAGTCGCTTCCAGCCTCGGTACGGTTCGATCGTCCCATGAACGCCAACGGCCGCCGCCGCGACCAAGGAGCATGAGCCAAGCCATGACCGCGCCCACACCCCTTAATTTCCGCAAGATCGCCGCGCTCGTCGCTGCTGCTGGGACGTTGTTCTGGCTCTACACCTTCTATTTCATCGCCCATGTCCCCCAGGGCGACGGCACCGGCTTTCAATGGCTCGCGGTGTTTCCGCTCGGCATGATCTTTGGGCTGTTCTTCCTGCCGGTTTGGCTGCTGGTTGCGATGAACTGGCTGCCGCGGTTTACCACGCTCGTAGCTATCTGCGGCCTGATCGCCTTCGCGATCATCTGGGCGCAGCTGCTCAACGAGTTTCCAAAGTCGTAAGGTGGCTCAAGCTGCGTCATCCAGCGCCGCCAGCCGCTCGGCCTCGGCAATGTCGTCGACCGTGTTGGCATTGAAGAACGGATCGAGCGGCTCGGCTGGCCACGTCACCGTCGCGAGCGGATAGCGCGCGGTCCAGCGGTCGATCTTGCGGAGGTCCTCGACGACCAGTGCGTGGCGCAGCTCGTTGCGCAAGGCGACGCGCCACAATCCGATCACCGGATGCGACTGATCGCCGGATGCCGCGACCGCGAGCTGGGCGTTCTCCCGTGTTCGCACTTCGTGCAGGCGCGCGACGAGATCGCGCGGCAGGAACGGACAGTCGCCGGCGGCGCTGAGCACCCACTCGATGCCAGGACGGTTCGCCGCGGTCCAGTCGAGCGCAGCCAAAATGCCGGCGAGCGGACCGGGGAAGCCGGGCACGTCGTCGGCGACCACCTGCAAGCCGAACGCTGCGAAGCGCGCGGGATCGCCGTTGGCGTTCAGGATCAATCCGCTGCACTGAGGCGAAAGGCGCGCGATCACGCGCTCCAGAATGGTGCGGCCGCCGATGGTGCGCATCGGCTTGTCGCCGCCGCCCATGCGCCGTGCCAGGCCGCCGGCGAGCAGCACGCCTTGCGTCGCGGGAATGCTAATCGTCACCACCTTCACCCTTGCGCTTGTGCTTGGCCGACTCCTCCTCGACGTAAGCGAGGTTCTGGTCGTAGACGATCCGCTTTTCGCCCGCGAGCACGATGAAGCGCTTGCCGCGGGTGCGGCCGACCAGAGTCAGGCCGACCTGCCGTGCGAGATCGACGCCCCAGGCGGTGAAGCCGGAGCGCGACACCAGGATCGGAATGCCCATCCGCACGGTCTTGATCACCATCTCCGAGGTAAGGCGTCCCGTGGTGTAGAGGATCTTGTCGCTGGCATCGACGCCGTGGCGGTACATCCAGCCGGCGATCTTGTCGACGGCGTTGTGGCGGCCGACATCCTCGGTGTAGCAGAGCGGGGTGCCCTCCTTGCACAGCACGCAGCCGTGGATCGCGCCGGCCTCGAGATAAAGCGAGGGCATGGTGTTGATGGTCTGCGTCATCTGGTAGAGCCAGGAAGTACGCAGCTCGGCCTTTGGCAGCGCGACGCTCTCGACGGCCTCCAACAGATCGCCGAAGGCCGTGCCCTGCGCGCAGCCCGAAGTCTGCGTGCGCTTCTTCAGCTTGGCTTCGAAATTGGTGTGGTGCTCGGTGCGCACCACGACCACCTGGAGGTCGTCGTCGTATTCGACCTCGGTGACGGCGTCACTATATTTCAGCATGTTCTGGTTCAGCAGGTAGCCGAGCGCCAGATATTCCGGATAGTCGCCGATCGTCATCATGGTGACGATCTCCTGGGCGTTCAAATAGAGCGTCAGCGGCCGTTCCATCGGCACCTTGATCTCGACCCTGGCGCCGGTCTGGTCGGTCCCGGTCACGCTCTGGGTCAGGCGCGGGTCGTCCGGATTGGGGACGATCAGGGGCACCGGGGCTTTGTCGATCTTCATCATGGCCGTGACGTTAGCATGACATTCGGGTCAAGCCGATATAAGCATGGCGGGGAATGGGCAAAATGCCTCCGCTCGTCATTGCGAGCGCAGCGAAGCAATCCAGAACTTTTCCGCGGCAGCAGTCTGGATTGCTTCGCTCCGCTCGCAATGACGGGGAGGGGACGGTGGTTCCATCGGCTGGCGAGCCGTTGGCGGAGATTGGACGGTATGAAAGTCATCGGCCTTGCAGGCTGGAGCGGTGCGGGCAAGACCACGCTGTTGACGCGGCTGATCCCGCATTTCAACGCGCAGGGCCTGCGTGTCTCCGTCATCAAGCACGCGCATCACCAGTTCGACGTCGATGTGCCCGGCAAGGATTCCTGGCGGCATCGCGAGGCGGGCGCGGCCGAGGTGCTGGTGGCCTCCTCAAACCGCTGGGCCCTGATGCACGAGTTGCGCGGTGCAGCGGAGCCGCGGCTGCCGGAACTATTGGGCAAGCTGTCGGCCGTCGATCTCGTCGTGGTCGAAGGCTTCAAGCGCGAGCCGCATCGCAAGATCGAGGTGCACCGCGCCGCCAACGGCAAGCCGCTGCTGTTTCCCGACGATCCCGGCATTGCCGGGATCGCGACCGATGTCGCGATTGACACGCGGCTGCCGACTGTCCATCTCGATGATATCGAGGCTGCCGCGGCACTGATGCTGCGGGCGGCGATGCCGGTCGAGGAAGCGGTGGCAAAAAGCGCTGCGACGCGCTGACGAGGCACCATGGCGCAACTGTCTGACGATTGCTTTGCCTTCGGCGGACCGATGATGTCGGTCGACGAGGCCGTTGGCCTGATCACGACCCGTGTCAACGCGATCACTGATCTCGAAACGGTCGCGCTTGTCGATGCGGATGGCCGCGTGCTGGCGCGGGATATCGCAGCGCCGCTGCCGCTGCCGCCGTTCACCAACTCCGCCGTTGACGGTTACGCCGTACGCAATGCCGATCTTCCGCAAAGTGCGGAGCAGGCGTTGCCGCTCGATGGCCGCATCCAGGCCGGTGGGGCTGCGGATGCGCCGATCAAACCGGGCCATACCGCGCGCATCTTCACGGGCGCGCCGATGCCGCCGGGCGCCGAAACCGTCTTCATGCAGGAAGATGTCCGCATCGATGCATCAGGCAAGATCGTGCTGCCGGCGGGATTGAAGCCCGGCGCGAATGTACGTCCTGCGGGCGAGGATATCCCTCAAGGACAGATCGCGCTGCGCGCCGGCCAGCGCTTGCGGCCGCAGCATGTCGCGCTTGCCGCGGCGTTCGGCCTGACCAAGCTCGACGTGATCAGGCGCATCCGCGTCGCGGTGTTCTCGACCGGCGACGAACTGGCCTCGCCCGGCGAGCCGCGCGCCGCCTCGCAGCTGTTCGATTCCAACCGTTTCATGCTGATGGCGATGCTGCGCCGGCTCGGCTGCGAGGTCAGCGATCTCGGCATCGTGCGCGATGAACGGACTTCGCTCGCGAATGGTTTGAAGCAGGTTGCGGGTGAGCATGACTTAATCCTCACCACCGGCGGCGTCTCGACCGGCGAGGAGGACCACGTCAAGGCGGCGGTGGAGAGCATCGGCTCGCTGGTGTTGTGGCGGATGGCGATCAAGCCCGGACGGCCCGTGGCGATGGGCATCATCGAGGGCACGCCGCTGATTGGTCTACCCGGCAATCCCGTCGCGAGCTTCGTCACCTTCGTCCATGTGGTGCGGCCGACCGTGCTGGCGCTCGCCGGCAGCCTGCCCGAGCCGCTGTCGCCGATCCCCGTGCGCGCCGCGTTCACCTACAAGAAGAAGATCGGCCGCCGCGAATATGTTCGCGCGACCTTGCGGCGCGGAGAGGATGGCGCGCTGGAGGCAGTCAAGTTCCCGCGCGAGGGCGCCGGCCTGTTGTCGTCGCTGGTCGAGACCGACGGTCTCATCGAGCTCGGCGAGGACGTCATTCGTGTCGAGCCCGGCCAGAGCGTGGGTTTCCTGCCCTATGCGGATCTGCTCTGACGCCCCTTCGTTGACGCCAACGCTTCGCCCCGCCATGTTGCGCCCATGACCAGAACGACGCTTGATCTCACCGGCTTGAAATGCCCGCTGCCTGCCTTGAAAACGCGCAAGGCGCTGAAGCCGTTACAGCCGGGCGATCAGCTCGAAGTGCACTGCACCGATCCGTTGTCGGTGATTGACATTCCGAACCTGATCCGCGAGACGGGCGACACGGTGGAGATCACCGAGCGCAACGACGCGCGCATCGTGTTCTTGATAGAAAAAGCGAATGGTCCGATAGCAGACGTCAATGGTGCGCTGCGTTCTTGAGCACGTTACCGCGCTGATACCGACCTTTTGTCTATCGACATCAATCACGGCTTCTGCCCCAATTGACAATGTCCGTGCAGGCGCGGAGGTTGAGTCTTGTCTGCGATACGCGGATCAATGGGCCACACGAAGCTTGCACGTCGTATCGGCATAGCGCCCCGCTCGCGGGGTTAACTTTTCGGATGCGCGCGACGATCCTGGCGCGCGTCGGATGATTTTGCGGAGCAGCAGGGACAATTGGCTGCGCTGCAACGGGCTGAGAAAACAGGATCGCAGCGGCAGGGTGCTCAGAAGGGCAACTGCAGGGGAGGACTACATGACAACAATCGAGAGCGCCGGAACACTATCGGGCGCCGGCGGGGGCTTTCTGGATCGCGAGCGGACCATCGCGACTGCCGGCTTCAATCGCTGGCTGGTGCCGCCCGCTGCGCTGTGCATCCATCTCTGCATCGGCATGGCCTACGGCTTCTCGGTGTTCTGGCTGCCGTTGTCGCGCGCGATCGGATTGACCGCGCCGAAGACCTGCGGGGACATTTCGCTGTTTCAGGAGCTGTTCACGACCAGCTGCGACTGGAAGGTCGCCAGCATGGGGTGGATGTACACGCTGTTCTTCGTGCTGCTCGGGATCGCGGCGGCGGTCTGGGGCGGCTGGTTGGAGCGGGTGGGTCCGCGCAAGGCCGGTTTCGTCTCGGCGCTGTGCTGGTGCGGCGGCCTCTTCCTCGGCGCGATCGGCGTCTACACCCATCAGCTCTGGCTGTTGTGGCTGGGTTCGGGTGTGATCGGCGGCATCGGTCTCGGCCTCGGCTACATCTCGCCGGTGTCGACGCTGGTGAAGTGGTTTCCGGACCGCCGCGGCATGGCGACCGGCATGGCCATCATGGGCTTCGGCGGCGGCGCCATGATCGGTGCGCCGCTGGCGAACCTTCTGATGAACTATTTCAAGAGCCCGACCTCCGTCGGCGTCTGGGAAACCTTCGTCGCGATGGGCGTCATCTACTTCGTGTTCATGATGATCGGCGCGTTCCGCTATCGCCTGCCGCCGCCCGGCTGGCAGCCGGAGGGCTGGACCCCGCCGACCAAGGCGAACGCGATGATCTCGAAGAACAACGTCCATCTCAACGACGCGCACAAGACGCCGCAGTTCTGGCTGATCTGGTGGGTGCTCTGTCTTAACGTGTCGGCGGGTATCGGCGTGATCGGCATGGCCTCGCCGATGCTGCAGGAGATCTTCGCCGGCAAGCTGATCGGCCTGCCGGATGTGGGCTTCAACGCGCTCGACGCCGGCCAGAAGGCGCAGATCGCCGCGATCGCCGCGGGCTTTGCCGGATTGCTGTCGCTGTTCAACATCGGCGGCCGCTTCTTCTGGGCGTCGCTGTCGGACAAGATCGGACGCAAGAACACCTACTACACGTTCTTCATCCTCGGCATCGTGCTCTACGCGCTGGCGCCGACCTTCGCGGCGATGGGCTCGAAGCTCCTCTTCGTGCTCGGCTTCGGCATCATCCTGTCGATGTATGGCGGCGGCTTCGCCACCGTGCCGGCTTACCTCGCCGACATGTTCGGTACCCAGTTTGTCGGCGCCATCCATGGCCGGCTGCTGACGGCGTGGTCGACCGCCGGAATCATCGGCCCGGTCGTGGTGAACTACATCCGCGAGTTCCAGCTCGCAGCCGGCGTGCCGCGGGACCAGCTCTACAACACGACGATGTACATCCTGTGCGCGATGCTGATCGCGGGCCTGATCTGTAACTACCTGGTCAAGCCGGTCGATGCGAAGTGGCACATGAAAGAGGCCGACGTTGCCAAGCTGCAGGCGGCCAGCGCCAGCGCGGCCGCCGCGGGGCCGCACGGCTCCTACGGTATCGGCTTTGGCGGGCTTGATGCCAAGGCGGCGCTGTTCTGGGCCTTCGTCGGCATTCCCCTGCTCTGGGGTGTCTGGAAGACGCTGGAAAGCGCGGTCAAGATCTTCTGATCGCCGTCGAGACTGCTGCGGGATGTTCATCCGCATCCCGCAGCGTTCGCCTTTTAGACATCACCAGGAATGGGACTTAGGGGGACCTCAATGCTTCGCACCCGTATCTGCCTCGCTGCCATGCTGCTGGCCGCGGGCCTCCACACCGCGTCGGCACAGACAGCGACCGCGCCCGCTGCCCCGGCCGCGACGACCGAAGCCAAGCCGGGCAAGATCAAGCTCACCATGCAGAAGCTGAAGGACATGAAGGCGAAGTGGTCCGCCAACAAGCCGAAGCTGAAGGCCTGCCGCGGCGAGGTGAAGTCGAAGGGCCTGATCGGCGACGATCGCTGGTTCTACATCGAAGACTGCATGAACAAGACCTGAGCCAAGGTTCCCGCGAACAGTTTGCGTAAGGGGGCGCGGCAGGGCGGCTGTCCGCCCCCTAAATGACTATAGACACGTTCTAAATTCACTTGGCACCTGGTATACCAGAGGCTAGAGTTGCCTGGAATGAGGCCTGATCCGCGGGATGCGGGCGACGCGGTTCCCGAGTGTCAGGTCTGAAAATGAGGGCGGATCGCGAGGGCGATGCCGCCTGAGGTCATCGCGCTTTTGAGGAGAACGCGACGTTTCCATGAGCAGCAACGACGACGTTCACAAGGTCAGGGAATTCGAGCATCCGGGCGAGGGGCGCCGACGCGCCAAGGCCACGCCCAAGGGCCGGCAGGTCGATCCGACCGCCGCGCACGAGATCGAGCAGCTTCTCGGCGATCGCCCGCGGCGGCGCGATCTCCTGATCGAATATCTCCACCTGATCCAGGACAAATATCACCAGATCTCGGCCGCGCATCTTGCAGCGCTCGCCGATGAGATGAAGCTCGCCTTTGCCGAAGTGTTCGAGACCGCGACCTTCTACGCGCATTTCGACGTGGTGAAGGAAGGCGAGCCGAACGTTCCGCCGCTGACGATCCGTGTCTGCGACTCGCTGACCTGCGCGATGCTCGGCGGCGAAAAGTTGCTCGCGGATTTGCAAGATGCCTCGGGTCCCGGCATCCGCGTCGTGCGCGCGCCCTGCGTCGGCCGCTGCGATACCGCGCCGGCGGCTGAGGTCGGCCACAACTTCGTCGATCATGCGACCGTCGCCAATGTGATGGCGGCCGCGAAGGCCGATGACACCCACGCGCATTTGCCTGATTATATCGACTATGACGCCTATGTCGCCGGCGGCGGGTACAAGCTGCTCAATCGCGTGCGCTCCGGCGAATTGTCGAAGGACGATCTGCTGAAGGCGCTCGACGACGCCTCGCTGCGCGGCCTCGGCGGCGCCGGCTTCCCCACCGGGCGCAAATGGCGCGCGGTGCTGGGTGAGCCCGGTCCGCGGCTGATGGCGATCAACGGCGACGAGGGCGAGCCCGGCACGTTCAAGGACCGCTATTATCTCGAAACCGATCCGCACCGCTTCATCGAGGGCATGCTGATCGGCGCGCATGTGGTGCAGGCGTCCGACGTCTACATCTATCTGCGTGACGAATATCCGGCCTCGCGCGAGATTTTGGAGCGCGAGATCGCAAAGCTTCCGCCGGGTGGCCCGACGCTGCACATGCGCCGCGGCGCCGGTGCCTACATCTGCGGCGAGGAATCCTCGCTGCTGGAAAGCATCGAGGGCAAGCGCGGCCTGCCCAGGCACAAGCCGCCCTATCCGTTCCAGGTCGGCCTGTTCGGCCTGCCGACGCTGATCAACAATATCGAGACGCTGTGGTGGGTACGCGACATCGTCGAGAAGGGTGCCGACTGGTGGAAGGGCCATGGCCGCCATGAGCGGCACGGCCTGCGCAGCTTCTCGGTCTCGGGCCGCGTGAAAAATCCCGGCATGAAGCTCGCGCCCGCGGGCATCACCGTGCGCGAGCTGATCGACGAATATTGCGGCGGCATGGCCGACGGCCATCAGTTCTATGCGTACCTGCCGGGCGGCGCCTCCGGCGGCATCCTGCCGGCGTCGATGGACGACATTCCGCTCGATTTCGGCACGCTGGAAAAATACGGCTGCTTCATCGGCTCGGCCGCGATCGTGATCCTGTCGCAGAAGGACAGCGTGCGCGCGGCAGCATTGAACCTGATGAAGTTCTTCGAGGACGAGAGCTGCGGCCAGTGCACGCCATGCCGGGTCGGAACCCAGAAGGCGGCGCTGCTGATGCAGAAGCCGGTCTGGAACCGTGCTCTGCTGGAAGAATTGAGCCAGGCGATGCGCGATGCCTCGATCTGCGGGCTCGGACAGGCGGCATCGAATCCGCTCAGCTCCGTGATCAAGTATTTCCCTGACGAGTTCAAGGAAGCGGCCGAATGACGAAAATTACGTTCGAGCTCGACGGCAAGCAGGTCGAGGCCAAGCCCGGCGAGACCATCTGGCAGGTCGCAAAACGCCAGGGCCGCGACATCCCGCATCTCTGCTATTCGCCGGCGCCCGACTATCGCCCCGACGGCAATTGCCGCGCCTGCATGGTCGAGATCGAGGGCGAGCGCGTGCTGGCTGCGTCGTGCAAGCGCACGCCGTCGGTCGGCATGAAGGTGAAGACCGAATCCGCGCGCGCAACGGCTGCGCAGAAGATGGTGATGGAGCTGCTGGTCGCCGACCAGCCGGCGCGCGAGACCAGCCACGATCCGGATTCGAAGTTCTGGCACTGGGCCGAGACCACGGGCGTTACCGAAAGCCGCTTCCCCGCCGCCGAGCGCTGGGAGACCGATGCCAGCCATCCGGCGATGCGCGTCAATCTCGATGCCTGCATTCAGTGCGGCCTGTGCGTGCGCGCCTGCCGCGAGGTCCAGGTCAACGACGTCATCGGCATGGCTTATCGTAATCACGATTCCAAAATCGTGTTCGACTTCGACGATCCCATGGGCGAGTCCACCTGCGTCGCCTGCGGCGAATGCGTGCAGGCCTGCCCGACCGGCGCGCTGATGCCGGCCGTGATGCTGGACGACAAGCAGACCCGCGTCACCTACGCCGACCGGAAGGTGGATTCGCTCTGCCCGTTCTGCGGCGTCGGCTGTCAGGTCACCTATGAGGTCAAGGACGAGAAGGTGATCTATGCGGAAGGGCGCGATGGCCCGGCCAATCACAACCGTCTTTGTGTGAAGGGCCGCTTCGGCTTCGACTACATCCACCATCCGCATCGCCTGACCAAGCCGCTGGTGCGGCTGCCGAATGCGAAGAAGGATTCCAACGACCAGGTCGATCCCGCCAATCCCTTCACGCATTTCCGCGAGGCGAGCTGGGAAGAGGCGCTCGACATCGCCGCCAAGGGCCTCGTCAAGATCCGCGACGAGAAGGGCGTGAAGGCGCTGGCCGGCTTCGGCTCGGCCAAGGGCTCGAACGAAGAGGCCTATCTGTTCCAGAAGCTGGTGCGCACCGGCTTTGGTTCGAACAATGTCGACCATTGCACGCGTCTGTGCCACGCCTCGTCGGTGGCGGCGCTGTTCGAGGGCCTGAGCTCGGGCGCGGTGTCGGCGCCGTTCTCGGCGGCGATGGATGCCGAGGTGATCTGGGTGATCGGCGCCAACCCGACCGTGAACCATCCGGTCGCCGCGACCTTCATCAAGAACGCCGTCAAGCAGAACGGCGCAAAGCTGTTCGTGATGGATCCGCGCCGGCAGACGCTGTCGCGCCATGCGACCAAGCATCTGCAGTTCAAGCCCGGCTCCGACGTTGCCATGCTGAACGCGATGATCAACACGATCATCACCGAGGGCCTGACCGACGACCAGTACATCGCCGGCTACACCGAGGGGTTCGAGGACCTCAAGGAGAAGATCAAGGAGTTCACGCCGGAGAAGATGGAGCCGATCTGCGGCATCCCGGCGCAGACGCTGCGCGAGGCCGCGCGCACCTATGCGCGGGCAAAATCGTCGATCATCTTCTGGGGCATGGGCATCAGCCAGCACGTTCACGGTACCGACAATGCACGCTGCCTGATTGCGCTCGCGCTGATCACCGGTCAGGTCGGCCGTCCCGGCACCGGCCTGCATCCGCTGCGCGGCCAGAACAACGTGCAAGGAGCGTCCGACGCGGGCCTGATCCCGATGTTCCTGCCGGACTATCAGCCGGTCGGCCGCGACGACATGCGCGGCGCGTTCGAGAAGCTGTGGGGCCAGGATCTCGATCCCGTCCGCGGCCTGACCGTGGTCGAGATCATGAACGCGATCCACGCCGGCGAGATCACGGGCATGTATATCGAGGGCGAGAACCCCGCGATGTCCGATCCCGATCTCCAGCACGCGCGACAGGCGCTCGCGATGCTCGATCATCTCGTGGTGCAGGATCTCTTCGTCACCGAGACTGCGTTCCACGCCGACGTCATCCTGCCGGCCTCGGCCTTCGCCGAGAAGGAGGGCTCCTTCACCAACACTGATCGCCGCGTGCAGCTCGCGCGTCAGGTGATCAAGCCGCCGGGCGACGCGCGGCAGGATCTCTGGATCATCCAGGAGATCGGCAAGCGGATGGGCCTGCCGTGGAATTATTCGGGCGCCGGTGACGTCTATACCGAGATGGCGGAGCTGATGCCGTCGCTCAAGAACATCAGCTGGGAACGGCTGGTGCGCGAAGGCGCCGTCACCTATCCGGCCGACGATCCGAACAAGCCCGGCAACGAGATCATCTTCACCACGGGCTTCCCGACCGCGAGCGGCCGCGGCAAGATCGTGCCGGCCAAGGTCATCCCGCCGGATGAATTGCCCGACGCCGAATATCCGATGGTGCTCTCGACCGGCCGCGTGCTGGAGCACTGGCACACCGGCTCGATGACGCGCCGTGCCCAGGTGCTCGATCAGATCGAGCCGGAGGCAGTGGCGTTCATGTCGCCAAAGGACATGCGCAGGAAGAAGCTCGCGCCGGGCGATTTCATTCGCCTCGAGACCCGCCGCGGTGCCGTCGAGGTCAAGGTCCGCTCCGACCGCGACGTGCCGGAGAACATGGTGTTCATGCCGTTCTGCTATGCCGAGGCGGCCGCGAACCTCTTGACCAACCCGGCGCTCGATCCGTTCGGCAAGATCCCCGAGTTCAAGTTCTGCGCGGCAAGAGCCGAGCGCGCCGAGATGCGGGACGCGGCGGAGTAGGGTTTCTCTCGGCGGAGTTCATAGCGCGCCAAACTCCGCTGTCATGCCCCGCGAAGGCGGGGCATCCAGTACGCCGCGGCCCATCGATTGAGCGATAACCGGCTCGGAGTACTGGATCGCCCGGTCAAGCCGGGCGATGACACCGAGGGTGTGGCGCTTATCTGCGCCCACACCGTCATTGCGAGCGAAGCGAAGCAATCCAGACAGTCGCGGCGGCGGCATCCTGGCTTGCTTCGTCGCTTCGCTCCTGGCAATGACGGTGGTAAACGTGGGCCATGTCCAAAGTTACCCCTGCCACACGCGCGCTCACAGCCGCCGGCGTCGCCTTCACCGTCCACGCCTACGACTACGATCCTGATGCCGAGAGCATCGGGCTGCAGGCCGCATCCGCGCTCGGGGAGGACCCCGCGCGCGTGTTGAAGACGCTGATGGCGCTGGTCGACGGCAAGCCGGTCTGCGTAATCGTTCCGTCCGACCAGGAAGTCTCGATGAAGAAGCTCGCCGCGGCCGTGGGCGGCAAGTCGGCGCAGATGATGAAGCCGCCGGAGGCCGAGCGCGTCACCGGCTACAAGGTCGGTGGCATCAGCCCGTTCGGGCAGCGCAAGCAGGTTGGCACCGTGATCGAGCAGAGCGCGCTCGCGCATGATCTGGTCTATCTCAATGGCGGCCAGCGCGGATTGCAGGTGCGGCTCAAGCCGACCGATGTACGGGATGTCGCGAAAGCGGTCGTCGCGGATGTGCTTGCGTGAAGGCGATTGATCGGGAGCGTAAGGTGACCGCAGCCGCTAT